>DATAYL010000247.1:0-31825 GCA_036272575.1 Bryobacteraceae bacterium | reverse complement strand
ACCAACGCCACCGACCCGTTCACGCAGCTGAATCCGCCCCTCCGCTGGAATCAGTTTGGTGGAACTGTCGGCGCGCCGATCATCAAAGACAAGCTTTTCGGATTTTTCGATTACCAGGGGACCCGGCGCCGTACCGGCGGGTCGATCCTCACGACCGTCCCGACGGCTGCCGAGCGCAACGGCGATCTTTCTGCGCTGCTGGGTAACTACATCTGTGCCGACAAAACCACGTCACCGACGCCTTGCGCAAATCCTGAAATGGTGCCAACAACCGAAGGCGGTACCACGGCTGCGCGCGCCAACATGGTCTTCGACCCGAATACCGGGGTTACTTCCGGCCCTATGGCTGGTTCTGGCCGTGAGGCTTACACGGTCCATGGTCAGCCCAATATTATTCCCGTCGCTGCTCCGATGCAGAAGCTTTTGGCTCTGATTCCTTCTCCTAACAACGGCAGTAGTTTTTTCAATAACTTCATCACCGAGGGTGTGCAACGCTTCGACACCGATCAATACAATGGACGTGTCGATTACAGTTTGAGCGCCAATACTCATATCTTTGGTCGCTACACACTGGCGAATTTCAATAACTACTCGCCCGCGGCCTTTGGTGACGCCGGCGGCGGCCCCAGTGCCTTCAACTTTTCGGGTGACTCCATAGATAGGAACCAGAGCCTGGCCCTGGGCCTCGATCATACCTTCAGTCCAAGTCTGATTACCGACGCGCGGTTCGGCTTCTATCGATACCGCATCCGCGTACAGCCGAACGATGTAGGTACCACGCCTGCCACTGATGCAGGTTTGCCGGGACTGAATACCGGCTCGCAGGCAACCAGCGGTCTGCCTGCTTTTTACGTCGACGGCAATGGCGGTTTCAATTTCGGCTACGCGCTTGGTGTAAATCAGTGTAATTGCCCGCTGAAAGAGACGGAAAACCAGTTTCAATGGGTGAATAATTGGACCAAGATTGCAGGTGATCACACCATCAAGTTCGGCGCCGACATCCGCCGCGCTCAGCAACAACGCATTCCGAGCGACAGCCACCGATCGGGAGAGATTCACTTTGATGCCTCGGAAACGGGGGATCTTGGAGTCGATAATTCGGCTGGCGGAAACGCTTCTACAGGTTCGGGTCTCGCCTCCTACCTTCTGGCGTTGCCGTCCACGTTCGCTCGCTACTACACCGCCTATGACTATTACCCGGGTCTCCGACAAACCCGCACGTTTTTCTACGCGCAGGATTCCTGGCGCATCACGCCGAAGCTTACTTTGACTTACGGCCTGCGCTGGGAAGACTATCTTCCACAAACGGCGGCGAAACCGGGCGGCGCCGGCAGCTTCGATCCAACTACCGGCGAAGTGCTGGTCGCGGGCGTAGGAGGTATTCCTCTAAATCTTGGGGTCAAAGCCTATAATGCGTTGTACGAACCACGCTTCGGCATCGCTTATCAGGCGGCGCCAAAAACGGTGATTCGCGCCGGCTTTGGAATCAGCGCTAACCCGGCGGGGCTAGGCTCTGTATTTGGACAGGGCGCCGACTACAATCCGCCTATCGTGAATCCGCAGAGTGTAAATCAATCCAACATTTATTTCGCGCCCTTTAATCTCCTCAACGGGCCGCCTGCCCCGTTGAACCCGCCCGTCGGTTCGAACGGACGTTACTTACTTCCAAACGGAATCGGCATCAACTATTTCACGGATCCACTGAACTCTTATCGCATTCCGCTGGTCGAGTTCTGGAACTTTACTGTCCAGCAGCAACTCAGCCCTACTATCGCTATGCAGGTCGCCTACGTGGGGAACGTCGGACGCCACCTTTTCGAGGCGCTCAATCGCAATCAAGCCGTTCCGGGTACCGGCGACGTGGATCCTCGCCGTCCGTTTTACAACGAGTTTGGGCTGACGCAGGGTATTGTCCAGTACTGCAATTGCTCCACGTCGAACTACAACTCGCTGCAGACGAGGTTGCAAAAGCAGTTCTCCCGCGGAATCGATTTCCTCTTCACTTACACCTGGGCCAAGGTGCTTGATTACGCTTCCGAGGGCGCCGGCAATTCTCCTTCAAATGTCTATGATGGGCGCAACGATTACGGTCCCGCTTCCTGGGACCGTACGCAAACCATCACCTTTACGCATGACCTCGAGATTCCGGTCGGCCGAAATCGCCGCTGGAAGCTCGGCAACAATGCAATTGCTGATGCTGTCCTTGGTGGCTGGCGTTTGAGCGGTGTTCATACCTTCGGAACAGGCCTCCCCTTCACGCCAACGGTTGCCAACGCTCCGCTGCTCAACGACCCGGATTTCTCTCAGCTGCGCCCCGACTTGATCGGGAACCCAAACCTGCCCAACCCGAATGCCAGCCAATGGTTCAATGTCGCCGCCTATAGCGAACCGCAACAACCACTCCGGCAAGGTACAGCCGGACGCGATTCTCTCCGAGGCCCGAAACTCTGGGAGTCCGATCTTTCTCTCTCTAAGAACCTGCTGCTGAGTGAACGCTTCAAATTCGAATTGCGGGCGGACGCTTTCAACGTATTCAATCACGTAAACTTAGCCAATCCCGCCAGCCAAATCGATTCAAGCGGCGCGGGGCAAATCACCGCCATCCTGGTCCCGATGCGCCAGATGCAGTTCGGTTTACACTTCCAGTTTTAGGTCTTACCATCAGTAAGTAAAACAGGCAGCCGCTTAAAGCGCGCATCATCGGCCACAAGCGCGCCTCGTTTTCGTGAAAGGCATTCACCCCGAGCAGTATAACGATCAGCAGTCCGGCAAGCCGCAGCAGATCTTTTGGAATTTTTTTCAAGGGCCGCCTCAAAACCGGAAAATTGCGTCTGCCGCAAACACAAACTGGCTTCGCTTCGTTCCGCTATCGTAGGCCGGGTTGTCGTAGGCGTGCTCATAACGCAGTTCCGGCCGCAAAATCACCGTGCTGCCGATGAAGTGGCTCCAGCCGATCAGGTGCTCGGAATACTTGTTCTGGTATCCCGTACGCTGCCCTCGGATGTCGTTGAAAAACTCATTTCGAATTGTGAAAAAATCTGATTTAGAGACCTGTTTCTCCACGTAGTTGACGATGGCAAACTCCGGCGCGTAGCAAGTCTGTTGGCCGGCTGGGCACCAGGCGCCATTTCCATTGGTCTCGGTCGGCACCGTCCCAAAAATACTTGGCACATCTTTTTCGTACATGTACCAGGCTTCCGTAGCGGTATGCCATGAGGTATGCCCGAATTTGTGATACCAGGTCGCGTAATACGCCTGCACATTGTTGTAAGCGTATTTGCCATCATTGATCGAATTGGCGCAGAGATAAATGTTATCGCCCCCATCCGCCCAGGTGTATCCGCCGCATACGTTCAGCGTGGCTTTCGCATCTTTAGTCCATGGTGCGACGTCGTTTCCGGCCGATACGCCAACCTGAACCATCCAACGATCACTCAGCTTAATGGTGGCGTTAATACCGGTCTGCGTGTACGCATCGAAGCTGTAGAGCAGCGAGTGACTGTAGGTGTAGTTGTTCACCGCCAGCTGCGCCTCGATATCCGGCAGCGAGATGTAGCGCCCGATTCGCACGTTCATCCCTTGCGCGACATGCGGAAAATAGAGATCCACATACGCCATCACTGGGTCGTAGCCGTAGGTGTTGTTTTTGCCTAGCAACTGGTTGCTGAAATATCCTTTCGCCGTGGTAAACCGGTAATCGAGACCGTAGAGATTGGTAAGCCGAAAACCCCAGTCAAAGTGATCTGTCTGGGCTTCGTCAGGCACTCGCTCGATATAGAGGGTTGCCTGATCCAACTGCACGGAGTCCGGCAGCTGATAGTAAGCGGCCGGAGCATTCGCATATTTGCCGCGATCAGAGCTGCTGACATTGAAGCCTCCGTTGAGCCAACCGTAGATCTTGATCCGGCTTCTCTTCCAGGCGTCTCCGTGCGGGCCTTCATACAGCGCCTGCATCAAAGGAAACAAGCTCGTATCCACTGTGCCAATCACCGGCGAGCCTCCATAGGGCCAATCGGTAAACGGAAAGGGAGGGTTATCGGTCGGATTCGGATAACCGCGCCGCGGCACTTGTGTGCTCTCGCTCGAACCCTTCCAGTCATCCGCGTACGCTTGCGTAAAACGCTTCCAGAAGCCCTGCTTCTTCGTGTCCACCGCATTACTCGGATCCGCCTTGGCCGGCTTCGCCAACGTAATGTCCAACTGCTGATTTTGACCGGCGCTTAGGGTTACTTTGGCTGCCGTCGCACTGGTCAACGTGTCTTTTGCGGCCTTGATTTCATAGTTCCCTGGTTCCAAACGCGGGAATACATAAGTTCCATCGGCCTTGCTGACCGTCAACAAGTCGGTGTTGCTGTCCACATTGTGCGCGGTAACCGTGGTCTCATACAATTTCTCACCACCGGCATCCTTTGTAATTCCGCTCACACGCGCTGCGTCGGACCGCGCCCAGAGCAGCGTTCCCACTAAGAAAAGTGCAGCGCCACAGCGCAAACTTCTAAGCCCTAGAAGGCCTAAGCTCCACATATCGCTTTCACTTTAGAAATCAAGATGTAAATAAGGCATAAAGGATAGACTGCTTAGTCGCCGGATCTTTCAGCTTCTACTAAACAGCTATAAAAAGTTGCGCCGCGCCCCATATCTGTGAGTTGCTGGCTGGTGAGGAAGTTAACGTTTTGCCTGTCGCTCGCGCTTTTTGCCCAACGGGTGGACGGCACACTCACCACGCCCTGTGTCACCGAATCGCCGACTGCGGCCCGTAACAAGCACGAACCTCGATCGTTAAAGAGACGTACCGAATCACCACTCTGTATCGCTCGCGCGGCCGCATCTGCCGGGTGAAACGTGGCGATCGCCGTTTGCCGCTCTTGTTCCTTGCGTTCTCCGAAGGTGGAGTTCATATTGTCGTGATTCTTCGGAGAAACCAGCTCTAACGGAAACCGTTTCCGCAACCGTGCGTCTCCCAGTCGCGACTCGCGCGGCGGCTCATAGCAAATGGTTTCCGGGTCGAACGCGCACTTACCGGTCGCCGTACCGAAATTGCCCTCCGCAAATGGCAGAAATGGCTCACCTGCCGCCGACACATTCAAGCGGATGGATTTCTCCCTTTGTAGCCGTTCTAGGGTAATCCCACTCAAAAACGGATGCTGCGAATCGAGCAGCGCCCGGATCATGTCGTCTTCCGATTCGTCAAAACACGCGTCAGCAAACCCCATCCGCTTAGCCAGCGCACGGAAAATCTGTACATTGGACTTGCACTCGCCGGGCGGCTCGAGTGCCGGCCGCGCCATCTGCAGATAGTAGTGCCCGTAGGCCAGATACACATCGGTGTGTTCCAGAAAAGTCGTACAGGGCAGCAGCAAATCGGCCCAATCTGCCGTATCGGTCTGCATCTGCTCAATCACTACGGTGAATAAGTCACGTCGTGCCAAGCCTCGCCGCACGCTGTTTTGATCTGGAGCAATTGCCGCCGGATTCGAGCAGTACACAAACAGCGCTTGCACGCCCGGCTCCCGCACTTCGGTCAACGCCTCTCCTAAGCGCGCCATATTGATCACACGCGCTTCGCGGCCGAGCGCGGCGTATTGCAGATCCGGACGCTGTAACTTCTCCCTGTTGAACTGAAATGCCCCGGAAGTACTTAATTGGAGGCCACCGCCGACTTCGCGCCAGGAGCCCGTCAGCGCCGGCAGGTAAGAGATCAAACGGACCGCCATGCCGCCGCGCTCCGAACGCTGCACGCCATAGTTCAAGCGGATCACCGCCGGGCGCGTCCGCGCGTATTCTCTGGCGAGCGAAATAATCTCATCCGTACTCAGGCCGGTCAACTCGGCAACGTGCTGTGGCGGGAAGTCACCCGTTTTCCGCTCCAATTGATCAAAGCCGCTGGTATGCTTCTCGACGTATGCTGCATCGAAGAGGCGCTCTCGAATAATGACATGCATCAAGCCAAGCGCCAGCGCCGCATCCGAACCTGGACGAATCGCAAAATGCCTGTCTGCCAGCTCGCCCACTTTTTGCCGAACAGGATCTATCGTGTAAAACTTCGCTCCGTTGCGCCGCGCCTCCACGATAAACGGCCAGAGGTGTACGTTGGTCGCCAAAATATTGGCGCCCCAAGCCACGATCAATTTGGAATGCCGAAACTGCTCTGGTTCTGTCCCGTACTTGACGCCTAGCGCAGCGAGCAGGCCCGCACCGCCTGCCTCGGAACAGATTGTCCGGTCCAGTCGCGATGCGCCCAGGCGATGGAAAAAGCGCCGATCCATTCCATTCGCGTTGAGCTGGCCCATCGAACCGGCATAGCTGTAAGGCAAAATCGCTTCCGAACCGTGTTCGGCTGTAATCGTTGTCAGTCTCTCGGCGATTTCGTCCAGCGCTTCGTCCCAGGATATGCGTGTAAACTGTCCGTCTCCTTTGCGGCCGACGCGCCTTTGCGGATAGAGCAGCCGTTCCGGCGAGTACTCCCGCTCCAGGTAGCGTGCTACTTTGCCGCACAGGAATCCTTGCGTGATCGGGTGTTGGGGATCCCCTCGCAAACGTGAACCACGCCCGTTTCCATCCACATTGATCAGCAGCGAACAGCAGTCCGGGCAATCTAATGCGCACACCGAATGCCGAACTGTGGAACGATTTAGATCCACCACTGCTCCTCGTGTCGTAGGCCCTCCATTCCGGCCGTATCCGCTTTTGGCCGTATATCGCCCGGCTCACAGACCCAGCAAAGCCAATCGTTTACTTCGAGTTCATCCCGCCTGCAATAAAACTGCGGCACATTATTTCCTACAAAACCCGAAATAATCACCACGCCATTTTTCTTCACCACGCGCTTCAAATCAAAAGCCAACCGGTCGAGTACTTTCGCGCTGATGTTAGCTAGCACCACGTCTGCGCTCTCATCTCTCAATGCATCAGCTGACCCCAAGAAGACCGGGGTCTTAACTGTGTTCCGCGCGGCTTCGACGGCAGCCGCCTCGATATCGCAACTCCATACCCGACTTGCGCCTAGCAACCCTGCCGCCGCTGACAGAATTCCCGAACCGCAGCCTACGTCCGCAACAGCCTGTCCCGCTTTCGCCACGCGCTCCATCGCCTGCAGGCAAAGCTGTGTTGTCTCGTGCCTCCCGGTACCAAAAGCAATCGGGCTGTCGATCTTGAGCCATAACCTTCCGTTCGGCGCCGCCTGTTTACTTCGCGCCGAAGCAATGTAAAACCGTTCTCCCACGAAAATCGGATCCCACTCGGTGAGCTCAACGGGCGGCCCACTCGCGACCTCCGCTCGGGTAACTGGTGCGCAAGCTCCGCCGCCGAGCGTAGCCACTTCTTCCACCCTCACCTCGTCTTCGAAAAAAGCGCGCAATCCACCCTCTTCTTCGATAACCCCCTTTGTTCCTCGCTCCCAAAGCAGGGTCAACAAATCATCTTTTTCAATTGTGGGTTTGCCGAAGAAAATGGACCACAAGACTCTAGTTTAGCGGCCTTTGGCACTGCCCGGTCATGATCCTACCTTTATCATTAGAAGTTGACGAAGCTATTTCCCTCGCTGTCACTTCTCCTCTTTGCCGTTTTTCCGTTGCGCGCACAGAATGCTGCTCCCATTCAGGTGACGCTTGATCTTTCCGATGCTCCCCGCAAAATTCTCCATGCAAACCTGAAAATTCCGGTACATCCCGGGCCGCTGACTCTCGATCTGCCGCAATGGATTCCTGGCGAACACACGCCCACTGGTCCCATCGACAACCTTGCCGGTATCATTTTTACAGCCAATGGCAAAACGCTGTCTTGGCGCCGCGACGACGTCAACATGTTCGCGCTTCATCTTGTCATCCCACAAGCTGTCACGCTACTCGAGGCGAATGTCGATTTTCTAGGCACCGCTCCTGCCTCTGGTTTCTCCGCCGGAGCGTCCACCGGCCCAAATCTCGCCATAGTGAGCTGGAACGAAGTCGTTCTTTACCCGGACGGTGCGCCTTCCAGTCAGATCACCTATCAACCTACTCTCACATTGCCCGCTGGATGGAAGTTCGGCACCGCACTTGTGCCCGCCGAAACCAGGAACGATTCCATCTCGTTTCAACCGGTGTCTCTCGAGATGCTGGTGGACTCACCCATTCTCGCGGGCCGCTTCTTTCGCGAAATACCCCTCGCGCCCGATGTTTCTCCCAAACATTTCGTTGATCTGGCCGGCGACGGCCCGGAAGACCTGGGTGTTTCTTCCGCCCTGATCGACTCCTGGAGCAACCTGGTGCGTGAAACCGGCGCGCTTTATAAATCGCGTCACTATGCGAGCTACCACTTTCTCGTGACGCTCAGCGACAACGTGGCGCACTTCGGTCTGGAACACCATCAATCGAGCGATGACCGGGTTGAAGCGCGCGGCTTCGTCGATGACGATCTGGCTATGCTCAACGGCGATCTGCTGCCCCACGAGTTCACTCATTCCTGGAACGGCAAATATCGCAGGCCCATTGGTTTGGCCACTCAAAATTACGGCCAGCCGATGAAAGGCGACCTGCTCTGGGTTTATGAAGGGCTCACGCAATACCTCGGCGATGTGCTTGCTGCCCGCAGCGGCATCTGGACGCGCGAGCAGTATCGCGCCTACCTGGCCGGTTCCGCAGCCGAATTGGATCATCGTCCCGGCCGCACCTGGCGCGATTTAGAGGATACTGCCGTGTCGGCCCAAATCCTCTACGATACTTCCCCCCAGTGGGATAACTGGCGCCGCTCGGTCGATTATTATTCGGAAGGCGAATTGATCTGGCTCGATGTCGATACCACCATCCGGCAGCTCTCCGGCGGGAAGAAATCGCTGGATGATTTCTGCGCCCGTTTTCTCGGTATACGCGGCAATACGCCACCCGAAGTCTTTCCTTACAACTTCGGAGATGTGGTTGCCAATCTTAATGCTATTCAGCCTAACGACTGGGCGAACTTCCTCAACGAGCGTCTTCATTCCAAGTCCCCCCATGCACCGCTTGGCGGCGTCGCGCGAGGCGGTTATCGCATCGAGTACACGGGCCAGCCCAATGAGTTTACCAGTGCTGAGGATAGCCGTGATCGGGGCGTTAACACGTGGTATTCCCTCGGCCTCCACATCGAGGACAATTCCATAACCGATGTGCTCGTCGGTTCTCCCGCTTATGCTGCCGGCCTTGGCCCTGACATGAAACTCATCGCCGTAAACGGCCGCCGCTCGAACGACGACTTACTTCGCAAAGCGATCCAGGACGCCAAGGATAAAGGGCCGGCCATTCAACTCATTGTTGAAAATAGCGGATTTGTTAAGGTGGTCACCATTGACTATCACGGCGGTCCAAAATATCCGCATCTGGTGCGCGACGGCGCTGGCCCCGCTTACCTTGATGACATTTTAAAGCCCGTGGCCAAGCATGAAACACGCGCCAGCGTTGAATGATTCGGTGCGCTCTCAATGCTCGCGGTAGGTCAATAAAAAATAACCGATACCGACAAAACAAATCGGCCAGACAGCCGCTGCCCACTTCGGCGGCTTACCCGGTAAGCGAATCTCCAGCCATCTCGCCCAGCCGGCTGCCAGGGCCAGAATGGCAATCGGGGTGTGGCTGAGTTCTGCTAAGAGTTCATCCTGGACGCGAGTAAGCGAGTGATTGTGCGCCAGAAGTAATGTTCCACCGAGGATACAGACGGCGGGGAACACCAGGGCTGCACGAGCAGAACGAATCCGTTTCGTCTGCACGCCCCATTCGAAAATAGCGAAGAGCACAATCATTAGGACGAACACCCGGTGTTGTGCAACTTCCGCCACAGCGAAGCTCTCCCAAAAACCGCGCGGACCCAAAGGCCAGTTTTCCGAGTCTGCCCGTAACAGCAGGAATACAGCAAGCCCAATGAACACCAGGGGCCAGTGCTTGGCCCACCGCCCCCATCGAAAACGCGAGATAAAGGCTAGCAGACCAGCCGCTAAAACGATCAAGCCTGCCCAGTTATGGTTGTATTCACTCCATTCGATGTCCGAGGGTTTATCGAAATCTCCCAGCGTGGCGCCTGGCACATAAGTGTCTAGGGGGCTCATGTGGAAACGCTTGGCTTCTGCTGCGCTCAAAGGCGTCGCTTGCGAGAGCGCTTCGAATGCTGGGGTCTTCATAGACGGGATTTGGGGCGTGAAACGCTGGGTAATCGTTGAAGCAGTCACGCGGCTTCCCTGCATGTCTACGGCAGGCGGCTGTGACGTTAGAGAAGCCGCCGCCAGAATGGTCGTGAAGCCGATGCCGATCTCTACTTCGGTGAAACGGCGCAATCGCAAACGCCACGTACCGTCAATCAAACCCCGCTTAATTGCCGCATTGTTTTTCCATCCCAGTCCAGCGATTAAGATCAGCAGCATCACTTTGGCGACGGTCATCACGCCATATGCTGTCCCGTAGAGCAGTTCGAATGTGTGGATGTAGACGTAAGCGAGCACCAGTCCGCTTGCCACCAGCGCTGTCGCGCCTGTCAATGCCTGTCGCCCATATGCGCTCAGAATGGTACGTCTGGATTCTTGGCCTTCTACGTGCACTAGTGACCATAAGAGAAACGGAAGGCTGCCGATCCACAACGCTGCTCCAAGCTGGTGCCCGGCCGTTACTGCCATCAAAGCCGCTCGATGGTCGAGGCGCGCCGCCGAATGGCTCGTGAGCACGCTGCCCGATAACAACAACACATCAGCTATCGCAAAAGCCCAGCCATTTTGCCGGTTCCGTAGGCAAACGAACGCTATGATCACCGATCCGCCCACCTCTAACAGACCGGCGCCAAAAAAACCGGCTCCGAACACTTCGTTCCATGAAATGCCGGTTGTGCTTTGTAACAGCGCCGAGTTCACGCCCAGCCAAACCGCTTGTGAGGCGATCATTCCGATGGCCGAACCGAGCAATATTCGTCCGGCAAATACGTGCCGCCCATCAATCTGCGGGGCGGCCGCAATTCGGCGCGTCCAAAGAAAATAAATGCTGCCTCCGATCAGCAGTGCTTCGAGCGATAAACAGATTCCACGCAGGATCACCGCGAGAAATCCAAATATGTCGATTAGAGCTTCCAGAGCGCCAGCCGCCTATTGCACTTTGAACGGAATCTGCCCTCGCGTTAGATGACCGTCAGCGGCCAGTACCTGCCAAACCAGGCGGTAAGTTCCTGGTTTAAGGTCGCTGGCGCGCGCCAATAATTTGTCGGAGTCTTTCTGGCCATCCAACGGAATTCGCTTCTCACCGTCGATCGAGATCAGCGTGAGCTGCGAACGTGCGCCATCTACCCGTGAATTGAAGTGAAGCGCGATTTCCAGATTGCCGGAGTGCAGTAGTTGATTTGCCGCCGGCCTTGAATCCAGCAGAATAGCGTGGGCTAAACACGTGATCGCAAAAACAAAGAATGTCGCAATAAAAAGGACGTAGTGCGAGAGATGTAGCGTGAAAAAGGCTTTCATGCGAGCTGAAACCAGAGATGTAACGGCACTTGCATTATAACGGGCAAGTGATTTGTTTGATGGGAAAGTAACCTGTGTATATGCAGTTTGTGACCATAGGTGAGTGGCCGAAGCGCGATCGCTCCGATTTTCGCGAGGAGCTTGAGATCGGTAATGTGCTGTATTTCCCGGTGACGCCGTTTGCCTTTTCATCGGCGTCCCAGGAGTTTCTGCGTGAACTGAACTTTGCTGGAGGATCCGTTCACAAAAACATTGCATACCGACCTGCGGCCGACCGCGTAACTGGCGTTGAAGGCGATGGCCCGCAGAGCGCCCAGTTGGCTACTGTCATGCGCGATTACTCTCGCTCTGTTGTGCAATTTACCGCTGACCTCCTCCCGCAGTACGCTTCCTCCTGGAAACTTGACTACGCCAGTTTCCGGCCACTCGAAGAGGAGGGCCGCGACCTGCCGGTCAACAAGCGCAATGATCTTCTCCACACGGATGCCTTCCCGTCCCGCCCAACCAACGGGGACCTGATTCTTCGTGTTTTCACCAATATCAATCCCTCGAAGACCCGAAATTGGATCACCACCGACCCCTTTCCCGTGCTTGCGGAAAAGTACGCGCGCGATGCGGGACTCGAAAAAATCGCCTCTTTTTCATCCTCTGTTGGGGGCCGTTTACTTAACCAGTCGGCTCATCTGTTGAAAGGGTTCGGCTTGCCGCTCGTGCCGCGCTCTGCTTACGACCGCTTCATGCTTCATTTCCACGAATACCTGAAGCGCAATGCCGAGTTTCAGGAAAGCTGCCCCAAATATCGTTTCGACTTTCCGCCCGGTTCCACCTGGCTTACTTTCACCGATGTACTACCGCATTCGGTACACTCGGGGCAACACGCGCTCGAGCAGACCTTCATCATTGCGCGCTCCTCCCTCGCTCATCCGGAGTACGCCCCCGTCAGCTTGCTTGAAAGAATATGCGGCCGGCCGCTGGTAGGCTAGGCAGATTGTTACATCTAACACTCAGACGTTCTCAAGGACGCTCTTCCAAGAGGTCGCGCTTGGGAGAAAACCCCAGACTCCACCCGTATTCGAGCAGTGGTTTGGTTGCGAGCGCAAAATCGCAGATTGTCTTCACCAGCGCTGCGCTTCGATACTCGCGTGGCTGCAAATCTCGCACAGTTACATAGGATGTAAGCCTGAGTGCGTCCGCTATGTGGCTGTCAGCGTGACGCTCATATCCGCGCGGCAGTTTCTTTAACTGACTCTCTTTCGAAAATTCCAGTCCCGCCTTTCCAAGGCTTCTCACCACGCCCAGAAAGTTTTTTCCCTCATCAGATACGAGCGAAGTTCGCCAGGCTTGCAAAAACGCTCGCTCCGGCATCCAAAACCCAGCCGCCGCAAAGGATTCTTCTGGAGAGATGTGAATGTAAACCTCTCCCAAAGTGGCCCGCAGTGGCTTCAATCCGGCCCCGACATGTGTTTTGTACGGCCGCTTGTCCGGGCTGAAACGGACGTCGCGATAGACCCGCATCACCGGTTGTTTCTCTTTCGTTGCGACTAGCAGTCCACGTTTTCGGCAGGTTTCCGCGACGTCCGTGACCAAAAGCGCCATCGGTTCGTGAACGGTTCGCTCGTAAATCTCTTTCCTCTCGCGGAACCAATCGCGGTCGTTATTCTTCTTAAGATCCTTGAGAAATCGCAAGCCTTCCAGAGGAAATCCGGAAAACTTCTCTTGCCCGGCGGCGGTCTTCGGGAGCACTCTGCTACTGCCTTGCGTCTTCATTAGCTCCAGTGTCGCCAATCGGAAGGAACGGAAGACACGCCACCGCGATGATTTGTCCGCGGTACCAATCCGTGCGTCTGCACAACCGTGAAAAACTTGTCGCGAGTGCTTTGAACGGCGGCCCCCGCTTTAAATTCACCCAAGCGATATCGTTTGTAGTGAATTGCCACACCCAGGAAGAGGTGGAAGCGCTCTGGCAGAAGTTGTCAGAAGGTGGATAATAATCGACTGCGGTTGGCTCAAAGAGAAATATAGACCGGCATGGCCAATCGTTCCCACGATCCTGCTCAAGATGCTGCGGACAAGGATCAGGAAAAATCGCAAAGAGTAATGAAGCTATGTTTCAGATGAAGAAGCTTGCCATTGCTGCTCTAGAACGGGCCTATCAGCAGCAGCCATAAAGATCGTGAAGATGAACCTGTCATATGCCCTAGATCGCAGAGTATTCTGCACCTTGTGTGCGGCCGCTCCCATAGCGGCGAAAAGCCTGATATCGATGCGTACGGAAGGTAGCCAAAACGCTTACCGACTCGTTGCAAAGACAGATCGGGAGAGAATCCTGAAGGCGGCTTCCGTGTACCTGGATTTGCCACCGGTCACGATCACCTCGTTTCGTTTCGATCTAAGTCCCGGAGGGCCTCACGATTTCTTCTCGCAGGCTGACTATTTCTGGCCCGATCCGAAGAATCCCAATGGCCCGTATATCAACCGGGATGGACAAAGCAATCCGGCCAATTTCAACGCGCATCGGAAGGCGATGATCGCACTGTCGATTCGAATGCCCGCGCTAGCGGCGGCGTGGAGGCTGACCGGCGATCCGCGCTATGGCCGGCAGGCGTGCAAGCATCTGCGCGCATGGTTCATTACGCCTGCGACCCGGATGAACCCAAATCTCGAATTTTCGCAAGGGGTACATGGCGTTTCGACCGGGCGATCGTACGGCATCATTGACACGCTGCACTTAGTAGAGGTTGCCCGGGCTTCTAGTCTGGTTGGCCCGCACCTACTTTCCGTAAACGACAATGCGGCCCTGAACGATTGGTTTCACGGTTATCTGCAATGGATGAAGACGAGCGAAAAAGGGAAGAAGGAGCGCGATGCCTTGAACAACCATGCCACCTGCTGGGCCCTGCAAGCGGCAGAGTTTGCGCGTTTGATTGGCGACGCCAACACGCGGCGCGAATTGCGCCGACAGTACACCGATATTCTTCTGCCAGGACAGATGGGAGAGGACGGGTCATTTCCAAAAGAACTGAGACGGACAAAACCGTACAGCTATTCAATCTTCAATTTCGATGTGATGACCATGCTGTGCCAATCGCTGAAGGGCACGGGACCGGATCTGCTGCGCTTCACTCTGCGAGACGGACGCGGGGTCTGCAAATCCGCCCAGTTTCTTTATCCTTATCTGAAGAATAAAAGCAGCTGGCCCTACCGGAAGGATGTGGAGCACTTTGACGCGCTGCCGGTGCGCTCTCCAGGGCTACTGTTTGCGGGGCTGGAGTGCGAGCGGCCGGATTACTTGAATTTGTGGAAGACGATGAACCCCGATCCGGCGGATCCGGAGATCATCCGGAACTATCCAGTACGGCAACCATTGTTGTGGGTGTGAGTTAACTGAATTAGAGAACACGTCCCTCTCTCGCCATTGCCGCCGTTTCCGCGCGTGCGATATCGGCAATCTTTCCCCTGCTTCCAGTGCCAGGCGATGACGCGAAATCAAGAATCCAGAAACATACCTCCAGAAGAATGTACCTAGGACCGTGACTACATCTTTTTAAGATACTCATGCACGAACTGAACCGCCATCGCGCCTTCGCCTACCGCCGAAGCGACTCGCTTCACGGACCCGGAGCGCACGTCTCCCGCGGCGAAGACACCCGGACGGCTGGTTTCCAGCAGGAATGGCGGTCGCGCGACGCCCCAAGATCGCGATTGCGCGAGGGCTGTTCCCGTTCGGATAAATCCTTTCGCGTCGCGCTCAATCTCGGAAGGCAGCCAATCGGTTCGTGGTGTCGCCCCAATGAAACTAAATACCGCCGGAGTCTCTACAGTCCGCTGCTGCCCGGTCTTGTCGTTTGCGATCTCGACCGTCTTCAAATGGCCGTTTCCCATTATCTGCCGGATCACGCTGTTGCAGAGTAGCTCAATATTTGCGGTCTGCTCGATCCTGCGGACTAAGTAGCTGGACATGCTTTTATTCAGGTCATGGCTGCGGATCAGCAGCAGCACGCGGCTCGCGTGCTCTGCCAGAAAGACTGCTGCCTGCCCCGCTGAGTTGCCCCCACCTACGACAATCACACAACGATCGCGGCAGAGCCGCGCTTCGGCAGGTGTTGCTGCGTAGTACAGCCCTGTTCCTTCGAATCGTTCAACGCCCTGCACCTCCAGCCGCCGATACTGGGCGCCGGTCGCGATCAGGAGGCACTTGGTCGTAATGGGCTCGGCACCGACGGCGTCGAGAGTCGCATACCCGTTCTCGAACGATAAGCGGATCGCGGCAGTAGGGATCGAGATGTGGGCGCCAAATTTATTGGCCTGGAGAGTCGCGCGATCAGTCAGCTCAGCACCAGTGAGACCGGTGGGAAAGCCCAGATAGTTTTCAATCCGCATGCTACTTCCCGCTTGGCCGCCGGGAGCCGTCGAATCCAATACCGCTGTGCTCAGCCCTTCCGACGCGCCGTAAACCGCAGCGGCCAGACCCGCCGGCCCCGCTCCTACCACGAGCAGATCAAAGACGGTCCTGTCCAGCGGGTGATGAACGCCGATTTCATTCGCTAAAATCTGATTCGACGGATTGCGCAAAAGCAGCATGTGCGCGCAGGCCACCACTGGCGTGTCGGCCTCCGTCACGCCGAACTCTTTCAGCAGGCGATCCACTTGCGGATCCGTCTCCAAATCTACCCAAGTGAAGAGCACGCGGTTTCTGGCAAGAAAATCGCGCACGCGGAAAGTGTCCGGAGAATAACGTGAACCAATCACACGCAGGCCGAGGAAGTTCGGCGACTCGCGCAGCAATTGTCGGCGCGCGATAAAGGCCTGCAGAATGATGTCGCTGAGCCCGGGACACTGATTCAACACATGCCGCAGAGCCTCTCCTGAGACCTCGTATACTTGGCAATCGCCTCGGGCGATGGCAGTGATAAGGGCAGGTGTGCCGGTCAAATGCGAAATCTCGCCTGTGAACTGGCCTTTCTTATGGGTGACGATCGTCGTCGGCGCGTCGCCAGAATAGTCCAGGATCTCAATCTCGCCCGACTCAACAACGAAAAACTTGAACAACCGATCGCCGACGTGGATGAGGATTTCCCCATCCCGGTACTGTTTTGGGGAGACCGTCGCGCACTTGGCTAACTGGGTGATCTGGTCCGAATCCAGGATCGGAAAGGCGATGGACTGGAGAATATGTTCGGCCATCGCAAGTTGCTCACTCCTGCTCGCTGAAGACCTTTGCGTAACTCTTGCCATAAGGATAAAAGCGCTCTTTGTCGCCCTGCTCCCAGGCAGCTTTCATCTCGGGACTGGTGATGTCCCAATCCGGACGGCACTTTTTTAAGACCGCCCTTAGATCCTGTCGCAATTCTTCGATCGTCGGCCGGCCAAAGAACCAGTAGCCATTGTAGATTTTGAACACGATGAGTCCAGGCTCGAGTACGATCGTGTGCGGGATCATCGGATTGTTCTTCGGATCAGTATACTCCGCGATCTCGAGATCCTTCTGTATCTTGCGCGCCGCATCGGATAAAAACGTCCAATGCGCTCCCACGCCGGTACGGTACTCGTTCATCGAAATCAAGCTTTCACTACTGATGGTGACCAAACGGCAGTAACCGACTTCCAGCTCGCGATGGAGCTGGACCAGACCCTCTGCCTGGCGGCGATCTTTGGGACAAAAAGCTCCCCGGCTGAGTACCAGGATCATCGGATCTGGCCCCTGCAAATCCGAGAGCTTGCGGTGTTTACCCGTGTGATCCGTTAGCTCATAGTCGGGAAATAACACACCGGGTGCGATGTCTGCTCGCATGAAAGACAATCTCTCCTTTGGCGAGACGACCCGCGGTGCGGCCGTCGGGTTCATTTTATCTCCGCGGCATTTCGTCCAATGCCTGCCTGTTGAATAGATAGGGTTGGCGGACGTTAGGACTCGGCCAGATTAGCTTTTGGAATAGCGGAGCGCTGAATGGGACGAGTGCGCGGAGGGCGAACCCGGGCCCGTTCGTCTTCCACAACGACCAGAAGAAGAGCCGTTCGTTTCGATTACTCATCTTTCGTTTGTGCCAGAGCTGCTAAGGACCACATACAGTGATGCCGCCCATCGAAATGCTGTGCCGCCGCGCCAATCGATCTGGTCATTCATTCTGCCTTCGACAACTCTTTCGACGAACACGCGTGTTGCAACGGAAGCTGCCATACGGATTAGCGATGCTCCGGCACAAGAGTGTGGACCTGCGCCCAATGCGACCTGGCCGGGGACAGAGCGAGTCCAATCGAGGCGATCAGGATCTGGAAACTGTTCAGGGTCCCGATTAGCAGACGCGAGTAGGAGGATTAAGCGATCGCCCTTAGCAACTGCCGTATTTCCCACCGTAATCGCCGTTCGCGCGTACCGCGAGACCTTACGAGTAAGACCAGCGTAACGCAACAATTCCTCAATTGCTCGCGGCATGAGACTTCGCCCGTTGCGAAGCCGAATCAGCTCCGCGCTATGGCGAAGCAGTGCAACCCATGCATTGGCCAAAAAGCAGGGCAGCGTCTGGGACAGAGCGATAAATGCCTGGCCATTATTCGGAATTGCATTGTTGTTTCGCAGCACCTGCCCGAGTTCGATATTGGCTTCGCTCGCGGCCCTTTGCAAAGAAGAGTCACGTGGATTCGCCGTCGCTATCGAAACCCGTCGCGCCAGGCCGGCAAGACGCTCAGCGTCACTCGGGTCGGCCTGCGTGACCATCACTGCGGTTGCCAGACACCAGGGCTGTGCAAATTCCTGAACGATATCAATTGGGCTTTCGCGAGTAAGCCGATCAATAATTGTATATGCCAACGGTTCAAGTTGTGTTTGCCAATCGGCTAGCTTCGAAGCGGGAATTGCAGCCAAAGTTTTTGAGCGTACGTCAGGCTCATCTTCATCTGATCCGCTCCTCAGTTGGAGTTCCGGTTCACGAAGGGCTGCGGCGACATCGGCATACCGACTGAGCACCCAGGCATTGCGAGACTGGTCATAGAATGGCTTCACAGGCCTTGCCGGGCACAACGGATCGAGTGCCTCGTTTTGGGCAATAAAGGTGTCAAGTGTCTGGCCCTCGATGCTATTTATCATCAACTCCTCAGTGCAGCTCTTAGTTTTTATACTATCTTCCCTGACATGCAGGCCGAGGAACTCAGCACAATGATGAGAGACACGCTATGCGGTTTATCTCAAGAAGCAAAACGCCACTGCTAACTCTTGAAGCATTTGGACCGTGCGATCAGTTTTGGTCTTGACATGCGATTCCTCCGGCTACTAAATCGCCGATTGGCGCGCCGTGCCGAAACTTGGCGGATTGTTCGCCGGGGAAGGCGCCGCTTTTCGGGCGATCCACGTTTCAACATGGATCTCATTGATCAGGGTATTGCCCCGCGCCCCGAAAGGACACGAGACGATTCCGTTCTACTTGAGCGAATTTCTAACGCTTGTTCTAAGGCAATGGAACGGCAACCATCTGTCTCCGAAACGTTTCAGCCGCATCAGTGGTGGCGAGCTATCCAGCACGCAAACCTCGAGCCAGTTACGCGCGCTTTGGCCGCCCACGACATCATTTCACTGCGTGAGATGTATCACAATTTCTTTCGTGATAAATGCAGCGCCGGACTGACCGGACTGCCCTTGGCGAGAGTGGAAGAGGGAGGGTGCGTCAGTAACAATTTCAAACAGCTGTATCTCATCGACACGTTGCACCGTATCGATTTGTGGAGACGCAAAACCGCAAATCGTTTCGCCCTCTCGGATCTCACGCCACCGAATGTTGGAAATCCGTTCGGTGTCGTGATCGACGGCATCTTCGTGCGCAGCGGATGCGAAGATCAGCACTATTGCGCCCACCGAATCATCGATCTCCTCGGCTCGGCTGCGGCACCGGTTGTTGCGGAAATCGGTGGCGGCTTCGGAGGGATGGCCTATTACCTGCTTCGCGACCATCCAGACGTGACTTATATCAATTTTGACCTGCCGGAGACGATAGCTCTTGCTTCCTATTACTTGCTTAGCGCCTTCCCTGACCTAAAGGCATGTCTGTACGGAGAAGCGGATTTGAGCGCTGAAACCCTTCGAAATTTCCGAATCATTCTTATGCCGAGCTTCAGCCTTCCCCAAATGCCGGCGAATAGCGTGGATGTCGCATTCAACGCCCGCATCCTCTCAGATCTATCCTCCGCATCGCTTGACGATTACTTGGCAGAGTTCGCGCGGACCACGCGCGGTCACCTTCTGCATTTGAATCGAACCGAAGGTTCTCTTGCCGCCGATGCCTGGTTCAATAAGAACGCGCCAACTCTTAAGCTTGTCAGCAAGCAGTTCTCCGAATGGAACAATGCCCGGACGTTATATGCCAACGAAATGGAATATCTTTACAGCCGTGCACTTATGGCAGAATCGCCATCCGCGCCGGGCCACCGTCCATCTTGATACGTCTCAAGATGCTCAAAGGCTCGCTCGTCGCGAGAATCGCAATCTCATTCAGCTCTCGTATCGCAACGTATACTCGCTCTTCGTTCGGGTGCACTTCTAATCCCTGCGGTTTCCCGCCAGTCACAATGCGTTTCGTTTCCTTGAGCTGGTTCAAGTCGACGACACTGATGGCTCCTTCTCTGAAACATGTAATCCATGCTCGTTGAATTCGCTCATTTTGGATGGCCACCACGTCAACCGGGCCGCGACCAACCGAAATTTGCGTCAATTCCTTCAACCCCTCTGTATCGACAACAGAAATGCTGTTCGATCCGAAGTTGGCGACGAGGAGCCGGCTTCCGCCATTGACGACTGTGATTCCCTGCGGCACTTTGCCCACACGTATGTCGCGGATTTTACGGCGTGTCTCTGCATCGCAAAGTGTCACCTTTCGGTCCTTTTCGTTCGTTACCCACGCATGCCGGCCGTTGTGGGTGAAGGCGATATCCGAAGGGCCGCCGCCGGTGGCAATCTGACCTGCAATGCGCCACGTCCGGCTGTCAAGGATGGTAACAACGCCCGCTCTCTCTTTTGAAATCCAAACTTCGCCCGTGCCGTCTCGCCGCGTTGCCCACGCAGGAAGCCCGTCAGCACGCATTGACTTCTCTGCTCGGAGCGAATTTAGACTGACGGCAGCAATCTCGCCGCTGGTCCAGCACGCGGCAAAGAGCCACTGGCGTGTCTCGTCGAAAGCGAGCCCGAAAGGTTGCTTGCTCGCCACAGGAATAGTTGCGAGCTCTTGCTCAGGGTCACTGCATTTAAGAATCGTGATCTGGTTAGCTTCCGTGCGGCTAATGGCCAGCAGAGGCCCGGAAATCATTTCTCCAATGCTAGCTCAGCCAGAACCGTCTCCCCATCTGCCGCATCTGGAAACGTTTTGCACGAAATGTGAAAAAATTGCACAATAATTTAACATTTGACACACGGTGGGACTGTTAAGATCGGTCTGGCGATAGGCCCGACTTGCAAATTATTTTGGCGCCCGCAAGGAAGGATCTCGGGTTTAAAGTAGGTCTGCTCCCGTTTTGGCCCATGTTACACGCGATAAAGAAAGCAGTCAGACATATTGCTTTGAGAGATGCCGATTTACCTCAGCAGTGCACCATTGGACTGTCTGATCCCCAAACGGAAGTCAGGGTTTGGCTGCACGGGTTCGGCGATCCTATCGACGTTACACATAATCATGTGGTGGCGTGTGCGGCAGCCCCCTTCACTGTCGGGATTGGACTGGATCGCAACTGGAACCTCGAAACATCGGCGCGCGACCTGTCGTTGACGTTTCGTGAAAGCGACGGCAAGGGGCGGCTACTCGCAGATGTCGGCCTTCGGAGCTCAGAGACTCTCAGCTCCGACAACCAAAGTCTCTCGTTGTTTCACATTCGGAGTTGCAGAAATTACTGTCTGCCGCGGGCGCGCGTTTGGGCGTACGATCGCTATCAGTCGTTCGTACGTCACCGGGATGATAAGAACCCCGAGATCCCCCTGTCGGTGCTTGAGGCCCGCTCAATGACCGCATTTTTTATATGCCCACGTCCGGTGGTATTGGTAAGCGTGAAGCATGGAGACGCCGGTAACATCTTCCCGATGAACCTGCTCGGATCAATTGGTGACGGATATTTTGCATTTGCCCTGAATAGTCTGAGGAAGGCTGCACCGCTTGTGGAGCGCGCAGGCCGTGCTGTCTTGAGCACCATTCCTTTCAACTACGCCGAATTGGTCCGTCAGCTTGGGAAGAACCATCGAAAGGAATCGGTAAATTGCGAAGACCTTCCCTTTGAAACCACGACCTCAAAGGTACTTGGATTTCCGATTCCGGAATTTGCTCTGCGCGTACGAGAAGTGGAGATCAAAGTCGTGCGGAAGCTCGGCAGTCACACATTGTTTTTTGGCCGCCTGCTTCAGGACGAGTGCCGCCGCGAAAGCTTGCAATTTTACATGGTCCACGGAATCTATGAGGCATGGCGACGCAAGGCCTACGCCTCGCCAACGCAACTCCTACCCGAGCACTCATCAAAGGCGGCCAATTTTGTCCAGCCGGGCGCGATAGAGCGCCGGTAGGCCAATCCCGCGACCACAGTCACTGGCAAATATCACTGACCTTGAATCGAGTTCCCATGCCGGGGAAAAACTGTTGCAACTACCGCTCGTCAGCCGCACGGAAGGCCCGCCCGCCAGGTTCCTGAGCCAGATCTGTTCGGAACTTCCGCCGCCCGGTCCAGTAGAGATAGCCCACTTTCCATCCGGTGAAATGTTCGGAGCTCTTGGCACAGCGCAGTCTTGTGCGGGAGCGGGCATCCACTTATTGCTAGCTACATCGAGCAATATCGTTGTCGATCTTCCCTTCGCCACCAATTCGAATTGGATCGGACCGTCTGGCGTACAGGCAACTGGATGGAATGCATCGCCCTCAAAAGTGAATTCTTGATCACTGCCGTCATGGAACCAGCGCAGTACGTAATGTAATTTTCCGATTGACTCGTAAACAATACCCGATCGAAGGATTGCCGGAGAAGAAAAATAGATGGCTCCCTTCCTGACGTCAATCCGTTCCCACTTTTGCCCCGGCTGCTGCATATAGTCCTTGAAACGTTCGAAGCCCACCGGAAGCGCTATCGATATTGCAAGCACAACAGCAACGGCGCTCGTCCAAGTTCGTAACAGCGCTATATACGACCTGCCCGCGAGGCAAAATAGCATCGAGAGCAGAATCACTCTGGGAAACCAGCTACTCCAGGCTGACCACAGCGGCAGGCCTATCAGGCAGTAGCAGGCGATCAGAATGACTCGTTCAATTGCATTAGCCTCTTCCAACAGCAATGCCACCGGTAGGAGAAGAAGAATGAATGTGTAAGATGCAGTATTCGGAGAAGCCAGGATCAGTGCCACGAAAAACCAGGCAAAAGCCCGTTTCTCGCTGCCCGTTCGCCCCATGACTAGCACGGGGATAACGAGGAGTAACGCCGTTACGAACGCCTGTAAAAAAAAGAACATCCACGGAGCGTTCCATAGAGGATGTGGATTCAATTCAGGCTCTAGTATGAAAGTCCGCCTTAGTAACGTAGATATGGTTCCGTTGCCGCTGTTATAAGGATCAAGCGTCTCTCCTTGCAGCGCTCGTGGCAGAATCTGCGTAACGAAATAGACGTTGTCCCGCCAGCCGAACATTAGTATCGAGATCCCTGCCAGGATCACCGATCCTGCGATCATGCCTGCCAGCGCTCTCCACCGTCGCCGCGCTGCGAAATACAACGCGAACGGTGCCCCGTACAGCTTCGTCGCAAACGCCGCGGCCAGAAGAAGTCCACTTGATCGATCCCTCTTCCGTTGCAGACACCAGAACGCCGCAACCAGAAGAAATAGAAGGAAAACGTAATATTGCCCAGTACGAAAATTAGTATGTAGCGTCCCGTACCCGATAAACGTAAGCAGCCAAAGCTGAGCGATGCTGAAACGCGTAAGTCGCGATAGCAACCAAAGGCTCCCGCCGAGAAAAAAGAGATTCACTGAGAGCCAAATACGCTTTGCCGTTTGCGGTTGGAATCCTGCGATCCCCACCATAGGCAGCATTGTCAGAGGTGTCTGTGGGATGTATCCGCCTAACTGATTTTCAACCCCCGCATAGTTCATCTCTTTTTGAAACCAGGGCCAGTTGTAGTAGTTGTGTAGCTGGGCACCTTTCTTCACAAGAACTGCGGCCGTGTAGTAGTTTGGAAAGTCCGTTCCGCCTCTCTTCCATCCGGCTCGAAATGTTCCGGCAAAGAACACGATCAGCGTTGCCACGGCGAGAAACTGTATTAGCTTTTCCGGAACCTTCTGCATAGTCTCGGACGCAACTGGCACCGACTTTGGCGTAACTAAGGTGCAGGCTGGTCGTCTGATCCACAGGATACAGGAAGGTGACGATGTTGCCGGACGAAAGTGAATCATTGCTGCAGTAGTCGCGTATGTTGCAGGTTCTGGGCCTGATTCCGCTGAGCCGGCATACAGAGAGACTGGGTCGGGGCGACCCTTGAAAGACTGGCACGCCTTAGCGGCGTTTCTAGCTTATGTGCTAAAACCACATTTAGGGCGCACCATCGTCTGTGTGGAGCCGAAGTCGGACTGCCTTTATCTAAGCGCCTCATTTCGTGCCTGCAACGTTATCGCGCAGCTTCGCAGCGTGACCGATTTGTAATAATGAGCTGCTACTCTCAGTTACTTTGGAGCGCTTCAGTTGTCTTAATAGCGTGAGCGCTTTTGGTGGTGTAGACCACTGTCCTTTGTTCCTAATTCGTGGGGCGGATTAGCTCCGCGTACAACACGATGCTTACATTTCCGAATAAAATCTTACTCGTCGGTTTTGGAGCGGTGGCGCGCTGCACGCTGCCTATTTTGCTCAGACACATAGCCGTCGATCCCAAGCGCATCACCGTCATTGACTTCGAACCAAATGAAGCAGCTCTGAAGCCGTGGATCGAGCAAGGTGTGACCTTCGTCAAGGACAGAGTAACACCAGAAAACCTCGGCAGTTTGCTGAAGCAGCATCTCTCACCTGGGGGGCTGCTGATCGATTTGGCCTGGAACATCGACTGCTGTGAAATCGTGCAGTGGTGCCACGACCACGGGGTTCTCTACGTGAACACATCAGTCGAAGTTTGGGATCCTTACGCGGGCGCTGAAGACAAGCACCCTACCGAACGGACGTTGTACTGGCGTCATATGAGGCTACGGTCAATGATCTCGAATTGGACTGAGCCTGGTCCGACCGCCGTCGTCGAGCACGGCGCGAATCCTGGCCTGATTAGCCACTTCACCAAACACGCACTTCTGGAAATCGCCGAGCGAGCGCTCACCGAAAAGAAATTCGGTGACCCTGAGGCGGAGAAGATCGCGCACCATGCAAAAGCTGGACACTTCAACCATTTGGCACATAAGTTGGGTGTGAAAGTGATCCACTGCAGCGAGCGCGACACCCAAATCACAGATCAACCCAAGCAAGTCAATGAGTTTGTCAATACCTGGAGCGTGGAGGGCTTCAGAGAAGAAGGAACCACCACGGCAGAGATGGGCTGGGGCACTCATGAAAAAGAGCTGCCACCGCTGGCCTATGAACATTCTGATGGTCCGAAGAGCCAAATCTGCCTGGCGCGTATGGGCATCAACACATTTGTAGCGAGCTGGGTACCGCCAAATCACGACATATGGGGCATGATCGTGCGCCACGGCGAGGCGTTCACCATCACAGAGCACCTCACCCTCCGGGAAAACGGAAAAGTGATTTACCGCCCTACTGTCCACTATGCTTATTGTCCGTGTGATGCCGCCATCGCTTCCCTCTACGAGCTTCGTGGCTACGACTATCGCCTACAAAAGAACATTCGTATTATGACTGACGAAATCATCACCGGAGCCGATATCCTTGGCGCGCTGGTGATGGGGCATCCTTTCCAATCCTGGTGGTGCGGAAGCGATCTCGACATCGAGGAGTGTCGGCGACTTCTCCCTCAACAGAACGCCACGACGATGCAGGTGGCCATCTCCGTTGTGGCGGCCTGTATGTGGATGATTGAGAACCCGCGCCTGGGGCTGCGCGTCCCCGATGACCTGCCTCATAACTATGTGCTGGGCATCAGCAAGCCGTATTTGGGTAAGTTCGTCTCGGTGGCTTCGGACTGGACTCCATTGAAGCACTACGCCAATTACTTCAGCGGATACAACAAGCCGCAGGTCGATTTATCCGACCCATGGCAGTTCAAAAACTTCCTCATCACTGACAGCGACGGAATCTGAAACGGCAGTGAGCCGCTGAAAGTCATGGATCAAAAGACACTACTTCAATTGGCGAAAAATCACGGCACACCGCTCGTCGTGGTCGACCATAAAGTGCTTCGGGAAAACTATGCTCAATTCCGTAAGCACTTGCCGCGCGTGCAGGTTTATTATGCGGTGAAGGCTAACAGCGATCCTGCCATCGTGCAAACGTTTTACGATGCCGGCGCCAGTTTCGATGTCGCCAGCGTTGCTGAGTTCATGAATGTTTACCAGAAGATTGAGCATCTTCCGGGAAAGGAGCGTCAGGATTTCATCTGGGATCGGATCATCTACGCGAATCCAATCAAAGCGATCGAGACGCTCGAGCTGTTGGAGCCGTATAAACCCTTAGTCGCGTACGACAATCACGATGAAGTCATCAAAATCGCTCGCCATGCTCCACACTCCGGCCTCGTGCTTCGGTTGCATGTTCCCAATACCGGATCGATGGTCGAACTCTCCAGCAAATTCGGCGCACTGCCCGGTGAGGCGGTAGACCTGATCGCCTTCGCCCACAACAATAAGCTTGAGGTCGAGGGCCTCAGCTTTCACGTCGGCAGCCAGTGCACCAATCCGCAGAATTATAGCCAGGCGCTCCATTTGGCTGCGGGCGTGTTCGAAGAAGCGAAGACGCGTGGCTTTGATTTGAAGCTGCTCGACATTGGAGGTGGTTTCCCGGCACATTACGACGTTACAGTCCCACCGTTCACAAAACTCGCCAAAATGATCAACGCTGAGTTGGACCGCCTTTTCCCTGGATCGATCGAAATCCTTGCCGAGCCGGGGCGCTTCCTGGTCGCCTCCGCCGCGACGGCTGTCGCCCAGATCGTAGGCAAGACTATCCGTGCAGGCAAACTTTGCTACTACGTCAATGACGGCGTGTATCACACCTTTAGCGGAGTCATCTTCGACCATTGCCAATACCCCCTGAAGAGTTTTAAAAGGGGTCCGACTCAGATTTGCTCTGTCTTTGGCCCGACGTGCGATGCTCTCGACACAATTAGCTTGACTGAGGAACTCCCCGATCTGGAGATTGGCGAACTACTTTACTCGGAAAACATCGGCGCCTATTCCGCCGCGAGCAGCACCTATTTCAATGGCTTCCCACCGGCCAAGATCGTGCACGTCAACCAATGACGCTTGCACCAACAACAGGATTAGCAATCGGGTCACAACGAAAGTGCATCTCGTTTCGACAAGTCCGAGATGTTCAGCTTTTTGACCAGAACTTTCGAGTTGCGCCGGCTTTGGTCATACTTCTCGCGGCGGCTCGGGGGAAGATCGTCGGGCGTCCCCTCGACAAACCCGCCCTTCGATTCCAGGTAACTGAACGCCTGAGTCGATAGCGCGATCAGTTCGGAAAGAGCATTTTCGCGGGCTTTATCTTCAACGAAGCGAATGAGCTTTCGACCGATGCCCTGGTTTTCGTATGCCGGATCAACGTAAAGGCTGGCGAGTTCGCCTATATGTTGCTCCGGGTAAGCATAGAGCGCAACGCACGCAACCGGGTTCTCGTCGATATCTAAGATGTAGTAGCTCGATAGGTTTTTTTCAATCTCTGTGCGCGTTCGGCGGATGAGTTCTTCAGCTTCCACTGCCTTTTGGGTTAGCTTTTCAATTGCTCGAATGTCCTTTTTCCTTGCAGGCCGAATCTGCTCGTATTCATTCGCGTAAATCAGTGTGCCGATACCCTCGTTGGAGAAGACTTCTGCGAGTAACGCTTCGTCCTCATGCCCGTTGACAATGTGGACGCGGGGCACACCGCCCGCGCAAGCGGCCGCCGCATGGCGAGCCTTGGAGACCATGTCCGGCTGGAACCCGTCGGCCCTCGACAAAACTTTTTGCAGCTCCGTGACGAGCATGTGCCGAATAAGTTGACCGTTGTAGCGTAAGCCATCCTGCGACGTGATGAAGATCACCTTTACCGCTTTCAGATCCTCAGCCAAAGCGACTGCAACGCTGTCAGAGTTCGCCCTATAGGGCTTACCGTCGCTGCTAAAGCCAATAGGAGACACAACGGGAACAATGTCGTGGTTCAGCAAGGTTTGAAGAAACTCGGTATCGACTCGGTCCGCTTTCCCGGTAAACAGATGATCGACTCCCCGGATAATCCCGAGCGGTTGCGCGATGACGGCATTTGTACAGACCGCTCGGATGTCGTTGGCCGAAAGCCCACTGAGGATCTCGTGCGTAAGGTGGTTCGCAGCGTCAATGGCGAGCCGCAGTGTCGCCGCATCGGTCACGCCGGTGCCATCGAGGTTAGAGGTCTGGACATTTTGCTTGTCGGCGAGAACCTCAATTTGTTCGGCCGCGCCATGCACAACCACGACGCGGACGTTTAATGAGCGCAAGAGTGCGATGTCGAGCAGAATGTTGGCAAAGTTCTCGTCTGTGACAATGCCCCCATCCACTGCAATGATGAATGTCTTGTCCCGGAATTGCGGAACATATTGGAGGATCCCACGCAGGTCTGTTAGCTTCACGGTAGTTATTTGTTACCTACTACAATTTCCAGCTTAGATTTGATGCACGGCGATTTATGCATTCGCCCGGATCGCGAAAGTCGCAACGCCAAGCAGCGGTTCCGCTACGTGACGCGGAGATCGGCTCCTTTGTCCGGGAACAATTTGCTTAAACGCACCCGAACCGGAGACGTAAGAATTCCTTGATCTTGCGGACAGACAACCTCTTCCTGGGCAATCAGCTCCCTCCACCTGAATATCATGCCGGCCAGATCGGATTCTCCATCCATTTCCGCCAGAGATCTTTATTCACATGCCCCGGAATCCGCATTGCAGCAGCTTGCGCTTTCTTGCTGCGATGTTAAACGGATGGTTGCAATCTGGATCGATCCGCTCCAGTGTGCGCTAACGCCTGTTCATCCAGGCGAATCGTCTTTACGACTGCTTTCAGTGACTTGGATCAGGAAGTGATCGTGGCGAGATCCGAGACAAGTTCAGTTGATCATCATTCGCAATAAACACTTCGTGAGTACCGGTGGAAACACCGGCGTTTGAGGCGTCTACAAGCGCTCCAATCATCTCCGGATCTTCCATCTGATTGAACTTAGCCATGATGCGTCCTACGCCGCCGTTCCGCTGAATATTTATCTCTCTCCGAATGTGTTCCAAGAACCGGGGGCGTATGGTTTTGGGGCAACTAGCAGAGCACGGCACTCGGGAGGCTCGGAGCGGCCGGTCAGGTAATGCTGAAGCGTGAAGGATCATTTGAGTGATCCCAGTTTTGAAAAAAAGAGGCAAAGCAATCGTCTCGAATTTCGAGAGGATCGCCGTCACGGGCCCGGTGTGGGGAGTCGGGCTGGCGGCCGCTCACGCACAATTAGCGTCAGTCTGTTAGCGAACCCAGCCACTCCTGCCGCCATTACGCTACCAGCTTAGAACTCTGCGTTTTTGGGCGGCAGCAAACTCGAAGGTCAATGTTTGGCTGGTTGAGAAAAATCTTGCTGTCAGGGCTTAATCCATATGGTGGTTTATCGCAGCTTCGCGCCCAATCACCTAAGCCAGCAGCGCTTCAAGCAGCCAGAGGGCCTCCCGCGTGCGCTGCTCTCTTACGATCCGGGATATTTCGCGATTCCTTGAAGAAAACCAGCTCATTCCCTGCCTCGGCGCAATCCACAAAAACTGCATCTCCGCCCTGTATCTGTCCGGTCGCGATCAGGTTCGACATCGGCTGAAGCAGCAGTCGCTCCAATGCGCGCTTCAGATGCCGTGCGCCATATCGTTCATCGATCCCCTCACGCAGCAGACAGTCCTTAGCCTCCTCGGCGATCCGGAGAGCTTGCAGCTTCTGGCTCAGGCTTCCCGATACCCGCTCCTCGACAAACTGCAACTCCAGGTTCAGTACACGGCGAAGTTCCGATTCTCCCAAGGTCTTGAAGACCACAATTCTGTCCAGGCGGTTAATGAACTCCGGAGTAAACTTGCGTCGGGCTGCTTCCTTAGCGGTGTTCGAGAGACGCTCATCGACTCTATCGTCGGATGCCGCAACCGATGCCCTGAACCCCAATTTTGGTTTCACAATGGCACTCATTTCGGCGGCTCCTAAGTTACTCGTCATGAAGATAATGGTCGAAGAAAAGTCGACCTTTCGGTTGTCGCCCAAAGTCAGGGTAGCTTTGTCGAGGATCCCTAACAAAAGACTCCAGAGCGCATCACTGGCCTTTTCGATTTCATCAAAAACAAGAAGGCTCAGCTTCACAGTATCTGTTTGGAACTGATTAATCGCCTCCTGACTGAGCGCCGGATGTGTTTCGCGATGTCCGAGGTATCCAGGAGGTGATCCAATCAACTTCGCGATTTCGTGGCTGTGCTGGAATTCAGCGCAGTCGATCTTGACGATTGCCTGAGGGCTGCCAAGCAGACTTTCCGCGGTGGCTTCTACAATCCGCGTCTTGCCGGAACCGGTCGGGCCAAGGAACAGAAATGTTCCGACTGGACGATTCGGCGCCCGCAGTCCGCTGACAAACATTTGATAACACCCGGCAATCTCCCGAATCGCTTCATCCTGGCCAACAATGCGTTTCCCTAAGCTCTCCATCAGGACTTCAGCCTGCGGCCCCATCCGCATCGTGTTCAACCTGGTGCTGAGCTGCGCCATATCAGTGCCCTTCCACTCGCTTGGACGTATCTCCGAGGCAGTTGACTCACTGAATCTGTAAAAACTTGATGAAGGCCTTGTAATGCGTCTCTCCCTGTCTTAGGGGGTGCGCAATATCGCCGAATCACCGTAACTCGGTTCGATCTGTGAATGGAGAAAGGGCTAGACCGAACGGTCTTGTCGAATCTCATGGCGGAAGAGGATGTTTTGAAGCGGCTGAATGTCAGTGTCGCTTCACTGCGCCGTTGGAGGGCTTGAACGGCGAGGGCCGCTGTTCATCAGGGTGGTGGGATCGCTTGTCCGTACCGAACCGAGGATCTCGAATTCTGGCTAGCGACGTTGCCCACCGGCGGATCGGAAAACAGCACACGGAACCGAAGAGCCGCCCTCGGGGCATAGAGGACCACGTTCTTGACGTGCTACGACTTCTGATCCATAGCTAGATGTATGAGAATTGGCGAGCGTGGTCAGGTGACGATTCCAAAGCAGATCTCTATGAAGCCTCGGCTAACGCGCTTAAGGACGCCGCGACTGAAGGCTCGCTTGTGGTAAGCGATATCGTCCACGCGGCGCTATGCATCCACTTCGAGACCCAGCGCGAGAGCGATACTTTCCTCGAAAGCAACGAAATCCGCATACAGGCTCTAAGTCCCGAAGCTCATTTCCTCGCCAGCCGTGCCCGGCGGACGTACCGGGAAGAAGGCGGAAAGCGGACGAGAATCCTGGCGGATTTTCTCATTGGCGCTCACGCCCAGAAGCAAACGATGCGCCTGCTTTCGCGTGATAGGGCTTCTACCGTAAACTGTTTCCCTCGCTTGACCTCCATGACCCGGCGGGAGCGAACGCAGGAGATTGAGAGTATGTCGCTGTTCAAACGCGGCAACGTTTGGTGGTACGAATTCTGGTTTGCGAACCGGCGTGTGCGCGAATTCAGCAAAACCAACTCCAAGACTCCGGCCATGGCCGGCAACAGCAGCGCCGACGCGAGTCCGAAACGGGATTCAATAATCTGGCGGATGCCCGCGAAGATCGCGTGCGCACGATCCGGGAAATTGCGCAGGACTACCCGGCTACCCTGCGCTCACGCTCGCTCGGAACGCAGGCATGCGCGATGCTGAGAGGAAAACGCTCACGTGGACTCGGATCAATCTCGAGAAGCGATACCTCACGTCGGTCAGACCAAAACCGAAGCCGGAGGAGGCCGCACCATCCGGTTCTCTTCGATGCTCTTGGGTCGTACACGGAATGGTATCAACTCCGATTCGGCGAACTCGGCGTCGACTGGTATTGGGCACGCCCCGGCCGAACGATCCGACGGGGCCCGTAACCACCCTGAAAACCGCATCGCGCAATTTGCCCGAGAAGGCCGGAGTTCAGGGCCGCTGGCACGACAACCGGCATACCCTCATCACAGATCTTGCCGAGAACGGCGCAAGCGATCAGACCGTGTACTCACGATTGCGCAACAAGTTGAAGCCGGGCACTCACAAAAATTGCCCACAGTCGGG
>DATAYL010000246.1:0-6320 GCA_036272575.1 Bryobacteraceae bacterium | reverse complement strand
AGCGTGCGCATTGTTGATGGCGCTCCGCCGCGGTGTTTGGCCGCCGTCATTGAGAAACGTAGAGAAGACCTCGAATTGTGCATCGAGGATCGATTCGAGAAGGCTGACCTCGACCTTGCCGCCCCGACCCGTAATGCCGCGACGCACGAGACACGCGAGAATGCCCTGCACCAGGTGAGCGCCCGCAAAAAGATCGACGACCGCTAAACCAAACGGGACAGGCGGCTGGCCGGCGTCGCCATTCAGCCAAGCAAGTCCGGAGAGTGACTGTAAGAGAAGATCCTGGCCGGGCTTGTTGCGCCACGGACCCGAGTCTCCGTAGCCAGTAACTTCACCATATATAAGCCGCGCGTTTGCGCGGCTCAACGTTTCGTAGTCAAAACCCAGCTTCTGCATCACGCCCGGCCGGAAGTTCTGCAGAACGACGTCGGCGTGGCGGAGCAGTTCGTTGACCTTCCTGCGGCCTTGCTCATTTTTGAGATCCGCGGCGTAACTCTCCTTCCGGCGATTGATCGAGTGAAAAAGAGTACTGTCGCCGTCCAGCGCGAGATTCGAGATATAAAGCTGGCGGCAGAGATCACCCTGGCCAGGCCGCTCAATCTTAATGACACGCGCCCCCAGGTCGGCCAGGCGAAGCGATGCCGAGGGCCCGGACAGAAACTGGCTGAAGTCAATGACAAGGAGCCCTTCAAGCGGGTTCATAGACAATAATTCCAGGGCGCAAACTGAAAGTTTATTGGTAAACAGATGTTCTGTCAATAAAATAGGGAGTCCACTGCCTATGCCACGGTCACCTTTTCTGCCGCTTGACTACCTGCCGAAAATACCCGCCAAATCCGACTACAAAATCGGCATTATCGGAGCAGGACAGATTGTGAATCAGGCTCATCTGCCGGCCTATCGCAAAGCTGGCTTTCAGATCGTCGCAATAACCGACGAACGTCCGGACGCCGCGCACGAGACGGCCGATCGTTTCGGCGTGCCCCGCGCCTGCCGGAACGTGGAAGAATTGCTGGCGACGCCCGAAATAGACATTGTGGACATCGCCGTACCGGCACGCAGTAATCCTTTACTGAGCCGGCAGGCGCTGCGGGCGGGAAAGCATGTGCTGGTACAGAAGCCTATGGCCGAGACATCTAAGGAAGCTGAAGCGATGGTGCAAGAAGCAAGCTCATGCGGCCGGAAGCTGGCCGTGAATCAGCAGATGCGCTGGTCACCGAGCGTGCGCGCGGCGGCCAATTTGCTGCAAACCGGCTTCTTCGGCGAGCTGCTCGAAGCGAGCATCCAGATTCAGATTCGTACGGGCTGGGACGCGTGGCCTTGGCTGAAGGATCATCCGTATCCCGAGATCTATTACCACAGCATTCACCACGTGGACACGCTGCGCTACTGGTTGGGCGACCCCGCGAGCCTCTACGCAACACTCGCGCACTCTCCGGGCTGCAGCTATGCAGGACCGACGCGCAACTATATGTTGTTCGAGTATCCGGGAAATCTGCGAGCGAGCTTACTCGTGAACCACCACAGCGTAGCTCCGAATGACGATCTGGTTTCCAAATTCACCATGGAGGGAACGGAAGGGCGTTGCGAGGGAACAATCGGTCTGCTGCTGAATTATCCGCTGGGGCGCTCGGACCTCTTGCAGATATCACACCGCGAGTTAACGCCGAACGGGGCCTTGCGCCTGGAACTCAGCGGTCGCTGGTTTCCAGACGCGTTTATCGGACCGATGAGTTCGTTGATGGAAGCAATTTCGATCGACAGCGAACCGGAGACTTCGGGCAGCGAAGTATACGCGACCATGCGGCTCGTCGAAGCGATCTGCCGCAGCCACGAGACTAAACAGTCGGTGACGATCCAAGCACACGACTGATCGCGAAAAGTGCGACGCCAGAACTAACGCTCGCCTCACGAAGGGTTCCAAAAACTAAAAGGCTCTTCCCAATGGCTATACTCGCGCGAGTGTTTCATCGAGCCAGTTGAAGACCCGAAGGTCACGAATCCCCGTTCCCTTCGGCTCACAATGAAGATCAGCCCCGTCGCTCTCCGAAAACGAGACAAGAGTTTTCGCTGAGGAAACGAGATCGTAGAGTTGTCGTGATTGTCCGGGCCAATAAGCTTCGTTCGCGGGCGATGTGATCAGCAGCGGACAGCGTATCTGACCGGCGACATCTCGCAGGTTGTATCCCATGACCGCATGGTACGTGTCGTAGAAAGAGGAGAACCCGAAGGGCCTCATACGAAACGACAGATAAGCTCTTCTTGTGGGATCAAGGGATTTTTCCAGGTAAGCATCGAACTCAGTTTTTCGTCCCGCCTTGAGCAAGCCGATCATTGGTTTGGGCAACGTTGCCGTCCAGGATGTCGAGACATCGACAACGCCGGGATCTGCGATGGCCGCGGCAATTCTTTTCTCAAATGCTACCGCCCGCGGCACCCAGAAGCCACCCTGGCTAATCCCTTGAATGGCAATTCTCTTTGGATCTACTTCCGGGCGAGTCAGCGCATAGTCAATGACCGGAGTAATGACCTTCTCCCAATCCGGTCGAAAGTGAAGTTTTTGTTGCCAAAGAGCGAATCCTTGCCCGGGTCCATCGAAGGTCAGGCAATTGTAGCCGCGCGCAACCGCGCCAGCGCCCCCCCAAGCCCACATGTCAAGAAGAGAGCCATCGCTTCCGTTCACCAGAATTAAGAGTGGTCGCTTGGACGCGTCCTTCTTCGCAGGAATGAAAAATCCGTGCAGCTCGGTCTGTTCATAGGGTATTTTGATTGGCTCGATGGGTGGATCAAAAAGCGGAAGTGACTGGAGCCAACAATCATATAGCAGCTGCCAGGTGGGCAGGAATCGCGACGGATCTTTTGAACCGTCGATGAAATAGGTCGCACTGTCGTAAAAGTTCTGAGCCCAAAGGTAGGCTTGCCGGGCACTTTCCAGGTGACCGCCGCGGGTAGATGACTCGGCTTGCGCACGCGCCTCGTCCCCCGCTTGCTTGAAAACCTGGAACGCACTCTCAAAGTTGCTATCCTCCACTTGCCTAGTCAGGTAAAGAACCTTTCCGATGTCGCCCGCGGAATGGTAGGCGCGTCCGAGACTTGTAAGAAAGATCATCTCGAATAGAGGATCTTTGAACAGATATCCTCTATCAGCTGAATTCTCCCTCGCAGAAGCGTGTTCTGGAGATGTCTGACCGGTAACTTTAGGCGGCGAAGCCAGCCCAAGCAGGGCAGTGATTACATACCTGGAGAAGTCCCTTCTCTCTTCATTCATTGCTTTATTCGTGCTTTCCAATACCGAACGTCGCAGCGGGCGTTCTATGGGCCGCGTAGAAGATCAGTCTATCAACAATCGGCAAACTCCCTGGCGGACCGGGTATCCGAAAGGCCAGGCGGTAACATCTTTGTTCGAGAGTCAAACATGATTTTCGCCATGCACTCGAAACAGCCACTGTTGGGCGTCGTCGCGTTCGGCGCTTTGGCTGTCCTGGTTTGTCCCATGGCAGGGCAGCAGTCACCACTGACGAACTGGACAGCGGAACAGGACCATCAGAACATGATGGATCAGCTGGGCATCACGGCACTGCGTCCAGGGCCAAGCGGCAATGAAAAAAATCCCAATCACGCCAACTACGATGAGTCGCAAGCCAATCCATATGGAGATCTGCCTGATGCACTCACGTTGAGAAGCGGCCAAAAGGTCACGTCAGCGGAACAGTGGTGGAAACAGCGCCGCCCGGAGATTGTCGAGGCCTTCGAGCGCGAGGTAGTTGGGCGGATCCCTCCGAATGTGCCTGCGGTGACCTGGACCGTAAAGAGCGCAAGTGATTCGAAGGCAGGTGTTTTCCCTGTTGTCGAAAAGCAATTGATTGGACAGGTGGACAACTCGGCGTGCCCGTCACTTCAAGTCAACATCGATATGACGCTGGTCACGCCGGCGAATGCAAAATCTCCGGTGCCAGTGATGATCATGTTCAGCAGTGCCGCCATTCGCCAGTTCATCGCAAACCATCCGGAATTTAAGAGGATGCTGGGAAGTGATCCGCCTTCGACCGAACAACTCATCGCCGGAGGATGGGGATACGCACTCCTCGATACCAGTAGCATTCAAGCGGACAACGGCGCAGGTCTGACGAAGGGGATCATCGGCCTGACAAACAAAGGTCAACCGCGAAAGCCCGAGGACTGGGGTGCGCTACGGGCGTGGGGCTGGGGTGCTTCGCGTGCTCTCGACTATCTGGAGAAGGACAAGAGCGTTGATGCGAAGCGCGTTGGCATCGAAGGTGTCTCTCGCTATGGAAAGGCCGCGCTTGTGACTATGGCGTTCGATACTCGCTTTGCTGTCGCGCTGGTGGGCTCCTCCGGGGAAGGTGGCGCGAAACCGCACAGACGCAATTTCGGAGAAGAGGTGGAGAATCTTACGGGATCTGGCGGGTATCACTGGATGGCTGGTAACTTTCTGAAGTATGGTGCGGCCCGGTCTTCCTTTGGAAGCAAGAATGCGAGCGACTTGCCGGTGGACTCGAACGAACTGATCGCGCTGTGCGCACCGCGATTGACCTTCATCAGCTATGGGGTCCCCGAAATGGGGGATGCGAAATGGCTGGACCATCACGGCAGCTACATGGCGACGGTAGCCGCGGGTCCTGTGTTCCGGTTATTGGGCGCCAAGGACCTGGGAGTGAAGGATGACTATCACAGCGCCAAAATGCCGCCGGTCAATACGGGGCTTCTCGATGGCCAACTTGCCTGGCGGCAACATGACGCAGGACACACCGATGCCCCGAACTGGAAATACTTCATCCCCTGGGCGGACAAGTTTCTTAACTATCACCCGACCCCGTGGGAACTCCCCGCCGATCAGCCCGTTTTTCGAACGGACCCGAACTCCCTGGTTGCTCATTCTCAGTTACTCGCGAAGGCAAAGAAAGGCGGCATCGACGTCTACCTTGAAGGCGACTCGATCACGCGGCGGTGGGGCGCCACCGACTATCCGAACCTGCTAGCCAATTGGAAGCAAAACTTTTTCGGCTGGAATGCGGCTGATTTCGGATGGGGCGCTGATCGAACGCAGAATATCCTCTGGCGCTTAGAGAATGGCGAATTGGACGGAGTTAACCCGAAATTGATCATTCTGCTCGCTGGCACAAACAACGTGGGCGACCGATCGAGCTACGGGGACGCTCAAGCGAAAGCAGAAGATGTCACGCAAGGTCTTAAAGCGATTTTACGTGCGATTCAAATGAAGGCGCCTGCAGCGACGATCGTTGTAATGGGTATCTTTCCAAGGAATGACGATATGTCACTTGTTCCAATTATCGACAGCATTAACGGCAATCTCTCGAAGTTGGCTGATGGCCAAAAGATTCGATATCTGAATATCAATGACAAGCTCGCTTATGGCGACGGCCGGCTACGCGATGGCATGATGAGTCCAAAGGACAAACTCCATCCAACTGTCAAGGCATATCAAGTCTGGGCAGATGCGCTGAAACCGGTTCTTACGGAGTTGCTAGGACCTCCCGCCGCCGTGGATCACTCCCCGCCGCCTACGGGAGATCCTGCTGCGGGGCGGTAATCGACTCCACTGCCGCACTTCTCAAGAGAAAGACAGCTACATTGGCGTACATTGTCGTCAAGAGTATCGATGGACATATTAAAATCGACCCGGTGAACGCTCTGCGAGCCGAATAGCCAGCTTTCTGTTATCCTGAACGAGCGCCTTTGTTTACTCACGCCGTCATATAGTCTCCTTCCGCGGCCCAAACCAGCAACTTACGATTTGTGTGTCTATTTTGAAGGAGAACTATGCAGCCGAATTGGCAAGCATCCTTTTTTCGCGGAGTGGCGTTAGACGCCTGGCGTTATATAACCAATCCTGAGATGACCCGCATAGAGGCGGATTTCATCGAACGAGCCCTCGGTCTCAGTGTCGGCGGCCGGCTTCTCGATGTGCCCTGCGGCAATGGGCGGCACTCGATTGAGCTTGCGAGTCGTGGTTATCAGATGATCGGAGTTGATCAGAGCGAGGAGTTCCTGACCGAGGCGCGTAACGCATCTCCGCTCGCAATTCGTTGGGTGCAGGACGATATGCGTTCGCTTTCTTGGGACGGTGAATTTGATGGAGCATTCTGCTGGGGTAATAGCTTCTGTTATCTCTCCTGGGACGAAGCTTGTCAGTTTCTGGCCGCAGTGGTGCGCTGCCTGAAGCGTGGCGCGCGATTCATCCTGGACACCGGCATGGCTGCGGAGTCGATACTACCGTCATTGGTGCGGAATCGCTGGTTCCGGCTTGGCGATATTCTCATGCTCAGCGAGAATCGATA
>DATAYL010000245.1:0-4122 GCA_036272575.1 Bryobacteraceae bacterium | reverse complement strand
ATGCTACCCATCGCGAGCGTACCCGTGACCACCAACTCCTTCGTGATAAACACGCCGATCAGCAGCAGTGCCCCAGCAGCGGGCAAAGGAATGCGCGTCGCGCCAGCACGGTCTCGGAGGATGGACCAAAGGCTCAGGGCGATAAAGATCAGCACCATATAGCCGCGTAGCAATTGCAACAGGCTTAGACCACCGAAGGAGACCTGGAAGGCATTATTGATTTGGTTGAGAATGCAGTCAGCTAAGGGGATGGACGCAAGCAGATAGACTAGCTTGCCGCCAGTCGGCCAGCTAGTATCGCGAATGTCCTTCACGCGCTCACCCCTTCGTTGATCGAAACGCTGCGGAAGGCGAGCAATGCCGCGGGCACAACGTAGATTACGCCGTACCCGATGACCGTTCCCCACACCACACCAGCAAGGGATCCATGACGCGCAAAGGCGATCTTCAAGGCCAGACTTGCTAGCGCGGCGCTACCAAAGAGAACCAGGTGGCGGCGCATGACTCCTGGCTGGTTCAGGATCGCGTTCATGGCTGCGATGTAGCCAACCAAGACGACCCACAGCGCAAAGCCGATTCGCAGTGAGTCGATCGACCCTACATCAATTCCGGACCATCGCTTCATGAGATAGCGGCTAGACGCTAATAGCAATGCCGCACACACAGCGCCGAGACCGACGCTGAGCCCCATGGCACGCCGGACTATTCTGTAGGCCCAACCGAAGTCCTGCCGCGCGATCGCCTCGCCCATGGCTGGCCAGAGAGGCACCATAAAGTATTGGGAAACGAGACCGATGGAGAAGATACGCTGCAGTACGGCATAGCGCGCTACCTCGGTGGCCCCCATGGATCGCGCTATCACTAGGTTGTCCGAAACGTAGTAAATCAAGCCGAAGCACTGCTGAAGAAAGAACAGGCCTCCAACGGCTGCAAGCTGCATCGCTGCCGTGCTATCAAACAAAGCAAAGCGTGGTCGAAGCCACGGACGCACATAGAAGAACTGCACCAGCCAATTCGCCGTAGTGATGAGCACGGGTGCGCCGGCGACTGCACACACGAGGAGGGGCAGGCCGCCGCCGAGATGGGTCGCCAGGATGATCCCGACCAAAGCGAGCGCGTTTCCGCCAGCATTCCACAAATCGCCTAGATACCCTTGTTGATAGCCGAGTTGCACTCGCAGCACGGTGCCGAGGGGCATACTGAGCGCGGTGCAAAGGATGAGCACGGCGGTGGCGGGCCCGGCCTCATGGTTGGCTAGCGCAGACGTGGTCCCATAGAGGCTGCCCCATCGAACGAAGGGAAAGACTGCGGCAAGCAAGAGTCCGATCGCGCATCCCAGAAAAAGAAGCATGAAGAAGCCGCAAGTGACCTGCCGCTGCGCCAGTGCCACGTCATCGCGACCATTGGCCTCCGAAATCCCGGCAGCGAGACCATTACCCACACCCAGATCCGCAAAACCTAGAAATAGAACGAAAGAAGTGATGGTCATCCAGAGGCCGTACCGGTCCGCACCGAGATATCGATACGTGAGAGGCACAGAAACGATGGTTGTGAACAGCACAACCAGTTTTGCGAGAATGGATGTACAGCCCGTGAGAGCCGCACGACGATACCTCTGAATGGAACGTCCTGAAGCTCCATTCAACGTTGATCCTGGCGAGAGGAAGGCCTTCACCAGGCGCAGCATTGAGACGTGCGCCGCCGAAGGCGTCGTCAGACCTGGATCAACCAGGACTGAGCACGCCGACTCTGGCGCATCGGGGACTGTGTTAGCGCACGGGACTGTAAATGGCACCGAATTGGCCCAGGTGAGCAAGACGCTCTACCTTGCTAAGATTGTTTTGTGGCACGTAGATGACATCGCCTGGCTGCACGATCGTGGCTTCTTCCAATTTGTGATCGGAGATCAGCCGCTTAAGGTTGAGAACCTGCGTCTTGGAGTGTTCATTATTATCTGAGCGGTGTAACAGCAGCACAGAGGAGGCCTTGCTCGAGCTCTTGAACCCACCCGCAAGAGCAATTGCGTCCAGGGCCGATATCTCACTGCGAATCTCGACACGGCCGGGGGAATTGACCTCTCCCTCCACATAGATGTGAGGCTTCTCGAATTCCTTTAAGATGACCGCAACATCTGGCTCTACTAACTGTTTCGCAGAGATTTCCACCACCTTGCTCTTGAACTCCTCCAAAGTCATACCCTTCGCTACGAAGGTGCCTAATCCGGTCAGAGAAACGCGACCATCAGGTCCGATGTTCACCGACTGATCGAATTCGGGTGTGTAGCGGTACTTGATCTCGAGTAGGTCACTGGACTGCAACCTGTACACAGGATCCCGCTTCGCCATCTCTTGCGCTCCAAGACAAAGTCCAGAGGCGACGAACATCAGAACAAATGCCACAAGCTTGTGAAACATGCCTTTTCACTCCAGGTTGCTAATCGCGAGAGTTGTAGACGGAGCCTAGGACTCGGCCGCCAAGAGCTGAAATCCGGCGCTGCGACTCCACGATCTGGCGCTTTTCTGTTCGGCCGGCTTCCGCCACCAGCACAGTTCCGTAAACCGCCGTCGAAAGGATAAGAGCGTCGTCACTCGCTGACGTCGCTGGGGCATCAATGATGATGACGGAGAACTCCTGCTTTAGGCTGTCGAGGATTGAAGTAACGGACGCGCATACCGCCTTGGCTTCCGTCCTCCCTTTGCTAAGCTGCTGCAGGCCCAACACCCAAACCCGTCCTGGCTCAATACGCTCGCACAGTTGAAAGGCAATGCCCCCGTCCTGATGAGTGAGCGCAACAATTGCATGCGCATCTGCCAGCAACACTTTGCCACCTTGCGCAGCCATTTCCGTGGCTATGTAGCTGCAGATGAAAGACACTCCACAGCCTGGGTGAGGTGCGGTGAACATCGTCGCACATGCCAGGGCGTCCGGCTGTTTGGGAAAGGAGATCCGTATTAGATCGGAGAAATAGTTTCTGCGACCCGGTTCGACCGTCTCCCCTGGAACCTGCAGGCGGGGCAGCCGCTCTGCGGGTAAGGCGGTGGTAGCACTCATTGGAAGCTCCGATTGGCCTTGATATCTGTTCTTTGCATTGCGATGTAGAGCGCAGGGAATGAACCGCCATAGCTAGGCGCGATGGCTCCGGTTGGCACGGCTGCGAGCAGCGGGACCCCCATAGCCTGCTCCAACTCAAATGGGCTGGTAACGCGTTCTGTAAGAAAGTCCATTCCTACGGCTGTGCCAATAGCGAGCAGAAGTGACCACACAAAGCCGAGCGATAGAATCAAGCCGCGCTTCGGGGATGCTGGGATGCTCGAGACGAATGGCTGCTCCGCGATAGCGACGTTGGAAATTCGCTGGGTGTCGAGCATATCTGCTACTCGTGCCTGATCCGTCATCTTCTTGTAGGTCTCGCTTAACTCCTCCAACTGCTTGACGTTGCGCACCAAGTCTTCGTAGGGGACCGTCTGTTCATCCAGTGTGAGCAGGCGAGCACGATTGAGGCGGATCTCCTCTGCAATGCGTGCCGTCTGGGCCCGGTTGCCCACATAATCGGCCTGTGTTCGGATAAACTCCGTCTCCGCATTGCCGAGTGTGGGATTGGCGCCTCTTGTCACTTCTTCCGCGGAGCTCTTGCGTGCTATGGTCAGCGCCGATTGGGTCTGAGCTATCTGCGTGTCCAACTCCTTAACTATTCGGTCAGTAGGCTGATAACGCAGTGCCACCTGCGCACGCTTGTTCTGGAGACCGATAAGCGTGGTGCTGAGCTGCTCGATGGCGTACTGGTTTGGCATGGAGCGCCGTTCTCGCTCAATCGTCGCTGTGGTCGCCTCGACCGATCTCCTCAGCGTGCTCGCCTGCTGACCGCTCTTCTGCGTAGCCGCAGAGCTCTCGGCGTACTGCTTCTCCAGCTCAGCAACTCGTTGAAGGGCAAGGGCCTTCTCTTCAGGTAGCGCGACTATCGCGTGCGCCTGGCGAAACCCCGCTAAGTCGGCCTCCGCCTGCTCCAGGCGGCGGGAGTAGCTGACGGACAATTGACGGAAGAAATCGTATGAGCCGGGTGCGCCATGGAGCTTCAAGTGGGCACCGAGATACAAGTCCGAAAGCGCACGTAGGACTTCGGTC
>DATAYL010000244.1:0-3941 GCA_036272575.1 Bryobacteraceae bacterium | reverse complement strand
AACTAACGGTCCGGCTAAACTGTGTGTGGCTACGGATATCACTAACCAAAGAGAAGAAGCGAGCGGATGATCTCCAATCGTTTCAGGAGAAAGTCATCCTGACAGTCTCGCGGGATTTCCCGTGAGCGCGCGATGGCTACGGAAATCGTTCATGCAGTACGCTCGCGTCCCGCTAGATATGTTCAAGTTGTGATTCACCAACCGCTGGTGGAAGAGCATTGATATCCACTTTCAATCTGACGGCCATTGCATTCCGCGGAGTCAGTCCGTTGACTGCCCGCTGAATCTAAAGCTGGCCGGTCCAGAACGCCTCGTCGCCATAAAGATCTTCCGTCCTTGATCGATAAGCCGCTCCGCATTTTCTTCAGCGCTGCCGAGGAATTGAGATTTGTTGTCGCTGTCCTTAGCTCCCGATAACGCTAACCCCGGTACGAACATGGCAGACAAAACCAACACACTTGCGTAATGTGGTTTCATATTGCCTCCTAAGGCCGACAGTATGAAAGCAAAAGTTTTAGTCCTGGCCCGACACGGAGCGTCCACGAGCTTGCTACAAGTTCGGAACCGGACCGCATAGCCCAATCCCTAATCAATGGTGCGGAAAGAGACCAGTGGTTACAGCCAAAATCACTGTAACCACTGGACGCCCTGGAACCGGTGAAATGGTTTAGTGTTCCCGCCTGGCTTCATCTGCATCCTCTGCCAGGTCGTGCAACAGGTTGAAGAAGTTCGATGATTGATCCTTAAAGAGTCCCATGTTCGTCAGGAAGGTAACCACACCCATAGCGATGCCCTTTGTTTCCGTGGGACGAATGATGGAGCATGGCGGAAGCTTGCGGCTCAGGAATGGGCACGGCTCCGGCATGATCAGGTTGGTCTGGAATGTCTCGCCTCCAAACGGTGGCGAATTGAGGTTTGGAAAAGTTACCGATACACCTGTCTTCGGATCGACAGCGGTAAGCGGCGGCGCGTTTCCCGCCTTGTCTTGCCAGGTTTGGAAATGCATGGTCTCCGTCGGACCGATGCTGATCAGAATGCGCAGAACCTCCACACTGGTGGCTCGCTGGGCCATGGACGGATAGAGGCTGTTGCCGCCTTGTTCGATGGTGGCGAAGTGGAAGCCCGCGGTATTCGCGATCGCCTGAAGGAAGTTTGCATCCTTGGTGTCGTCGTCGGTCCGGGGAATTGCTGTGTGCTCTCCCATGAATAAGGTGGGAATCGCTTGCGGGAAAGTGAAGTTCGGATCGAGATCCGGATTGTTGTCGCTGCTGCGGAAGCGCGTCCACCAACTAGTATCGAGGGTGAGCCGCATCAGGTTGGTAAGTCGTTGTTTCCCGCTGGAACCCGTCGCAGTGCTGCCCGGCAGGGTGCGGAACTGTTCGAGGCTTACGGGGTCTGCTCCCTTGGAGACGAGATACGCGTTGAGGAAGTTCTGGTGGGTGAATTCATCGTCGGTGTTGTCGTGAATGTACTGGGCCATGTCCGAGTCCAGCACTGCAAGCGCGGCTGTATAGGCTGGATTGCCGGTCCCGTCCGGCTCTTCACTGTCCTGAATGCCGCCAAGCTCGTTGTACTGAACCCAAAGGTCTGTCTCGAGGATTTCCGCTGCTGCCGCGAAGCGAAGCATGGCCGCGTCTCCCCGAGTTAGGCGACCCCCATGCTCACGTTTCTCATTGTCTTCCGCCAATGCGAAAGAGCTGTTGGATAGGAGCCCAACGCCTGCTGTGGCAAGTCCATTCTTCAAGAAAGAACGCCGATTGGTTGCGGCTTTCATGCTGCTCCACATCTCATGCATACAAACAGCCTCCTGAGACGGGAGCCTGCGCTTCGGAAATCGACGTAGGTGTCAGCACAAAGTAATTGCTTTGTCATTCGTTGCTTGGAATTGATGACAGTTAAATTCTGATGGGCTACGCGCACTCAGCTCGGGAGCGCAATCGTCTGGACGGTGGAGTAGCGCTTGAGACTACAAACGCAGCGGCGGGGGCTGCATTCTTCCACTGTGTACCGAGTAGTACTTTTCGGATCGGCGACAAACCGACCAAAGCCATGAAAATGCGAGAGTTGTCCGGACGGGCGCCAGCCGATTGATCCAGCCCGAACTTATGCGCACTCCAAAGGATCACTGGCTGATGTTTCGCCTCGCGCTGACGTTTGGTCCAGCAAAAGGGTTCGGTTGCTTGTTATGAGCGGCGATGAACCTCTCTCATATATGCAACCTAGTTATGACTAAAGAGACTAGCTTTGTGAACGGTATTGAGATCTTCGTAGATGGAGGCACTGCGCAGATTCGAGCTTGCGTAAGGCCGAAGGCCATCCCGGAGCACATGTCCGGTTTGGCCTTCGGCTTGAGAGTCTTTCACTGGCAATTAACACCTTCGGGGGGTGAAAGAGCCGTCAGCGTATTGATGTTCGGGTAACTGTACGCACCGCTGATTGCACTAGACGGAGCTTCGAACTCGAACCATTGCAGCATGGCCTCGTTCTGCGGATGGTAGGTCATCCCATTCATCGTGATTGGGTAGACGCCTTGGGGTAGCCCTTCGATTACATCGCCAACCTCGAGATTGTTCTGACAGTTCCCGTTGGGCGATAACCACCAAGGTGTGATGTTGTGAATGCCGTCGCTGGCAACAAAGGGATCATTGAAGGTCTCCGCCAGTTCATGGCTCGTCGCAGTTATGTCCGCGAAACCGCCTCCGAACAGACCAGGACTGATCCAGCTGGAATAATTCAGCACGTAGCGTCGCTCGAGGTTGCCATTGCTTGGGATACCTGGTTCGAAATCATACGTGTGAAAGCCAAGGATGCAGCAATTGCCGGGGTTGCCCACATAGAGGTAGGTGTTAGGGAAGAAGAACGTCGAGATATCTTTCGTCGTGATGTCGCCCGCGTTTTCTGCTGCGCCTACCGGCGTGCTGTTATCGACAGGAAAAGTGGGTGGGAACAACGCATTGCCAAACGCGTTGGAATCAACGAGCACAAACGCGCAGCAGCTTCCGTCGGCATTGAGGGCAAACTGATACGTGCCGCGGAGGAGAACCATCGTTCTTCCCGTCTTCACGCTCGGATTGAGCATGGTATGCCAGTCCGACTTCGCCCTATTAAAGAACTCCGCCCGCTGGACGGCATCCGTGTACTGGGTGGCATCGTTACTGCTCGAGTATGAGAAATTCTGAAAAATCGGTGAATCGAGCAGCGGTTGAACGAACTGTGCCGGGCTGGATATGAGCGGCTTGCCGTTGACAAACCTCGGCGAGCCATCGGCGTTGCGCAAATCCAATGTGACAGGAACGATTGGAGCATTGAAGGTGGTCGTGCCATGATGCTGTGGAGCGGTTCCCACCATGTTGTAGTACCAAATGATCTGCGCATTGCCGTTTTGATCGACGCCTTGTGCCTGGAAATGATCGTTGAAGTTCACAAGGGAATCGATATTTGGAATACCGTTGGCGTGGCCCTGGCCGTTGCGGTGGCCACGGGGCGCTATTTGAACGGATTTGTGCGACGCATTCGATAAGAAACTGATGGGTACTTGATCGTCGTCTTGCTGTGCATAGCAAGCGAATACAGTCGTAAAAATGAACAGCACAACCACCAAAAGTTGTTTCCCAACTTGTCTCATGAATTCTCCTCTCTGAGGTCGAAAATGCCCACAACTCTAGTAGTCACAGAGTTGTGTCAAGTCCTGGCAAGCCGAGATCCAGGAACAAGGATTAACGGGGAATTTAGGGGATATTTGACACGGCGCGGAGACTACCGCATTTCGAATCGCAAAAGCAAGATTTTTGAAAAACAAAGCTGACGGTTGTTGATGTCGCAGAAATCCGGAATTACCCCCACTCAAGCCACGAGAGCGTCAAATTGCACGAAGTGGAGAGATCTGCTTTCTCTAACGCTTGAACCCGGAAAGTACATTGCGCCGGTTCAGAAGCCAGCCT
>DATAYL010000243.1:0-7619 GCA_036272575.1 Bryobacteraceae bacterium | reverse complement strand
TTATGCATACAGCGATTGATTGCTCGGTGGTAGCGGTGTTCGAGAATCTCCAAGACGCGCAGTCTGCGGTCGAAGATTTGAAAACTGCTGGTCTTAGTACCGACCGCATTTACCTGTCCTCCGCCAATTCGGCCGGTTCTGCTACTGTCAGCTCGCCGGCTCCGCCGTTAGCCTCGACCGATCACGAGAGTTTCACCGGTTGGCTGAAATCTCTCTTCGGTCCGCAAAAACATCCTCATCACGAAAGTTACGAACGCGCCTTTTCCAGCGGGCGGCACATCGTCAGTGTGGAAGCGTCGGAGGCGCAGGTACATGCTGTCTCGACCATTCTGCATCGTTTTTCGCCAGTGGATATTCACATGGACGATTATGCCGTCGGCCGCGGTATCAGCACTCCAGATACATATAGCTTCGAGTACAAGGGAAGTGAAAAATCAGATCCGCTGAATGCCCGCGACGAAATTGCAGCAGCTGCCACGACCACCGGTTCGGTCGGGTTTCCGGCGGCCGACAGAGCCGTTCGCGTCTATCCGAAAGAGGCCGAGCAGCGGTCGGCCGCCGCGGGATCAAAGTTATAGCCGGTAACGCGTTTATGGGGTGTGTGCGCGCGCCGCTGCGGGTTCCGGGTTGTCGTTCGCTCCATTAGCTGGTGTGGCGATAGGGTTCGATTTTCCCGCCGGCGTCCATATCGTTGCACTTGCAGTTTTCGCGCCCCGCAGCCAAACGTACAAGGTCGGGTGTTGAGGCCCGGGATCCGGCAGCTTAATCTGCAGTGACTGTTTTTGACCCTGTCCCTGAATGGGGGTAGGAAGCTCACTAATTTGTGTTCCGCCGAGTTGATCCCAGCCCGCACGTTCGATCATCTCTAGATTTCGGCCAGTGAGCGTATAGGTTCTTGGTCCGTTCCCTGTCGCTGGCGGTCCGGGCTCGAAGGACTCAATCTCGGGCAGACGAATGATGCGGGCCAGTGGAAACGGTTGAGAGTGCCCGGTATTCCGGCTATCAATTGTCGCTTCCAGCTCGCAGCCAGCCGGAAACTCACTGGTATCAAAAGAGAGAAATAATTGATCTGGCGAAAGCTGCTGCAAACTGTGAGTTGCATTCTGCTCGCCGATACGAAGTGCTACCGGATCTCCTACACCTTCCGCGCAAGCCAATTTCAACATGCTTGTGGGCTGAACGTTACGTACATCCAGCATAACGGTCAAGTTGTAGCCCGCCGGAAACTCATCCTGCGGAAGCGTGATGGCCATCCCGCTGGGCATCGAGAAATGCGAACTCGCAATGGCCGGCAGCGGGCCGGTAATCTCCAGCGCATCGCTAATTTTCATGGGTTCGCTGCGATCGGCGATATCGGCTTGTATGGGTAGCGCGCGGCCCGGTTTAAGGTCGGATTTAAGCTGCACCGTAACGCTGCGTTCATTTCCGTCCGCTGAAGGTTCCCCCAAAACAAACGACACGCCGGGAGCTGCCAACGTGGCCAGCAGATTTAATCGTTCACCTTTCAGGACATAATGCTGGGTCGCCTCTCCCTGGTTCGCCAAAATCGGTAGATTGTCAATCTTCGGCAGGTTGGGCAGCACGTTGATTGTCATCGTATGGCTCTTGGCATCCTGCTGCGAAAGCAGTAACTCATATTTGCCAGGTTCGAAGTTTGAGGTGTCGATCTGTACGTCGGCGTGCGCCTGAGGCCCCTCCCGCAGACCTTTCGGCAGAATGAATCGCGCGGGCTCAGCCACTGCGAATTCATCGTTCAGCTTTTTCACCTCCACCTTTGTCAAGAACTCGAAATCCGTGTCTTCGAGCGTGACGGGCACCTTGCCGCTCTTGGCTAATAACCGGTCTTGCGACTCCGGTTGAACTTTAGCCTCCGTAAACGTGCTAAGCGGCTTCACATGGATTTCGCCAGACGCTTTAAACGGCGCCCAGTCCCAGAACGCAGCAAGACGGTAATCACCTGGAGCGATCGGTGTCTTTGTCAAATCGATCTCCAGCGCTTTTTGATTGCCAAGCTTCAGAACTGCAATTTTCAACTTCTGCTTCTTGTCGTTTTCAAGCGTCCACAGGCGCGCGCGTTGCAGATATTTCCATTGCGCGTCCGGTACGTCCACCGGCAGCGGCGTTTTCAAACCTGTCGGAATGAAATTGGCGGGACCAATCTTGATACCGGGAGCCGGAGCATTGGGAATCCGCACCGCCCAAATGTAAGCGACCCGGGTATGTGGAGGGGCCGGTGTCCGCTGCCCGCAAAGATTGAACCCGTCTTTTTTCTGCGAAGCGGGGAGCGGTTGTGCAAAAGAGGATCGGAATTGCATGCCCGGGAATGCAATGTAACGCAGATCGAGCAGCATGGCTGTCCCCCCGGCGGCCAGACCAATCGGGCTACCGAAAAAGAGTGTTGCCGCCGCCGTCGCCAAACTGGCCGTCTGCCCCACTCGCTCGGCGGTCCCGCTCGCCAGGGGATTATAGGTGGCCAGCTGCGGGTTCATGGTTGAGAAAAGCGCCTGGGCTTGGACCGCCGGCGGCTGTGTCCGGTCGATCTGCACCGCGACGCCATACTGCGAAGCAAACCCGGTGAGTGCCGCGTTCACGCTCTCGGAAGAGCTTCCTGAGTTCGATAGAGCCTCAACCAACGCCTCGGTCTGTGCCGTCTTCTCCGCGTAATCGGCTAATTGCGCAATCAGCAAATCATCCTGCGACAGAAATCCAGCGACTTTCTTCTTACTGAGTCCCTGGGGACCGTATACCAGCGCCGCTAGCGAAATCGTGCGCGGTATCTGCCATTGCTGATCCTTGTCCGCGGGCTTGGGATCGGTCACCAGTAATTGCGGCTCTTTCGGATCCTTCTTGGACGGGACCATCACGAGCGACACCTCTCCCGGCCGCTTCTCGCGTCCCCGCAGTACCGGAGAATAATGGACCTTGTCGCCCTCGGTCAGGTGATTGATGGTCTGGAACGGAAGACTCTCCGATTGTTCCAGTGTTTCGACCCGCAGATTAACGGCCCCGATCGGCGCTCCCGCGGGGCAGGCAATCGGTGGCGCTGCCTCTTCCGAACTGCTCTCGACGGCCGACACCCCAGGCACCGGCGGCGGCTCCTGGCCGCACAAACTCACAACGCTCGTCATCGCGAGCACAGCGATTATTTGGATTCGAAAAGCGATATGCACTCGAAGGAAAATTTCTGATTCAGAGAGGAATGAATTCGGTATTCACCGGGGTGCATCCTGCCGGCAACGCGGCCAGGAACACCCTCTTGCCAGCATAACTTGAAACCCGCCGCTACCTGTGTCGGTTTTGTCCGATGGGCCCGCTTCCTATCCTCGTACCCATGCGGAAACACCCGCAAGCGTTAGCGACCTCACCTCCTCCATTGACATTTGCCGGAGCGTGACGCAAGACAACCTGGGTTTCATAACGAGACTCAAGAGACGCAAGCCCCAAGTACTACCCTAAAGGGGCGAGCAATTCCCGCCCGCTCTCCTGGAGCGCGGCGTCACATCCTTTCTAAATTCGAGTCCATGAAGAGAGAAAAACGTGCCAACTACTGAAACCCAAACGTTAGAAGACCTTTGTATCAACACGATTCGCTTCCTTTCCGCCGACGCCGTACAACAGGCCAATTCGGGCCATCCCGGTATGCCTATGGGCGCAGCGGCCATGGCCTACACGCTTTGGACCAAATTCCTGAAGTTCAATCCGAAAGATCCTCAATGGTTCGATCGCGACCGGTTTGTCTTGTCGGCGGGCCACGGTTCCATGTTGCTGTACAGTCTGCTGTACCTGACGGGCTATGATCTTCCTCTGGACGAAATCAAGCGCTTCCGGCAATGGGGCAGCAAGACGCCCGGACATCCCGAACGTGGTCACACGGTCGGCGTGGAAGTCTCGACCGGTCCGCTCGGCCAAGGTTTTGGGAATGCTGTCGGCTTAGCCATGGCCGAAGCCTGGTTTGCCGCCCGCTTCAATCGCCCCGGTCACACCATCGTGGACCACCATACTTACGGTATCTGCGGCGACGGTGACCTGATGGAGGGCATCAGCCAGGAAGCCGCTTCGCTTGCCGGCCACCTGCAACTCGGCAAGCTCATCTTTCTTTACGACCAGAACCATATCTCACTCGCCGGCGCGACCAACATGACCTTCACCGAAGACGTCGGCAAGCGCTTCGAGGCTTATGGCTGGCACACTCAGCACATCAAAGAGGGCAACGATACGGAGGCGATCGCCAAAGCCATCGAGCACGCCCGCAACGAAACTCGCAAGCCTTCCTTGATCCTGGTCCATACTCACATTGGCTATGGCAGCCCCAAAAAGCAGGACACCTTCGAAGCGCATGGTAATCCGCTGGGTGACGACGAATTGCTCGCCGCGAAAAAAGCCCTTGGCTGGGGCAGTGACGATAAATTCTTTCTGCCCGACGATGCCGTGAAGTTCTTCCGCCAGATCGGCGACAAAGGCGCCGCCAAAGAAAAGGACTGGCAGACTCGCTTCGACGCTTATAAGAAAGACTTCCCGAAAGAGGCTGGCGAACTCGAGCAGATGCTCAGCGGCAAGCTGCCCGACAAATGGAACGCCGACTTGCCGAAATGGAAGCCGGAAGACAAGCCGCTCGCGACTCGTGCGGCCGGCGGCCAGGTGATGAATGCGCTGGCCAAGAAAATCCCGAATCTGCTCGGCGGCTCGGCCGATTTAAACCCCTCTACCAGCACCGCACTTAAAGGCGAAGGCGATTTTCAGCCGCCCGAGGCCTACGGCCCTGCTACCGCCGGCGCCGTCGGCGGAGTCTGGAGCTATGCCGGACGCAACATGGCCTTCGGCGTGCGCGAACATGCCATGGGCGCCGCCGTGAACGGTCTTGCCGCTCACGGCGGTCTGCTGCCTTTTAGTGCCACCTTCCTGGTCTTCTCCGATTACATGAAGCCCGCCATTCGGCTCGGCGCGCTGAGTCACCTTAAGGCCTTCTACGTCTTCACGCACGACAGCGTCGCCGTCGGCGAGGACGGTCCTACCCACGAGCCGGTTGAGCAACTCGCCGGACTCCGTTCTATTCCCAACCTGAATGTCATGCGCCCCGCCGACGCCACCGAAACTGCGGAGTCTTGGACGACGGCTATCGAGCATGATGGGCCCACTCTTTTTGCTTTAAGCCGCCAGAATTTACCTCACCTCGATCGCAGTAATGCCAAAAACGGCGATGCCACCAAGGGCGGTTACATCCTTTCCGAAGCCGAGGGCGGCAAGCCCGATGTCATTCTTATTGGCTCCGGTTCGGAAACCGCGCTCTGCATGAAAGCGCAGGAGAAACTAACGGGCTATGGTGTGAAAGCACGTGTAGTGAGCCTTCCCAGCTGGTTCCTTTTCGAAGCACAGGATAAGGGGTACCAGGAAAGCGTTCTCCCCAAAGCTGCGAAAAAACGCGTCACCGTAGAAGCGGCTGCGACTTATGGCTGGGAACGCTGGGCCGGCGACGAAGGAACGATCATCGGCATCGATCACTACGGCGCATCCGCGCCCGGCGGCGAGATTATGAAGCATTTCGGCTTTACCGCCGAACATGTCACCTCCGCAGCTCTTCGCCTTCTCGGCCGTGATGCGGACGCAGATAAAGAATACGGCGGGGATACGACCAATGTTGCTCCTACCTCCCCTCAGGAGGGGCATTCGTAAGCTCGAACGGTGCCAGTGGGCGGGAATATTTCTCTCCAGCCCACCCGTCTCCTGCTGAGGGATTTATGGCTTACAAACTCAAAAATCGTGCATCGGTTTCCGCCGATCTCCCGGCGATTGTCCAAGATAAATTGCAGACGGCCGCCAAGGGACTCTCCTCCGGCGCTGGTACCGATCAAGACCGTGCCGTCCATGAGGCGCGGAAAAGCGTTAAACGAGCCCGCGCCGTTCTACGTCTTTTGAAACCGGTGCTGGGCGGTGCCTATGCCACGGATAATGCCACTCTGGGCGAATTAGGGCGGCAGCTTTCTAAAATCAGAGACTCCGCCGCCCTTCTCGAGATCTTCGATCACCTCGTGAAAAAGGAAGGCGATGGAGCGGACCGGGAAGACATGGCCCCGATTCGGCAGGGGCTCGCCAGCGAAAAGCAAGCCCTGGCTAGCCGCCAGAGTACTCGCAAGACGCTCGACAGGATTGCCCATTCTCTTAGTGCTAAAACTACACTGACGAAGTCGTGGCCCGCGCTGCCGTGCGACGGCTGGCAGGCGATCGCGCCCGGTCTGCAGCGGACCTACCGCCAAGGCCGTCGTGCTCTACGAACCGCCGCTAAGAAACATACTCCCGATTCCTTCCATGAACTTCGCAAACGCGTGAAGGATCATTTTTTTCACCTCGATTTGCTCACAGAGATTTTGGGTGAAGCTACCAAGAGCCGTGCTGCGGAATGCAAGGACTTGGAGCAAGTGCTTGGCGACGATCACAACTCCGTCCTGCTGCAAGAGCGCCTCCGGGAAAATAAAAAGAAATACGCGGGCCGCCCGGCCGTGCGCTCGCTTCTTCGCTTGATCCGCTCGTCACAGCGCAACGCGCGGGGCCGCTCTTTGTCAGCCGCAAAAACTCTGTACAAAGCAAAGCCTTCCGCTTTCGTGGAGCAACTCGGGAAAGCCTGGAACGAATCGGCGGCTGTAACCGCTCGCAAGCCGCGTAAGCCGGCCGCCTCCTCCCGAACCACTACGCCCCGCAAGAAACAATCCGCTGCCTGATCCAATGCTCCGTGGCAGCCTGCGCGCCTTACTACTTTTCGATATTGCTGAAGAACTCGACCTTCCGCATCTCCACCGTGTCTTGGGCACCGATCCTGGAAAACGCGAACCTGCCTTCCGTCACCAAACACCCCAGTACGTACGCTTCGAGCGAACTCCCGTTGACGAATTCATCGGTCAATGTGCCGACTATGCGGGCAACCCGCTCTTCGGCCGTGTGCGCTACTTCGAATACGGCGTGGCCAGTGTCGAACTGCAGCTTCCCTTCGCTGCCTCCTGGCCGGAGTTGGTCTCGCTCGCCAATCAATGGATCTCTTCTCCCGAACTCGAGCGCCGCGCTCGAAAAGCCTTGGAAGATCGCCTTCCGCAGTTTCAGGCGGCCGTCTGCAAACCTTACGGAAACTGGATTTGGGAGGACTACTACATCGTCCAGCTCGATCCTATTGCCGAGCCGGACGGCTCCATTGTCCGGGCCGAAACACTCGTCCGCAATTTCCGTACCCAGATCTCCCAAATCGTCCGCGGCGAAAGCACCCCGCTCTCCTTTGCGGAGGAGCAGGAAGTGCTTCAGGCGAGCATGTCTTACTACCCGATTGATCTCCTGGTGGTCGGTTGGGTTGCTGCCTTTGTCTACGATTCCGCTGAATCGGCTGAGCTCACTATTGACCTCCTCGAATATGCCAATACGCAGCTGCTTGAATTTCGCTATTACGACGAGGTGCTTACTAATGTTCTGTCCGACGTCTACAAACGCCTGGAAACACGTCGCGGTACCTGGCGGCGGTGGCGGCTGGCGAGCGAGGCTGAAGATCTAAATACGATCCGCCTCGACTACCGTGAACTGGCCGAGCGAACCGAAAATGCCATCAAATTTCTGAGCGATATGTTCTACGCGCGCACCTACCG
>DATAYL010000242.1:0-4263 GCA_036272575.1 Bryobacteraceae bacterium | reverse complement strand
GGCACTAATCGTGTCAGACCGCAAATTTGGCAACAAGCGGCAGGTGATCTGACGCCATAAGTGACAGCCTGCTTCGATATAGGTGCATGTCGAGCAATTCGAAATCACGATCGTAATAGATGTGGTCGAGATGCATGAACGGCACTATACCGGGGTAGGTCTTCCCGCGCTTTAGGTGCATGTTGATGTCGGCGCTCTGCAGGTGCTCGCTCAGCAACTGGCTAGTCAATCCGCGAGTCCATTCGTTAAAATCGCCGGCAACGATGCGATGGGTACGAAACCGAGCTGAGAGCAAAATGTCAGGAGAAAGAAGCTGCCGGGCTTGTTTCCGGCGTTCCGTGTACGAGGTTCCCAAGTGAGCTGCAAATAAATGGACCTTGCGTTCCTCGGGAAATAACAACGAGACACGCAGGCATTTCCGCTGCTCACGCCCGATTACGGTCAGATCATAGTTTTCGTGAGAGACGACTGGCAGTTTGGTAAATAGAGCATTCCCGTACGGCTCTCCCGCATGTTGCCGCGCCACTCCGAAGATAAATGGAACGCTAATGCGTTTTGAGATCTCGTCTGCTTGCGACAAAAGGATTTCCTGGGTTGCGAGAATTTCGGTCTCGAGCCTGACAATCACGTCTGCAACACGCGCAGGGCTTACCCGCCAGTCCATTCCCTTACACTTGTGAACGTTATAGGTCGTCACGCGGAAGACCATTTACTCCTGGTGCTCCAGTAGCGAAAGCAATCGATCTGCAATCCGGAACCGACTCTTCTGAAGCCATTCAGCGTAGGTGATCTCTCTACTTTCGTGTAAGTCGCGCTCAAAATCTTGTGCTACGCGCCGGGTTAGTGCCGCATCCATGACAGCCAGGTTGACTTCGTCGTTTATCGAGAATGAGCGATAGTCGAAGTTGGTTGAGCCGACGACAGTCCAGATGTCGTCCACCATCAGAGCCTTGGTGTGATTCATCGACGGCAGATATTCATAGACTTTGACACCGCTCTTGAGCAAGGAGCCATACAGGTTGCGGCTGGATGCGCGAGTTAGCCGCTGATCGTTGTTATCTCCCGGCGTAATCACTTTCACTTCGACATTACGCTCGCCGGCCGCCTGGATTATCGCTCGACGGGCACTGCCGGATGGCAGGAAGTAGGGGGTTGAGATATAGATGGATTTGCGAGCGCTTGCAATTAACAGCTGAAATAAGATGCGTGCCTGCGTTGCACCCGCAGCAGGTGTACTTCCAACTACCAGGGCTGGCGCCCCTTGGCCGTCCTTGTTATTAGCAAAATAGTCTTTCCCGGTGAGGATTTCTCCGGAGACTCGCAGCCAATTCTGCGCGAATACAGCTTGCAGCGCTGCAGCAGAAGGACCCTCGACACGGACCATCATGTCGCGCCACCGTTTGCCCTTGACGCCGTCCTTCATCCACCAGTCAGCGATGCCGGGGCCCCCAATGAATGCGACTGAGCCATCTACGATCAGCAGCTCTCTGTGAGTCCTGTTGTTGAACTGCGGTATGAATCTGATCCGCAAGGGGTGATACCACCTGACTTGCCCACCGGCGTTGAGCAGCTTTCGCAGATAGCTGCGGGGTGTGCTCAAGCTGCCTACATAGTCGAGTGTCACGCGTACTTCGACGCCGGCACGGGCACGCTCGGCGAGAGCATCGACATAGCGTTTCGCGATGTCGCCTCTATGGAAAATGTATGCTTCCAGATTGACGGTGCTGTGCGCGGATGCAATGGCATCTAGTTCAGCTTCGTAAAAGCACGGCCCATTGGTCAAGACGTCGAGGCTGTTGCCGTGTAACAATTTCGCTTCAGTCAAAAAGGCGAGAAGCGCCGAGAAATCGGAACTGTCGAGGACACTGCCGGGCGTTTCTTTGACGTCGTATCGAAGCCCGCGGCCGAAAAACGCAAGCCAAAGCGCGATCCCCTGTAGCGCAATAGCGATGAAGGCGACGACCAGGAAGGCGGTATGCATGGTAAGAAGCGAAAATTCCCCTCTGTAGACTCATTTAACCCGAAGGTAAAGGAATCAGTGTTACGTCAGCTTACGAGTCGGGGACCGGCCGGCACCCGATAGTCCTGAAAAGTCCGGTTCAGGTCGCCAGTTTGCGGGTTGCCCGTGACTGGGGAGCAATCGGAAACAGGCGCCTTTAATTGCGCGGAAGGACGACCACTGGGCAGTGGATCCGCTTGGAGTGGCCGATCCGCGCAGAAACCGTGCCCCAATCCTGCTGGTTGCCCGACCATCGCGGTCCACTCCAACGATTGATGGCGCTATGAACCTAAGGCTCGCCTCGACGTCCTCTCTTTACGTATACGCCTTTACGTGTACGCCTTCTCTCCGCCGACCTGCGAATCCCAATACGTCGTAGGATCGGTGAAGAACTCACCCGGTCTGCAGAGGGGGCGCATGGCTTCTTCATTGACTGTGATGCCCAGGCCTGGCCCCGTCGGAACGGGGATGTGACCGTTCACCACGAGGTCCCCTTTGTTGCATAAGTCTTTGTGCCAGGCTGGCTGCGGCTGGTGCCATTCCATGGCGAGGAAGTTTTCGCAGGCGGCTATCGCGTGCGCGCCGGCTGCGTAGCCGATCGGGGTCGCGTTGCTGTGAACCATCATCCCCACCGAATATTTGGCCGCCATGTCGGCGGTCTTCTTCAATTCGAGACAGCCGCCGATCACAAGGTGATCCGGGTGGATGTAATCGACTGCACGCACCTGGCAAAGCGGCTCGAGCGACTCCACCAGGTAGGCATCTTCGCCGGTCAAGGTGGACACCTTGATCGAATCGGTGATGAGTTTCCACTCCTCTACCCGCATCCACGGGACCATGTCTTCCAAAGTCGAGGGAGTGACCCTCTCCAGCGCGTTCGCCAGCTTGATGCAACTTTTCGCGGTGAGGTGCCCGAAATGGTCGTGACCCATGGGAACGTCGGCGGCGTCGCCCATAGCTTCCTTGATCGCAGCGACGTGGTCCGCTACGAGTTCACATCCCTTGTCGCTGATCTCTAATCCCTCATAATAGTTTTCGGGGGGGACATCCCCCGGTTCCCCGTAATAGCCTGCCGGAGCATATATCGTACCCGGCTTGCCTCGGAGGATGGGAGCCACGGGCAGGTCGTATTTGAGCATCGTAAACCCCGAGGCGACTCTCTCCTTGTAATCGGCGGCGATGTCTTTGATGTCGTTCGAGCGCGGGTCACCCTCGCTGTACAGGCGGACCTTGTCGCGAAATTTCCCCCCAAGCATCTGATAGATCGGCACGCCATACGCTTGGCCGGCCAGATCCCACAACGCGTTCTCAATCGCGTTAACGCCGCTCCCCTGACGGTTATATCCGCCATGCATCTTGATCTTGCGGAAGATTCTGTCGATGTTGCAGGGATTCTCGCCGAGCAATCGGCCCTTATGCATCAGCACGTAGTTCGGCTGGGGGCCGTCCCCGATCGTCTGGCCGTAACCTGAAATTCCCTGATTGGTATCGATTCGGACGATGATCGTGCCGCCCGATGCCGCTCCCGCGCCGGGAGTCGCAGGAGGCATGGGTCCTCTGGGGGGACCGCCAGGGCCCCCGGCGCCGCCGGGGCCGCCTACGCCGCCGGAGCCGCCCACGCTGCTCACGCCGCCCGCGCCCTCCCGGGCTGCCTTGCCTCCCGGCCCTCTCAGAACGGCAATGCGCATGTCCGTGATTTTCAGGTCCGTCGGACTTGAACTCCGGTTGACATTCTGGGGATACGCTTCGAGGTCAGCCAAGAAGCCAAGCCCTGCGGCCGCCGCGCCCGCCCTTAGAAGCGAACGCCGACCAATTGTGTTTTTATTTGTAGACAACTACTCTCCTTTTCGCCACCAAGACCTACTCGCGTTTGCAGCCGGTCCATTGTATCCGAATCGATCTCGAAGCAGATGCTCGCCCGCTTGGAGGTTCATTACTAGCACCTTACAGCTTCGCCGACGCGATTACGCTGGTAATCGCAAGTGGCGTCGGTCTCTATCTTGGACAGCCTCAATTGCGCGGTGAGCGGCGCTTCGAGCGGCCCCGGGCGCTGTTAGACGAAGACGCGACGCCGTGTGCATCGACCGTAACATCGGTCAACGAAAGTAGACGATTAGGAACGAGAAGTCTTAGGTCAGTATCAGGAGCGATTCGGCAGAATCCACCGGAGGAAGTAGGCAGAGCCGTTTTGCCGAATCGCTTTTGATACTGGGACTTGAAGGAAGCCGCGCTGGATGCTCCATCGTATGGGTGTTCAAAGTCAG
>DATAYL010000241.1:0-7083 GCA_036272575.1 Bryobacteraceae bacterium | reverse complement strand
ACCTTCGAGCGTGACCCAGCCGTCCTTTACTGCTACCTGAATCTTCTCAGCCGGAATGGCAACGTGATTCTCGAGTGCACGAATTACGTTCCTGGTGATTTCCGAATCGCTCCGTGGGGAGGTGAGTTGGACGGTAATATCATTGATTACACCTCTCACCCGTACACACGTTTGGCGATCTTCCCGGCTTCAACTTTCTTCCAGTAGTTCGAGACGAATCCGGATAGCCTCGCCAACCCGTCTGCCACTTCGACCGCAATGTCACTGAAGGCGGTTATCGGATCCCATTTAAGCTCGTGCAGCACGTCCTCGCGAATGGATTCGTCGCTACTTGTGCGCTCTACAGCAGCAGTCCCCGTCACAGCGACCTCCGCTCAGAACGCAATCGAAACCGGCCAGAGATCCCGGAGATCTTTGGGCAGGCTTTTTTCTACCTGCTCGATCTGACCTTTCGATATCCTTCGCGATAACAGCTGGAAAACGGCTCGCACAACGGCTTCGGAATTCAATTTGACCGTACTTTTTCCGGTGAGTTCTTCTTCGAGGCGAAGCAGGAATTCTTCTCGATGCATTTTGACAGGCTCTGGCAGTGCCCGCCATGCCTCGTAATAGAAGCCACGGACGAGCATCGGTAATTGAGCGCCTAAATGAACCGCTTCTTCGAGAACTAATCGGTCACGAAGTGCATGTAACGTCGCTCGTAATGCTGCATATGCGGCATGCCGGTTTTCCAGCGCCAATTCATCCGCGATGTCGTCAAGCCACTCATTTGTTTTTTGCAAAGTAGCGTCGAATACTTCAATACCAGTCATGCTCATGTGTCCATTTCCCTCGATGGTAGGACGGCAATTGACTCGCCACCAGGCGGTGCTCACAGCAACAAGACATCGGGTCTGTTGTCAGCGTGGTTATGAAACCGACGTCGATTGTTCGAAGGAACTCGTCGATGGTTAGACTTCGGGGCAGATTTTGCCGGGGGTTTCCGCCGTCGGATAAAGAATTAAACTGGTCTTGAGACTGCAGGCTACGGAAAGTCATGAAAGAGCAAACTAAGAGGCCGCACGAACAGGCATCTCAGCCGGGCGCGACCGAGGAGATTGAAAAGAGTCGATGGAACACATTCCTAACCGAGTTTACGCGCGAGAATCGCGGCGCGCATACCCGGGTAGAAGTGCTGGGATCGGAGGTCGGCCATCAGGTGGAAACCGAGGACCGGCCATTCGACGGGATTTCGGCGGATATTAAGGATACAGAATCTACCGTCTGGATAACATTCGGTTCGACTCCCGACGATCATATTGCGCACGGTATCCAAAATGCCACGGCGATTCGCGTCCGCCAGCCAGTTGGCGACTCGGGGCCGGCGCTTGAAGTAGTAGCGCAGGACGGCACAACTACTCTAGTGCAATTGAGCCCGCCGCTAGCGTACGCAATTCCCGCCGGGTCCGCTAGGGAATCACGCTGATCTCGTTTTCAATTTTTGTAATTCCATCAACGGACCAGGCGGCCCGTTCTGCCTCATTTTTCTCGGCCCAGGAGCGCACGCTGCCGCGGAGCGTTATTGTGTCGCCCTCCGCCTCGACAGTGATACGGCGCGCGTCCAGTTCAGCGCTGCGTCGCAACGCGTCTTCAATCCTGCTTTTCACTTCGGCGGAAAGCTGGCCCTTAACCGCTATTTCGTTGGTGATTCCAATCACGCCACGCAGCTTCTTGACCGCCGATTCTGCTAGTTTCTTCTGAAATTGCCAGCGAGCAGTGCCCTCGAGAGTGACCCAGCCGCTTCTAACGGTCACCTTAATGTTGTCACTCGGTACAAGGATATGGCGGTCCAGCGCGCGAACAGCATCCGCCGCAATGTCCGAGTCGGTGCGCAGTTCGTCGTATTTGATTTTCAGATCATTCGCGACTGCCCTCACGCCGTACACTCGTTTGGCAGTTTCTTCGGCCTCTTCTCTCTCCCAATAGCTGGAAACGTAACCTGTGAGAGTCACTACGCCATCCTTCACGGCTACACCGATATTGCTCGAATCCAGTTTCGGATTCCATTCGAGTTCCGACAGCACATCGTCGGCAGTGGATTCATCAGTTCTTGTCAGGCTTACGGCTGGCGCCGCCATACTCCTTCCTCCTTCCTCAACACTTCTAAGGCAGTTCTAATGCCGTTAGCGTTCTCGCCGGGATATCCAGGAGTGCGAACGCATTCAACTGCTCAGCAAGCTGCTGCCATACTCCGCACCTTTCGTGTCTTCGGCACACTCACGCCTAAACGGCGAAGTTTGTAGAAGAGTGTAGTTCGCGGGATGCCCAGCAGTGCCGCTGCCCGGGTAAGTTCGCCATTTACTTGACAGAGTACGCGACTGATATGCGCGCGTTCGACATCTACGAGCCTAACCGGCTCGGCTGGAATCGCCTCCTTTAAGCGCATGAGTTCGGCGAAAGGGGGTGAAAGTGTGGGTCCAGGCGAAAGGATGACGGCACGTTCAATAAAGTTCTGAAGCTCGCGAATATTACCCGGCCAGGAATATTGTGTCAGCACCTCCATCGATTGCAGTGGTATCACGTCGATGCGTCTTCCAAGGCGCTGTGCATAGTACCCAGTGAAATGTTTCACTAACTGAGGAATATCGTCGATGCGTTCGCGTAACGGAGGAATAGTGATGGGAAAGACGTTGAGGCGATAAAAAAGATCCTCCCTGAACTTTCCTTGTGTGACCATTTGCCCCAGATTGCGGTGAGTGGCCGCGATTAGCCGTACGTCCGTTCGCACCGTGCGCGTGCTTCCCAGACGTTCGAATTCCCGTTCCTGAAGTACACGCAGGAGTTTAGGTTGTAGCTCAAGCGGAATATCGCCAACTTCGTCGAGGAACAGTGTTCCCTTGTTCGCCGACTCGAAACGGCCGATTCGCTGGGTTACTGCTCCGGTGAAAGCGCCGCGTTCACAACCAAACAATTCGCTTTCAAGCAAACCTGACGGAATAGCAGCGCAGTTGAGTTTAACGAGGGCTCGATGCCTTCTTGGACTGAAATCATGAATCCTTTTAGCTATCAGTTCCTTTCCTGTGCCGGTTTCTCCAAGGATGAGGGCCGTGCAGTCCGTGGAGGCAACCATTTCGCTTTGTGTAAGGGCATCCAGAAACCTGGGATTTTTTCCGATAATCTCCGCCTGACAAACTGTTGGATCGTGGGTAAAGGGCTGGCCATTTAGTTGCTCAGCTTGCGACTGTACTGATGTCCCACACTCTCGCGAACCCAAACTCATGGCGATGTTCTCTCCTTTCTCCGAGAGACGATTCGAAAGACGAGCGCACAGCAGCAGATTCCGTCCGCCAGTAATGAATCTCCGCTCCATGTCCACCTTAGACCAGCCAACGCTAGTTCGCCAGCATACGTTGGTATATAGGTTTATTTACCATCCCTGTTTGCTGCAGATTCAACAGGTCCAGAAATCGCGTTTGCGGATCAGCGTTTTTGTATTCGCGATTCCAGTGCCGAGCTTATCGCTACGAGAATGGCATCGGCGCTGAAAGGCTTTAATAAGAAGGCGAAAGCACCTTGTTGCAAAGCCATAGCACGATTTGTGTGATCCTCGTCCGCGGTTAGAAAGATGATCGGAATCGGACAGTTCAAATCGGCCAGCAGGCGCTGAAGCTCGAGACCGTTCAGCCCGGGCATGTGTATATCAAGCAAGAGGATCATACCCTGGCTCCCCTCATCCAGATATTCGGACTCGAGGAACGCGTCGGCAGACGCGAATACAACCGTCCTGTATCCGACCGACCTCAGCAGACTGCTTATAGAATCGCGGACCGATTCATCATCATCGATAATGCCGACCAGGGGGACGGACATCTCGTTCCGCATCATTGCTCCAAATGACACGTGGGAAAAGATACTCAATCCTAGTGAAAACAAAAGTCGGTGATTTTGCCAGCATACGTTGGTATGGCCGGATGTGTCACGGGTTTGCAGCTAGTCCTAGTTTTTCTGCCATCCTGACCAAATCCGCGAGTGAGCGCGCCAGCATCTTATGCATGACCTGCCCGCGCTGAAGCTTAACCGTAATTTCACTGAGTCTAAGTTCACCTGCTATCTGTTTGTTCAGCAAACCAAAGACCACAAACTGCATCACTTCCCTTTGGCGTGGCGTTAGGGATTGAAAACGGTTCCGCAGTTCAGCAAGCTCAGCTTTTCCGTGCCGGAGCGTGCGATCGCGCTCGATGCCTTCCTGGACGGCATCCAAGAGATCCTGTCCACGCAACGGTTTAGTCAGAAATTGAATAGCGCCGGCTTTCATGGCTCGCACTGACATGGGAACGTCGGCGTAGCCCGTGATGAAAATGATAGGGATTTGGATATTCGCCCGCGCTAGTTCCACCTGCAGATCAAGACCGCTCAGGCCTGGTAATCGCACGTCAAGCACGAGACAGCCGGGTACATTCGGAAGCGTGCTACATAAAAATTCTGTTCCCGACGTGAATTCCCGTACTCTAAATCCAACGGACCGGATAAGACTGTCAAGCCCCTTGAGGACCGCTATATCGTCATCGATGACGTATACAGTTGGATCGTCTTTCATTTCAAGACACTTAGAATGTTGATTGCCTGAAGAAGTCTAGCATCCTTTCCCTAGGTCTATAGACTCGTGCCCACTCTAATCGAGTCCCACGTAGTTTTTCGTTCCGCCTTGAAACTGCGTACCGACCCGAGGGGGCAACAGGTCGTTAGCGCCCTGGCTCCAAAGCCGATTCAATGGCACCGAGTAGGGACGCAGGATTGAACGGCTTCGCTAGCTCCGCGACTGCACCTTTCTCGAGCGCCCTTGCCCTTAGCTCAGGATCGTGCGAGCTGATGATGATAATCGGGGCCTCGTAATCTTCCCTAGCCAGCCGAGCCTGCAGTTCCAAGCCGCTCACTCCTGGCAACTGAATATCGATGATTAGGCATTCGATTTCGTGCCGTTCAGACGAGTTCAGGAATTCCTCAGCGGATGCAAATAGTCTCGTTCCGTAGCCGGCGGCCCGAATCAGACTATCCATAGCTGTGCGAACTGATTCATCGTCCTCCACGACGCCGATGAGCCGCTCAACCTTGTCGATTCCCACACCTTGTTGTTGGCAAAATGCCCGAAAGAACTCAATTGGGGCGACTCTCTAGGATGCTGACCGCAAGCACATCGGTAGTGTTGTCTAGGTGTTTACCCTAGTCGGCCGGACTGCTCAGATCTCGACAATGTTGTGGCGGATCGCAAAATAAATCAGGTCGCTGTACGCGTTCAGATTCAGTTTTCGCATAATATTTGTTCGATGTGCGTCAACGGTTTTAACACTGATCTCGAGGGCCGTCGCCACTTCTTTGCTGCTTTGTCCTCGCGCAAGTAGCTTGACGACTTCGAGTTCCCGTACGGTAAGATCGCTCGGTGATGGTCCAGGACTGGTGGTCTTGGCCAGATGGCCCAGTATGATCTTTGTCACGGCCGGTGACAAAAACGATTGCTTTTTCTCTATAGCTTGAACCGCCCGAACAAGATCGCGACCGGCATCGGACTTCAACACCAAACCACTCGCGCCCAGAGCCAAAGCGTTTGCGGCAGTCTCGCCGGAATCGTGCATGGTGAGAACGAGAATTTTCGTGGACGGACAAACGGCAAGAATTTGTGGAATGGCTTCCAAGCCACCGATGTCCGGCATGGTGATGTCCAGCAGGACCACATCCGGGCCGAGCTTCCTGGCTTTTTCGATGGCCTCTCGCCCGGTAGCCGCTTCGCCGCAGATCTTCCACTCCGGCCGACCCTCGAACAGTGTTCGGATACCTCGGCGGACCAGTTCGTGATCGTCGGCAATCAGGATGGAAAGTGAGTCCATGGGGCAGCGCCTGAAAGCGGGACAACGACTTTGACTTTCATACCGACATCCTGCGAGACGATTTCCAGCCGTCCTCCGAATTGCTGCGCCCTTTCGCGCATGCTGGCAATACCGATACCCAAAGTCGCGTTACCGCGCATTCCTTCACCTTCATCCTTTACTTCCAGCATTAGTTCAGCCGGAGTGCGAGTCAAATGAATACTTCCCGTGTGGCTGTTCGAATGCCGGTGAAGATTGGTCAGGCATTCTTGTACGATTCTAAAAATCGCCACCTCCAATTCCTGCGGCAACCGGCCGAGATCGGGAGAAACATCGAGTTCGACCTGGATTCCGCTACGCTGTATGAATCCATCCACGTACCGGGCTAGCGCCGACTGCAGACCCAGGTGATCGAGTTCCGGCGGATGCAGCAGATAAGAGACTGTGCGAATTTCACGCAGGCACTGGTCTACTAAACTTTCACTTTCCGCAAGAGCGCGTTCCGCACGGGGGTCGAGTACGTGCGCCGATTCGTTCACTACAGAAAGGTTCATCGTCAGGCTGGCAAGCAGTTGCGCGGTGCTGTCGTGCAGGTCCTGAGCGATGCGCCGCCGCTCATCATCCTGCAATTGCAGCAGACGACGGGAGAGCACATGTAGCGCTTTCTCAGCCTGTTTGTATTTGGTTATATCGCGGTAGATCGCATAGATGGCGATCAACCCACCTTCTACAGAGACCGGCACCTGAACCATGGCCACCTGCAACTGGCTGCCATCCTTGCGACGGCTAATTCCCTCGGCATCCATTCTCTGCCCACGTGCGCCAAGCTCCGTTTTGGTCTGCATCTCATCCTGCGATCCGGCAGGAATGATGAAATCGTAGAGACGGCGGCCCAGAATCTCCTCCGCGGTGTAGCCGAAGACCTGCGTGAATTCGCTATTTACGCGGACAACGTGATTATGGACATCGATCAACGCGACAGCCTCGGGCGCCTGTTCGAATAACTGGTCGAGAAGCATGCGCTGCATTTGAATGCGATCTGCAAGGCAACTCAAAAAAGCAACTCCCAGGACCATTACGACGACCGTTGCAATCCCAGCGATACCGAGAGAAGAGATGCTCACCGCATGAGACAGGTCTGGGGCGACTGCGAACCGGGTAAAACTGGCACCGTCCATGCCGGTGTAGTGCATGGCGGAAATCGCTATCCCCATCAGGACGGCTCCTGCGGCCTTTCGCCATT
>DATAYL010000240.1:0-11108 GCA_036272575.1 Bryobacteraceae bacterium | reverse complement strand
GTGAAGCACCTGAGGGGCGTGGTTGGTGTCACAAACAACATTGAACACCGGGCAAGGTATTAAACCCGCTATCTAACGCAAAATACGATGCAGAATTCCAACAATGCAGGTCTGGTAACCATATTTCATGCCGAGGGAAGCAGCGCCGCGGAAATCGAAGCTTTGGCGATCAAGAACCTTCTGGAAGTCAATGGAATCCGGACGGTCATGGTCGGCGACCCGGTTCTGCCAAACCTTCCCTTTGAAATAAAAGTTGCGGAAGACGATGCGGACCGTGCGCGACAGTTGATCGCGGAAACTCAGAGCACCAGTGGACAGACGGAATGAATTGCATCCTGGCACTTGGCTCGCCGAATTTCCGGAGTCGACACATAGACGCCGTTTTCCAGTCTTCGACGGCGCCCACTGAATCCGAACACTGGCGGGATGTGCTCGACGCTTCATAAGAAAAGGACAAGACAATCGACCAACGAATCTCGTTGCGTGGAAATGCACTTGCACTATTGAAACCGTCGATCACGGTTTAATTTACTGGCGTGATCACTCGCAATAGTGTTTCGAAAGGAGTAAACCTAGAGTGGCAACTGCAACTACAACACCAACAAGAAGCGACAGTCTGATTCGCGATGATGTGCAATTTGAACTAAAATATGACCCGAAGATAACTTCGACGGATATCGGCGTTGCCATAAAAGACGGAGTCGTCACCCTCACCGGGTACGTTTCCAGCTACTGGGAGAAGGACGCCGCCGAAAAAGCTGCCAAACGTGTGTACGGTGTCCGCGGAGTGGCCAACGATCTTCAAATCAAACTTAGCTACTCCCGCACAGACCCGGAAATCGCGAGGGATGCTGTTCACGAGCTTGAAAGTCACGTGAGCATACCCGCCGACAAGATCAAGGCGACTGTAAAAAACGGCTGGGTGACCCTGGAGGGCACGGTCGATTGGCAATATCAGAAGAATCTTGCCGCATCGGCGGTAAAAAAGCTCAAGGGAGTCGTGGGAGTCACCAACAGCATTCAGGTCAAGCCGAACGTCTCACCGACAGACGTTAAGGGAAAAATCGAGGACGCGCTTCGCCGGGGCGCTGAACTGGATGCGCGTCGCATCACTGTCGAAGTTGACGGCAGCACAATCGCTCTGCGAGGAACCGTACGCTCCTGGGCGGAAAGGGAAGAAGCCGAACGCGCGGCCTGGTCTGCTCCCGGAGTCACGAAAGTCGAAAACCACATTTACATTGCTCCTTAGCGATTGACGCTGGTGCACGGTTCGGATGCCGGTTCTCTCACGTGCATTCCGAACCGTGCATTTGTTCTCGCTTTGTTGATCGCACGGCGCTCAACGCCTTCGGCTCGTCGGTTTTTTAAAGAAATATGAGGTGGATCCAATGGCAAAGGCAGTGGGAATAGATCTGGGTACTACGAATTCGGTGGTGGCGGTGATGGAAGGCGGGAAGCCGACCGTCATTATAAATAGCGAAGGAAGCCGGTTGACCCCGTCAGTGGTCGCCTTCACCAAAACAGGCGAGCGGCTGGTCGGTCAAATTGCAAAGCGTCAGGCCGTACTCAACGCGGAGAACACGATCTACTCTGCGAAGAGATTTATCGGGCGTCGCTTTTCCGAAGTTCAGGCCGAGATCAAGAACGTCCCTTACAAAGTAGCCCCCGGCCCAAACGATGCCGTTCGGTTCTTGATCATGGACAAGCAGTACTCGCCGGAGGAAATTTCCGCGCAGGTGTTGCGCAAGCTCACTGATGATGCCGCAAAATACCTGGGCGAGAAGGTTACCGACGCAGTTATCACAGTTCCTGCATACTTCAACGACGCACAGCGCCAAGCGACTAAGGACGCAGGCAAAATCGCCGGGCTGAACGTGCTGAGAATCATCAATGAGCCTACCGCCGCTTCACTCGCTTACGGCCTCGATAAGAAAGCGAACGAGACCATCCTGGTTTTCGATCTCGGGGGAGGAACCTTCGACGTCTCGATACTTGATGTCGGCGACGGCGTGTTTGAAGTTCACGCAACCTCCGGCGATACCCATCTGGGCGGAGATGATTTCGACAAGCGTGTAGTCGACTGGATGGCTGAAGAGATTCTGCGTGAGCAGGGAATCGATTTAAGGAAAGATCGTCAGGCATTGCAAAGACTGACTGAAGCTGCAGAGAAGGCGAAGATTGAACTCTCCAGCGCGCTGGAGACCACCATCAGCTTGCCTTTCATTACGGCCGACGCATCAGGGCCGAAGCACCTCGAAATGAAGCTCACGCGAGCCAAGTTCGATCAGCTGACGGCTGATCTTGTGGAACGATGCGTTGGTCCTGTCAAGCAAGCCTTGGCGGATGCGAAAATCACCGAGCGTGATCTTGATGAGGTAATTCTGGTCGGCGGCGCAACGCGCACGCCGGCAGTGCAGGCGCTCGTCCGCCGTCTCACCGGCGGTAAAGAACCGAACCAATCGGTAAACCCCGATGAGGTCGTCGCGGTCGGTGCGGCAATTCAGGCCGGTGTTCTGGCCGGCGAGATAAAAGGAGTCGTTCTGCTGGATGTTACTCCGCTCTCGCTCGGCCTCGAGACACTGGGCGGTGTGATGACCAAGCTGATTGAGCGCAATACAACCATCCCTGCTCGCAAATCAGAAGTCTTCTCCACGGCGGAAGATAATCAAACCGCGGTCGACATCCACGTCCTACAGGGGGAACGCGAGCTTGCCGGTGACAACCGCACTTTGGGACATTTCCGCCTGGAAGGAATACGCCCTGGGCCCCGAGGCCTGCCTCAGATCGAAGTCACTTTTGATATCGACGCCAACGGCATTTTAACCGTCACTGCCAAAGACACAAGCACCGGCAAAGAGCAGAAGATCACGATCAGCGGATCCACTCAGCTCTCGAAAGAGGAAATCGACCGGATGGTCAAAGACGCGCAGGCCCACGCGGATGAAGATAAACGCCGTCGCCAGGAGGTGGAAGTGCGCAATAGCGCCGATTCCACCGCCTACCAGGTCGAACGGCAGATCCGCGAGCTTGGTGATCGTGTACCGGCCAACGAAAAGGCGCGCGCCGAGCAAGCGATCAGTGAAATCCGAACACAAGTGAAGAATGATCCTCCGGATCTTGCCAAACTTCGGCAGCTCACAAGCGATCTGCAGCAGATCGCTCACTCGCTCGCGTCTGCCGCTTACAGTCAGGCAGCCGCAGCAGGCGCCGGTACTGGTGCGAGTGCGGCTGGAGGAAATGGCGGCCGCCCAACCGGCACCGACGACGTAATCGATGCGGAATTCAAACAGACGAAGTGACACCGGGACTGAAGTGAACTATGGAAGCAACACAAACTGACGGTCCGGTCACGGCCGCTGAAACTCCTGAAATCGACCAGCTCAAGGAGCAATTGCGCCAGGAGCACGAAATGTATCTGCGTGCCCTGGCGGATTTTGAGAATTACCGAAGGCGTGTAGAAAGTGAACGCGCAAGTGCAGCTCAGAGAGGAAAACGCGAAATAATCGTTTCCTTGCTCGAGCTTGTCGACAGCTTTGAGCTCGCGCTTCAGCACGCCGATGGCGCGCCCGCCGGGTTATTGGAAGGACTGAAAGCCGTTTACCGGAGGCTGCAGAATTTGCTTGAGCGGCAAGGGGTCACAGCTATCCAAAGTTTGGGCGAGAAGTTTGACCCTCGGCTGCACGAAGCCCTCGATTCGGTCCGGAGCGACAAATACGAACCGGGTACGGTTGTTGAGGAGATTCAAAGGGGGTATCGCTGGGGTGATGAGCTGCTGAGGCCCGCTCGTGTGCGTGTTGCATTTTGACTTCCGCCTCTGCTACAGCTTTCTGGCAGCGTGAGTTGCGATGGCTGTAAAGTTCAAGGATTACTACGATGTCCTCGGTACTTCCAAAACAGCAACAGAGGACGACATCCGGAAGGCATACCGGACGCTTGCGCGTAAGTATCATCCGGACGTAAATCCGGGTGACAAATCAGCGGAAGACAGATTCAAAGAAATAAACGAGGCGTATGAAGTTCTGTCCGATCCGGACAAGCGCAAGAAATACGACCAGCTTGGACCAAACTGGAAAGCCGGTTCGGATTTTACGCCTCCGCCCGGCTGGCAGAGTTCCAGGGCAGAATTTGACGGGTTTGGAAACGGCTTCGGCACAGGTGGAAGTTCCGCCGGCTTTAGTGATTTCTTCGAGGGCCTTTTTGGTAACCGCCGTGGCACCCGTGCGGGACCAGGCTTCCGGATGCGCGGCGAGGATATCGATGCGGAAATCACCCTCACTCTCGAGCAAATCCACCGCGGAGTAACGCGCACCATCAGCTTACAAGCTAACGAACCCTGTACAACCTGCGGAGGGAGCGGCTTGAAAGATGGGAAGACTTGTCCCACTTGCCGCGGTAGTGGAGTCGTTCGGCGCCAAAAATCCTTGGAGGTGACGATACCGGCAGGCGTTCGTGATGGTTCAGTGATTCGATTGGCCGGGCAAGGTGAGCCGGGAGCGAATGGCGCGCCTCCAGGCGATCTCTTTCTGCATGTAACGATTGAACCGCACCCGTTATTCGAAATTATTGACGACGATGACATCCAGGTCGAAGTCCCGGTCTCTCCCTGGGAAGCAGCTCTGGGTGCAACCGTTAGGGTTCCAACACTGGACGGACAGGCGGAGGTGAAGATTCCCGCCGGTACCCAGACAGGCAAAAGGCTTAGGCTGCGCGCGCAGGGGCTGAACAAGAGAAATGGCGGGCGCGGGGACGAATACGTGAAAGTGAAAATCGTAATTCCTTCCAAACTGACCCAGAAAGAAAAACAGCTATTCGAAAAGCTTGCTGCCGAGTCTCACTTTGATGCGCGAGACTTGCTGCCGCGGATTTGATTTTCAGAATTTACACGATGACCGCACGCGAATACCAAATTGTTCTCTACTCTACCGACGATCAGTGGTTAACGCTGGACGATTTGGCTCTGCACACGAATGTGCATCCCGCCTTGATCGAACAGTTCGTGGAGTTCGGATTGCTAACGCCGGTCCGCCGGCAGGGCGCGAGTTTCTTCGATGCGTCAGCCGTCTCACGATTGCGAACGATCGCTCGCCTGCGTCACGGTTTAGGTATAAATTTGGCAGGCATTTCGGTGATCTTAGATCTGGTAGACAAGCTATGCGCTCTTCAGCGGGAAAACCAGAACCTGAGAAACAGGTCTTAGAACCACACAAGCCGGATTGTCGCCGGGACAGGAAATGACTGCCGCCCCTTTATCGATTCGTTGCCCCACCTGCGGTGCAATCGAGTGCCCCAGGAAAAGCTGGACCAGGGGCGTGAACCTACATGCGGGCGCTGCAATGTACAACCCAAATCAGAAATAGCCTCGAACGGGGGCTAGCCGAATGTAGCAATGCCAGCTAACGTACAGCTCACACACCCGATACCGCGTAAGTACCTCGAGTTGGTACAGGACGTGATTGTATTTGGCCTGTGTGCGTTGGTTTTCAGCGCAATGGGAATTAAGCTCTTTCACTTGTCACGGCTCATGCTCGAGGGTGTGGACTTTTCCTCAGTCTTGGGAGACATTCTTTTTATCTTGGTACTTTTGGAACTCGTCCGTTTGCTGCTGATTTATCTGGAGGAGCATCGTATATCCGTGGAAACAATGGTCGAAGTAGGGATCGTTAGTACCTTGCGGGAAGTGATACTGCGAGGAGCTTTGCATGTCCCTTGGCAACAGCTACTGGTGGTATGTGCCTTTATGACAACGCTCAGCCTGGTGCTCCGTTATTCGGGAATCAGGCCGACGCCTACCACGAAAGACCTCGCCACGAGAGGACAACATGAACATTCCGAAACCTGAGCTCCTAGATGCAGAGAAAAAATGCAATATCCTTGCGGAAATTGGCGAAGACTTCTCGCACGTAATCGAGGCTCTGATGAGCCAGTATGACGCCAGTATTCACGTCGAGGTTATCCGCCCTGTGATCGGCGGTGGTGCTGGACCGGAGCGAATCGTCCTTACGGAAACTGAGAGATTAAATATATGATTCATTCGGCACCGCCCATTCCCGCTCGGTGCGCCCCCTCGTGGAGTTGCCAACACTCTAGAAACCCGATACCTCCCGGCCGGCAAGTCGACAGGTAGACAATTGCTTTCCGATAATCGACGGCGGCCTTGAGCCCGCGGTAAACGTGAACATGCCTGGCCGTTCATAAGAAAAGGCCAATCCGGCTTGCAGGGCAGCTCGTCACGTGGCCCGCGAGATGCACGAATTTCTATCGTGGGCGAAGAATCGCCCTAGAAAGGATACATATGACATCGCAAGAGACAAAAAATGCGGACAAGCAAAATCAGCAGCCACAAGCAAACGAGGGAGCGCGCGGCTCACAAGGAAACCTGATGCGGCGCGCTTCTCTTCCGGTAACTTTTGTAACTCCCATGGATTTCTTCCGTATGAATCCGTTTTCGTTGATGAGGAGAATGACAGAGGAGATGGATCGCATCTTCGGGGACGGCGGCCAGGAGCAGCAAACCGGCGGTGACATATGGGCGCCGGCTATCGATGTTTCTGAACACGACGGTAACTACGTTGTGCGTGCCGAACTACCCGGGTTGAAGCCAGAGAACGTGAAGCTGGAGATTGAAAACGACGCTTTGGTTCTACGAGGCGAGCGAAAGGTTGAGCGCGAGGAAGATAAAGGCGGCATGCATCGGGCAGAAATCCGCTATGGGCGCTTCTACCGTAGTATTCCATTGCCGGAAGGAGCGAATGTTGAGCAGGCTCGTGCCAGGTTCGACAATGGGGTTTTGGAAGTGACTGTGCCTGTGCCTGAACAAAGAAGTCAGCGTAAGGAAATTCCGATTCAGAGTGGCTCGGCTGCTTCTGCAACTGCCGCGTAACGAAGTTGGATGTTACTCCCACAAACAATAAGAACGAAAGGAGAGATCTATGCCAATAGCGCTTGTAACTAATTGGTGGTCACCAGTAATCCGGGGCTTAGTGGCAATTCTGTTGGGAATTATCACACTCGCTTGGCCGGGAATTACGCTAGGCGCCTTGGTGCTACTGTTCGGCGCGTACGCGCTCATCGATGGCATTTTCAGCATCATGGGCGCCTGGCGCGCTTCACGGGCACATGACCGCTGGGGCGTTTTGGTGCTGGAAGGTGTCGCTGGAATAATTGCGGCTGTAGTCACGTTTGCATGGCCAGCCATCACCGGTCTCGCACTGGTCTTTGTCGTCGCGGCGTGGGCTATTGTCACTGGTATCTTTGAGATCGTAGCAGCCGTGCGACTGCGCAAGTACATCAAAGGCGAATGGCTCCTTATACTCGGCGGTACCGCGTCCGTGATATTTGGAGTTTTGCTTGCCGCGTCTCCGCTTATCGGGGCCTTGGTGCTTGCCATCTGGCTCGGCGTTTACGCGCTGATCTTTGGAGGAATGCTCGTCGGACTTGGGCTACGCCTTCGAAACTGGTCTCAAGAATTCCCTGCATCGTCAGCCACCGTCGGAGTCCGTTGAGTTGATTGCGGCAAACAAAGTTGCCAAACTGTGGACGAGCGCGCCGAGCCTGCTTCTGTCCTCCTCCAGGCCGGCCTCTCGTCCACTGAATTGATAAGTGTCTCAATCCCGACCCATCCGGGCAAATTCTCCCAACCTCCACGCGATATACGAAACAGGCGGGAACGCCTCAACGGGCTAACTCAGTGCGCCGCCCCATTGGATAACACTGCACGCAGTGAGAACCGGCAGCAGTTTAAAGGATTTTGGGGACTTGGTTCGCAGCTAAGCGTTAAGGCGTGTAACTGTCCTGAATAATCACCTTCGCTCGTACTGTTCTTCCGTTCGTGTCCACGATCTGCAGCGGTCCACCTGCGCTTGGATTCACCAGTTCGACACGTACATTGCGCGGCGAACTTGTGTCAGTATGAATTGACGATTTGTAAGTCAGAACATATCGCACTTTCAGGTTCTCGATGATGTCGTCATACATTCCCGACAGATCTAACGTATTCTCCGGAACATAGAATCGGCCGCCTGAAGCCTGCGCAAACGCTGTAAGCTCTTTTTCCGTGGGTGTTGAGTCGATAGCCTTCATGGCCTCTGCTGGTCCGAGTGTCTCGATTTCGTTGCGCAATGTGGGAAGCATGCTTATCACGTAGATTGGTGTATTTGAATCCCGAACCGCCTTTACCGCGTCTTCGTACGTAGCTTTACTGAACGTGTCGACACCGGAAGAAATCAAGAGCACTGCCTTACGTCCCGCCACACGTCGCATCCGCTCCGACGCGGAGATAAGTGCGTCGTATAAATTGATTTCCGATACGCCGGGCGGCCGAAGCTCGAAAAGCGCGTTGTCAATCAACTGGTGGTCTTGGGAAAAATCGAGGACTTCCTTCATCATGTCCCCATACGTCCAGATTGCGAGCTTGTCTTCTGGCCCGAGCGCGTCCAGTGCTTGCTGGGCCGTTCGTGAAACCTCTTCACAAAATGCTTTGTTCAGCCCTGGATAATGCCCGCCGTGCTCCATGAGTAGAGCCAAAGACACAGGAGCATGCTCTACTCCAACCCCCACATCCTGCTGCCGCACGCCATTCTCGTAAACAGCAAAATTGCCTCTTCGTATGTTTGGAATGAAGTACCCATTTGGATCCTGAACAAGCAGCTTGAGCGTCACTATGCCTGTTGCCCGATCATAATGGATCTCTGTTTTCTGCTTTCCTTGTTGTGATTGGAAGAGTGGTTTGTCCGGGCGAATTGGTATTCGGACGGAGCTTGAAACATTAGACGTCGGCTTCTCTTGCGGACTACCTTGAGCGCTCGCTTCGGCCGAAATCGTCCCTACGGTCAGCGAAAGGACAGCAGCGGTGGCTACAAGATTTCGCGTTCCGCTGCGTGTGTAAGGCAGCAGGACGCAGCCTTTGGTTGTCGAAGTTCCTTTCCGTCTGGCGATCCGTTTCCATTCGAGCTCTCCGCGTCTGCTGGCGCGATATGTGTCGAATTGGCGCTCAACCTCAGAAAAAACGGCTGAAATGACGGATCCGATGTTAATACCGGCTTCTTTCGCGGCAAGGGTTTTGCCGGGCAGGTCCAGGGTGACGGATAGATGATAGGCCTTGTTAGGGGGGCTCTGCTCTACCAGTACTCTGAGGAAAATCTCATCATCAGGTGCAGAAGCCTCGACTCTTTTATTAAGCGAAGGCATCTTGCGCTCAATGAGCTTTCGGATTTCTTGTTCCTCGGCGGGACTCTCGTCCTGCTTGAAACCCTTCATATCGAGGTTGTGTCGCATTCTCTTACCCCGGCTCACCTTTCCGGTTTCGATCCGACAATGATCACGACCTCTACCGGGCCCCCCGAAGGATCGACGCCCGTGACGTCCGTTTTCTCCATCTGCTGAACGCTGGTGGCGTCCGCCGAAGTCGCTGGAGCCGTTATATTCTGCGTATTATCGTTGGACATCGAAAGAACATTCTGACCTGTCCGTTTCGCAATTTGCATAGCGCGATCCTGTGGGTAGACAAACTCTAATCCATACGTGTCTCCCGGGAAATACAGGGCCTTAACAGCCGGAGGCGTGTCGGAACTTCGCTCCTCGAAATTAATGATCGGTTTTGCTGGCGGTGTGTCGCGATAGTCAGGGACTGCGAGCAGGCTCGCGAGAACTTGTTTCTCGTCTTTGTCGAATACCTGAACTACGTCGCGTCTGCCGGTATCGTCCAGCACTTTGAAAACATATGTTCCGGCCGGAAGAGCTTTTCCTGGAAGCTCGACTGGAGTGTTGAAGGTCACGATCGTTTTTCTGTCCGCCAGACTCGCAGCGGCCTTGAATGCCAGGCCGAAACCAAGCGAACAGACAGTTAGCGCGACAGCCGCGATGCCGATTGAAATTTCTCTTGCTGCATTACGCCCCGTAAATGCATTGTTCCTTGAGAATCGCTTAAGCGACATACTGTATGTTCCTTTCTGGTGGACAAACCAGCATACGTTTTGCAGCTTCCATACCATTCCGGCAGAGATCAGCTTGTTCCTTTGTATGAACAACAGAAGCGGCATGCGCAGGCCAATCGCTGGGCGCGCGGCGTCTAACAATAGACGAGCATCTCTCTGGGTAGACGGGCGCCTCGCCATCCGCAACGGCATCGATCCTTTCATAGCTCTGCCGAATGGATCGGAGCGCTGAAGGGCAGGGCACGAAAGGACGGATTTGCCTGTGGCAGGAGAAATGCACTTACTCGCCTTCGGGTACAGAGGCGGCATTCCGCCAGGAAAGGTACAGAGTATGGTAAAGCGCGATATCAAACCAATGACGTTCGTCATGGTTGGATTGTCCCTGAGTTACATTCTTGCTTGTTCGCGCTCCGCGAACGATAGATCATCCGGCGTACAGGCCTCCAGCACTGCGGCCGCCGCCGATACAGCTGCGACGCAGAACGCGCAGCCGCAAAAGCCGGAGCCCCAGAGCGGCGAAGCCAAGTCGGTTGAACCTCAGGTCCAGTCGGAAATCAAAAGTATGGAAGCTCAAAAGCGAGTGAGCTTGCTGGCAGATGCCGTTTTAGCACTCGATTCGACACGGATCGCGCTGACCGCGCTGGACAAAGGCGACAAAAATACAGCCTTAGCCGCGCTGGAGCGAGCAAGCGGGAAGTTGGATCTGGTCATTTCTCGAGATCCAAAACTGGCCTTTGCTCCCGTGGAGGTCAGTACGACTATTCTCGATCTGTTCGCGAATCCAGACACCGTAAAGGCCGTCGTTAAGGACGTCAAGGACGATCTTGCCAATAATCGGGTTCAACAGGCCCGCCACATAATGACCGACTTAGCAAGCGAAGCCGATACCCATGTAACCGAGATACCGCTGGGAACCTACCCGGCCGCAATCAAAGCAGCAGCTCCCCTGATCGACGCCGGCAAGATCGATGAAGCCAAGGCAGAACTTGGAAGCGCGATCAACACGCTGGTGACCGTTACCTTTAGCGTCCCGCTTCCAAGCATTCGTGCCCAAGCAATGCTTGATGCGGCCGAGGATCTCGCCGCTAAGAAGAACCGAAATCAGGCGGATAACCAGAAGGTGCACAACCTCATCGACGGCGCCCGCACTCAAATCCAGCTTGCCGAGACGCTTGG
>DATAYL010000239.1:0-33157 GCA_036272575.1 Bryobacteraceae bacterium | reverse complement strand
CGGGTACGTGAAAGAGGATGGACTGCATGGCTCGGCCGGTGAGCCATGCACCACAAAGGCCGAGCAAGGTGCCCGTGGCGAGCAAGCGTAAGGCCAGCGAGAAGAAGCGCGCGCGAATCTGATCGGGCCGGGCGCCGAGGGCCATCCGCACGCCGATCTCGCGGCGACGCTGCGCGACGCCGTAGCTCAGTACACCATAGGTGCCCAATGCCGTAAGCAACAGAGCGATGGCAGAGAACAACGCAGCGAGTAGCGCAGGAGAGCGGCGCGCGAGAAGACTATCCGCAACACGGGTTTGCATGGATTGGACGCCGCTTATGGGCAGATCGGGGTCGATATGCCGAGCCGCTTTTTGCAACGTCAGGCCAAGCGACTCCGGCGGAAGAACGGTGCGGACGAGCACAAATAGTGTGGCGGCGGGACGGAATATATAGGGATAGTAAACTGCGCCTTGCGGTTCGTCATCGGTGAGTCCGGCTTGCTTGACGCGCCCCACCACCCCGACAACGGTGAAGGCTTCCGTGTCCGGCCCCGCCTCCGATCCCTGAAAGAGATGCTGGCCGAGAGCGCTCTCGCGCGGCCAATAATATCGGGCGAAGTCCTCATCGACTACGCAGACACGCTCGGTACGGCGGGAATCGTCAGAGTTCAGGAATCGGCCCGCGCGAAGCGGAACTTGCATGGCCTCGAAGTAATTTCCGTTCACGCCGTAAGAATAAATGCCGCGCGGTAATTGATGAGGCTGTAGAACGTAACCTTTGACATACGCGGAGCTTTTGCCGGAGTTGCCGCTGAAGGGCATGTTGTCGATAACGCCAGCTGCCAGGACACCTGGCTGGAGCTCGACCTCTTTCACGAGCCTTTCGGTGAAAGCGAGTCCGCTCGCAGGATCAGGATACTTGCGGCCGGTCAGCGAAATTTGTCCGGTGAGAAGGTGATCCGAGCGGAATCCGGGAAAAACGGCTATGGCGTGTTCTAGGCTGAGGCCGAGCAACCCCGCGCCGCTTAAGAGAACAATGGCCAAGGCGATTTGAGCAATGATGAAAGTATGCCGGAGGCGCTGCGCGGAACGGCCCGCGGTTCCGCCGCGAGTTTCGGAACTGAGCGCAGCTCCAGGATGTCCTTTGAGTTGAAACCAGGCAACTGGCGCCGCGAGAATCAAACCCAAAAAGAGAGCTCCTAACAAGCCGGCCGCTGCCACGCGAGTGTCGAAAGCAAGATGAGAGGCGAGCGGTAAGCGATTGGCGCCAAGCAGAGCCGCCAGACGAATACCGACTGCTCCGACACCGATCCCAAGCACGGCGCCCGCAAGAATGAGCAGAGTGGTCTCGATGATTGCTTCGCTGATGATATGGGCCCTCCCCGCCCCTAACGCCTGCCGTACCGCAGATTCTTTCACCCGAGTGTTGGCGCGGACCAGCAGCAGGTTGGCTAGATTGACCGCGCCAACGATAAGCAACAAAAGAGCACCGGCTTGCAGTAACAGGAGCGTAGGACGGGTAGAGGAGACGTGATCGGCATGCAGCGAGAGCACGACGGAGCGAAAGCCTGCTTCGGCCATCATTTTGGCCTTCGGGTCATTGATTTCGAGCGTGGCGTTTTGTGCATCGATTTGAGACTGTGCCTGAGCAATCGTAGCGCCGGGTTTAAGACGGCCAATCATCTGGATAACGTTCCCGCCGCTGTGCCGCTCGCGGGGCCCGCGTTGTTCGGGACTTGAGGAAAGCGGGAAAAACAGAAGGGCTTCGGAGGAGAGAAAGCGGAAGTCCGGCGGCAGAACACCGACAACGGTAACGGGAATATCGTTGGCGCGGATTGAGCGTCCGATTACGTGGCGATCGCTGTTGAGACGTTGACGCCAGTACGCGTCCGTGAGAATTACAACTCCATCCGTACGATAGGTGGTTTCGGCTTCGGTGAAGGCGCGGCCAAGCACGGGCCCCCGGCCGAGAGTCGAGAAAAACTCGGGGGAGACCTGCATCATCTCATCGCGTTCGGTAGAGCCAGTCTCACCGACGATGACAGTACCGGGTCGATAGAGCGAAAGCGACGTAAAGGCGGGAATGCGCCCGCGACGCTCATAGTAGTTGGTGAAGGAAGAACCATCGCGCGGGACACCGGCTTTCGGATAGGTATTGAAGATACTCGCGAGCCGGTCGGGATGAGGAAACGGCAGCGGGCGTAGCAGGACGGCGTCAATGACCCCGAAGATAGTCAAGTTAGCGCCGAGGCACAGGGCAAGAGTGGCCAGAGCAGTGGCAGTGAAACCCGGCGTTTTGCGCAATAGACGGGCAGCGTAGTGCAACTCGCGGCGGAGCTCGTCAAAGAGATAAAGACCACGCGATTCGCGGCACTCGCCTTTCACCTGATTCAGACTGCCGAACTCCAGGCGTGCGCGGCGTTCGGCGGTTTGCCGCGAGAGCCCGGAGCGGACCAGGTCGTTTACATATTGCTCGATGTGGAAATGCAGCTCTTCGTTCATGCCGTCTTCAAAGCGTCGGCGACCGGTAATTGCCCGAAAGAGTGAACGCAGGCGAGTAAACACGTCAGACCTCCCCGGGCGTGGTGTTCAAGGCGCTGGCGATAGCGGTCGCCAGACGGTTCCAGCCGGCAGTTTCTTCACGTAGACGACGACGCCCGGCGGCGGTCACGGTATAGTATTTCGCGCGGCGATTGTTATCGCTCTGTCCCCACTCGGCGGCAATGAGCCCCTGGTGTTCCAGACGATAGAGCGCCGGGTAGAGAGAGCCTTGCGGAATATCGAGACTGTCACCCGAGATTTGCCGGATGCGCAGGAGGACACCGTAACCGTGCAGCGGTTTCAAAGAGACCGCTTTGAGGATGAGCATGTCAAGCGTTCCGGGCAGGAGTTCGGCGGCTTTAGGCATGAGAAAATGGTCACTCCCAGTTCAACTAGGAGTGTAGCAACGTGATCCCTAGTTTGGCAAGGAGAGCGACTTGTATCGTCCGGATGAGAACGCGATGCGGGAACGAGCATTTATCTGTTAAGCCGTGATTTACTGTGAAGGTCAGCAATGAGCATGATGCAAAATAAACTGCCAGACACGATATCGCTTCTCGCTCACTTCCCGAATGCTCTTAACGCGCTTCTGCGTGACCTGCCGGAAACATGGACATTCCAAAATGAGGGTGAAAACACTTGGAGTGCGTTCGACGTCGTCGGCCATCTGATTCACGGCGAGCGTACCGACTGGATGCCGCGGGTAAAGACAATTTTGCAATTTGGCGAGACTCGTACGTTCGAGCCCTTTGATCGTTGGGCCCACGCAGGTGAGAGTCGAGGCAAGTCGCTGGGGCAACTGTTAGATGAGTTCGCTGATTTGCGATCAGAAAACCTTCGTGAATTGCGTGCCTTAAATCTACGGCAGGAGGATCTCGAGCGGCGTGGACGACATCCTGCTCTCGGAACAGTCACTCTGTCGGAGCTGCTGGCGACCTGGGCAGCGCATGACCTAACGCATCTACACCAAATAGCGCGGGTTATGGCGCACCAATACCGGGAGGCCGTAGGGCCGTGGAGCGCGTATCTCGGCGTACTGCAATGTACCGGTCATAGCGCTCCATAACGAAATCCCGGGTAAACGCAAATCTCAAATTATTTGCGGGCGAATTGAGAGCGGGGCAGAGCAAGATCTTGCGCGGCGAAAATCTTGGCGGCGAAGATAATTTGGCCGGTGTGCTGCTGGAAATGTCCGACCACGTTATAAATGGCTTCAAGCACGGAGACGGGGCCGGTCTGCGGGTTTACGGTTTCGGTAAGGCGTTGGGCTGTTACGGCGCGAAGCACGCCGATGGCTTCGTCGACGGTTTGATGGAATGGGGCAAGCAGTTCCTCTCGGGCGAGGCCGCCCTGGGCTGAGAATTCGAGGTCGCGATTGCGGATGTCCTTCTGGCCTCCGATGCCCGCGATGATCCACTGCCGGACATTACCGCTCAGATGAAGGATGAGATTGCCGATGGAATTTTCGTGGGCGCCGCCGCGTGTCCAGATCTGCTCGTCGGTAAGCTTGGTGAGGCAGCGATCGACGGTATCTTTCATTTGCTGTAGTTTTTCTTCCGAGTGCTGTAGGAAGAGCTGGGCGAGTTGTGAGTCCATAGGAGCAGTATGAGACAAGGAGAAAATCATGAATGATGCGCCCGAGGCTAAAGACAAGTGGACGGCGGTCGATAAGTACTTTGAGGGGTTGCTAGCGCCGGCGGATCGCGTGTTCGAGGAGGCGCTGGCAGCGAACGCAGCAGCGGGACTGCCGAAGATCGATGTTTCTCCGATGCAGGGGAAACTGTTGCAACTGCTGGCACAGTTGCAGGGGGCGCGGAAGATTCTTGAGATTGGCACGCTGGGCGGTTATAGCACGATTTGGCTGGGGCGAGCGCTAGCTCCGGGCGGACGATTGATCACGCTGGAGGCTGATGCGAAGCACGCCGAGGTGGCAAGGGAGAACATCAGGCGGGCCGGGTTAGCGGATGTGGTGGATTTGCGGGTCGGACGGGCGCTCGATGCGCTGCCGTTGCTGGCGGCCGAAAAGGAGGGGCCATTCGATTTAGTTTTCGTGGACGCGGATAAAGCGAACAATCCCGCTTATCTCGAATGGGCACTGAAACTTTCGCGGGTCGGCAGTTTGATTATTGTCGATAATGTGGTGCGCGAGGGGGCGGTGATCGAGGCGGATAATCAAGAGCCGGACGTACGGGGAACGCGGCGGTTTTTTGAGTTGGTGGGAGCGGAGCCGCGCCTCAGCGCGACGGCGATCCAGACGGTAGGGAACAAGGGTTACGACGGTTTTGCGATGGCTTTGGTGGTCAGTTAACGGGCTCGCACGGTAACAAGGATTCGCTGAGTAGGGTCGGTAAAGTGAAGCGTGGTTTCGCCAGTGGAGACGGTGCGGAAGGTCCAGAGCTCGTTGGGCGACTGATACTTGCGGCCGAGCGCCTGGAGATGCCCTGGCTTGGTCAATGGGGACAAGCTCCAGGAGTTGCCGGGCAGCACGACTGTAAACGTAGTGGCCGGCTTTAGCTGAAAGAATTTTTGCGTGGTGATGCGGCTGAAGCTGTAACGGGGGTTGAAGCCAGCGAAATCGACTCGGGTGAACTTGCCGCTCTTATCAAAGGAGAAGCCGAAAAAAGCCTGACCGAGAACCGCGCAGGCATGACAGCCGTCCTGGATGCGGTAGTCGGCAATAAACTGCTGGGAGCCATCGGCAAACAGGAGCGCGAGCAGGGTATTGGGAGTTGAGCGGTCGCCCGGCCAGAGAGAAGCCTGCGGATGGCCGGCGGCCACTTGCCGGTAACGCGGGCTTTCTTTCATAGCTTCGGCAGGCAAACGGGTCAGGTCATCGACGTCAATGGCGGGAGGTTGGCCGTTTACCAGGAAATTGCCGTAGTTTTCATTGGCACGGAAGGGATAAAGGACTTCGGCCACGCTGACCTGCGCGACGGGCCGGAAAGCTTCGATATAGCCGTTGTTGTGAATGACATGAGTGAAGGCGAGAGCGTCGGCCGAGGCCCCGGCCACTTTCATCTGGCGGGCCAGGCACTCGCCGAAACCGGCGCCCGCATTGTTGCAGGCAGCGAGAACCGTATCCCGGAAGTTAGCGGGCGGATGCCAGACTGCGGACTGCCCGAAATCAGCAAACAGTAGGGCGAGTTGAAGGACCAGATGAGTCGGTAGCACCGAAATTGAGCCTGCTAAGGCCGAAGATGGAGACTGTTGTGGATGGCGTAAAGCGCGAGTTCCAGGCGATCCGAGACACCGAGCTTGTCGAAGACATTATGCAGGTGATTTTTCACAGTTTGCTCAGTGATAAACATCTTTTCGGCAATTTCTTTATTTTTGTAGCCTTGCGCAATTAGGATGATGATTTCGCGCTCACGTTGACTGAGTTGTGCCCGTTCCCGGGGCGCTTTTCCGTTTGTCGGTCCACTGGTTGAGCTAGCTTCGCCGGGCGCGGCGAATTTACGCATTACGGCCGCGGTCGTGTTCGAGTCCAGCCAGATTTCGCCTGCGTGGACCTTAGTTATGCTTTTTTCGATGAGCGAGACGGGAACATCTTTATGGAGGATACCGGCACAGCCGAGTTTCATGGCTTCGACGAAGTCGTCGCGGTTGTCGGGAGCGGCGAAGAGAATCACTCTGGATTTGGGCGAGCGCGCCTGAATGCTGCGCAAAACGGTGAGTCCATCAACGCGTGGGAGACGCAGTTCCATTAACACAACGTCGGGTTCGAGCAGGACAGTTTTCTCGATGGTATCCATGCCGTCGGTCGCTTCGCCGACCACCTCAATAGACGGATGACTTTCAAAGACTTTACGAATTCCTACCAGGACGATAGGGTGTCCGTCGGCGATCAGGACGCGGATAGGTGCTGTTGACATCCCATTTTCTTCAGGCAACACAATATTATTCGACCTTTTGACCAGTACGTGGGTACCGGTACAATCGGACTAAAAAAAGTCCGACTACGGATTATAGTGCGAGTTGTACGGAATTCTCTAGCAGAAATCAAGGGGCATTATTCGAGGAAGATACCTCTGAAAGCGAAATCCCTGACAAAAGATTAGCAATTCGAGGGCCGCTTTGCAGGCGGGAAGCGTTTTTTGGGCTCTCTACAATGTTCTTATGGCCAAGTTGTCGATAAAAGACCTGGATCTGGCGAACAAGACCGCCTTCATACGGGTTGACTTTAACGTTCCGTTAAGCGCGGATGGGCAAGAAATCTCAAGCGACAAGCGAGTACGAGCGTCCCTGCCGACCATTCAGTATGCGCTGGAACATTCAGCTGGAGTGGTTTTGGCCAGTCATTTAGGGCGACCGAAGGGGAAACCGCGGGCGGAAATGAGTTTGAAACCGGTGGCCGCGCGGTTATCAGAGCTAATCGGCAAGAGCGTTACGATGGCGCCGGATAGCGTAGGACCGACGGTAACGCAGTTAAGACCCGCGCCGGGCGAGATCTTGCTGCTAGAGAACTTGCGATTCCATCCGGAGGAAGAGGCGAATGACCCGGAGTTCTCCAAACAATTGGCGTCGCTAGCTGACATCTATATAAATGATGCCTTCGGGTCAGCACATCGCGCGCATGCTTCGACCGTGGGGATTGTTTCCTATTTGCCAATGGCGGCCGCGGGTTTGTTGATGGATCGCGAGTTGGAGTGGCTATCGCGTGTCACTACCAATCCAGAGAGGCCTTGCGTCGCGTTACTCGGAGGCGCGAAGGTATCCGACAAAATCGAGGTGATCCGAAATCTGATTAAGGTGGTCGACAAACTGCTCATCGGCGGCGCGATGGCCTACACTTTTCTGCGAGCGGAGAAGAAGACAACGGGCAAGTCGCTGGTGGAAGAGGACAAGATCGGGCTGGCGGAGCAGTTGATGCGGAAACATCCCGACAAACTGGTCTTCCCGACCGATCACGTGGTGGTGAAAGAGATAAAGCCTGGTGCGGCGCATCGGGTGGTGAATGAGATTGGCGAGAGCGATATTGCGGTGGATATCGGACCGAGGACGGTCGAAATGTACGCGCGTTTGATCGCCTCGGCCAAGACGGTGATCTGGAACGGCCCCATGGGCATCTTCGAGATGCCGCCGTTCGACCACGGAACGGTGGCGCTCGCCAAAGCGGTAGCGGATTCCGGCGCGATTTCAGTAGTGGGCGGAGGCGATTCGGAAAAGGCGATTAAGAGCGCGGGAGTATCGGATCGAATTACGCACGTTTCAACCGGCGGTGGGGCATCGCTCGAGTTTCTTTCGGGAATCGAACTGCCGGGAGTTGCGGCCTTGAATGACAAGAGCTGAGACTATGAAGCGGCGCGGCGGCGGGTTAGGACGAAAGCAGCCAGACTAACGGCGCCCAGGATCGCCGCCCTCCTCAGAATGTGGTTCAGCTTTGCTTCCCAGCCAGAGGCGGGACGTATGTGTTCAGGCCGGATTCCCAAACCAATCACGCGCGCCATCAAGTGCTGCAGGCCGGGAATTTTGACGATGGCTTTGAGAATGGGCGGCGGCTCCAGCGGACCGGGATTACGGAAGACACCGGCAAACACTTTGTGGGCGTTGATCTGCAGCTGCTGTGTGACGCGTGTCGGAAATTCGCGGCGGCGCTGCACCGCTGCCAGTTCCTGTCCTGTGACGGAGCGCGCGCGAAGAGCTTGCGAAAGGATTCTGGCACTTGCGACGGCGTCCTGGATGGCCAAGTTGATGCCGACGCCGCCAGCGGGTGACATAGCATGGGCCGCGTCTCCGATACAGAGTACGCCCGCGCTATGCCACTGTCGCAAGCGGTTGATCTGAACCGAAAGCAACTTTACCTGATTCCAGTCTTTTATTTCATGCACGCGATCACCGAGATAAGGGGCGATTGCGGTAATGCCATGACGAAACGAGTCGAGACCGGCTTGTTTTATTCCGTCGAATGAATTTTTCGGGACGATGAGGCCGGCCTGAAAATAGTCGCCACGATTAATCAGGATGAGCACCTTGCCGAAATTGATATTGCCGAATAGCTGCTCGGGATCGTTGCCGGTGCGGCTGATGTGAAACCAGAGAACATCGATGGGGACGCCGAACTCCTGGACCATTAATTGGGCCGCTGGTCTGGTTGTCGAATGGCGACCGTCGCAGCCGATAACGAGATCGGCAAAAATTTGGAGAGGACCTCCGGGAGTCCGAACTTCGGTGCCAGCAACGGTGTTGCCCTGACGGATGAGTCCGGTGGCCTCGTGTTCCATGCGGAGATCGAAGCTTGGGAACCGGCGCGCTTTTTCGGACAGGAAATTGAGGAAGTCCCATTGCGGCATAAGAGCGACAAACTTGCAGCGAGTGGGTAAACGCCGGAAATTCGCCGCTTGGAACGAAAAGTTTCCGACAGTGGCGCTGACGGAGTCGAGTTCCTCGTGCGGGATGGCGAGAAAATCGTCGAGGATGCCGAGTTCATCGAGGAGTTGCAAGGTGGAGGGGTGGACGGTATCGCCACGGAAATCTCGAAAGAAGTCACGGTGTTTTTCAAGCACCGTGACCTGCACGCCGTCGCGAGCCAGGAGAAAGCCAAGCATGACGCCGGCGGGACCGCCGCCAATGATGCAGCAGGTAGTATGAAGATTTGATGGGGACATAGGACGCCGATACGTGACTGACTAATGCGCCTGCCCAGGATGACACGTGGAGATAGCTGGTTGAATGAATTGGAAGATGACGTTTTCATTTGGATTACTAATGTTCGTTTTAATGGGAATGCAAGGTCAGATGACGATTCCACTTTGGCCGAAGGGCGTCCCTGGAGAGAGGACGGCAACCGGTCCCGAAAAAGACATGACGACGAGCAAGGACGGACTGGTGGCCGGGCAACCGGTGTTGCGGATCGGCAATGTGGCGGAGCCGAGCATCACGGTGTACCGGCCGGCGCAGCAGGCGAGCACGGGAACGTCGGTGATTGTGTTTCCGGGCGGCGGTTATCGGATTCTCGCGATGGATTTGGAGGGTACTGAAGTTTGCCAATGGCTTAACACGCTTGGCATCACGGCGATTTTGCTGAAATACAGGGTGCCGGAACCGGCTCAGGGAAGCAGGTACGCGGAGCCCTTACAGGATGCCGAGCGGGCGATCAGCCTGGCGCGGTTGCATGCGCGGGAGTGGCATTTGCGGGCGGACCGGGTGGGAGTCATGGGTTTTTCGGCGGGTGGTCACTTAGCGGCGATATTGAGTAACAATTCCGCTGCGCGGACCTATCCCAAAATAGATGAAGCGGACCAGGGAACTCTAAGACCCAATTTCACGATGTTGATTTATCCGGCTTATCTCTCGGTGAACGATGAAGGAAGGGAGCTAGCACCGGAGGTAAAGGTGAGCGCACAGGCTCCGCCAACCTTTATCGTGCAGGCGGAGAACGACCACCATTTTGTCGGAGGAACGCTGCTGTATTATCGGGCCCTCGAGCAGGCTCGGGTGCCGGCCGAGATGCATTTGTTCGCGGAAGGCGGACATGGTTACGGGCTGCGGCACACGGAAAAGCCGGTGACCGGGTGGCCGGAGTTGGCGGAGGGTTGGCTTCGTTCCAATAAGTTGCTCAATGCGCGGTCCGGAAAATAGGTGAAGCTAAAGCCTGCGCACGCCGAGGCGCCCCCTCGACTAACGATGCTCCTTTTATGACGTTCGGGTGACCATAGGCTCTAGCGGGGAGACAAGGTCAGGTGCGGCTTTGACGGCGCGCACTTGCTTGAGGAAATCCATCATGAGGCGCTTGCAGGCTTCGGGCTGATCGGTGGTGAGGATGTGGCCGGCGTCTTTGATAAGACGGAATTGAGCGCCTGGGATGCGGGAGGCGACGATCTTACCGTTTTGAGGAGGCACCAGGCGGTCTTGGTCGCCGTGGATAACGATAGTCGGCACTTGGATGGCGGGCAGACGGCGATAGGAGGTCCAAAGCAAAATCCCGGTGAATTGACCGAAGAACCCCTTGTAGCTCCAGTTCGAGCGGCATTGGACCTCGATGTCTTCGTGGATGCGCTCGAGGGCTGTGGACGAACAGTAGAGCAGCGGGACGAGCGAGAGTTCCATCTGGCGCCGGTCGGGTCCGCGCAATTTAAGGCCTTTTGGCCGAACGAACTTGGGCCAGCGAGCGAGCAGGCCGCCGTGGCTGGTGCAGGCGAGCAAGAGACTGCTCACACGCCTGGGAAAAAGGAGTGCCAATTCCTGGGCGATCATGCCGCCCATAGAGGCGCCGATGACGTGCGCAGCAGAAACTCCTGCCGCGTCAAGAACGGTGGCGGCATCGCGTGCCATCTGCCGGATGCTGTAGGGCCCCTTGGGCACGTCGCTCAAACCTACGCCACGATTATCGAAGACGATGACGCGGCAACGCCGGGCCAGGGTGGGTAGGATTCGATACCACATTTCGTGAGTGAAGCTTAGACCCATGATCAGTAGCACCGGCGGACCGGAACCGTGCTCTTCCCAATACAATTTAGCGCCGTCGCATATGGTATATGGCATGCAACTAAACCACTATATATAGCGTTATACTGAGGCGCGAGCCCAAAAAGGTGTGGTGGAGTGCCTTTACAGAGCTTCTGAACAGCGATAGGATGGAGGCACCCCCGAGAATAAGAGTAAGGGAGGTCATCGTCAGTTGCTGAAGCTTAAACGCGTCGAAATACATGGGTTCAAATCGTTCTACGACCGCACCGAGATGAAATTCAGCGGCAGCGGCATAGCTGCCGTGGTGGGTCCGAACGGGTGCGGCAAGTCAAATCTCAGCGACGCGCTTAGTTGGGTGCTGGGTGAACAATCGGCCAAGAGCCTGCGCGGGGCACGGATGGAAGATGTCATCTTCGCCGGAACCCGGGACAAAAAAGCTTTGGGAATGGCATCGGTGACGATGACGCTGGTACCAGATGAGACAACCGTGGCCTCCGCAAAGTCTATCGCCCAATCCACCGTTCCTGAAGAAAACCCTACCAACAATATAGACGTTCGCCCGGAGGCGGAGGATTCTCCAAGTTCGGAAAATCCCGCCGAAGTTGCCGCGGAGTCGATAGGGCACGCGAAACAACGGCAGGGAGAAATTACGATCACGCGGCGGCTTTACCGATCCGGCGACAGCGAGTATCTGATCAACGGTAAGCAGGCAAGGCTGCGTGACATTCAGGATTTGTTTCTTGGAACCGGTCTGGGGCCGGAGAGTTACGCGATTATCGAGCAGGGGCGGATCGGGCAGATTCTGAGCAACAAGCCGCAGGATCGGCGCAACGTGATTGAAGAGGCGGCCGGGATCACGAAATTCAAAACGAGGAAACGACTGGCGGAGGCGAAACTCGAGAGCGCAAAGCAAAACCTATCGCGGGTATTTGACATTCTGGAAGAAGTCACGCGCCAAGCGAACTCACTCAAGCGGCAGGCAGCCAAGACGAAGCGCTACGGCGAACTGAGGGACGAGGCGACCGACTGTTTACGGCTGCTGTTGTCGGCGAAATTTCGAATACTCGAGCGGGATATGGCCAAGGTGGCCATCGAACTGAATCTGGCAACCGCCGAATGGCAGAAGGCGCAGACCGCGATCCAGGAACAGGAATCGGAGCAGGAAAAAGTTCTAGCAGCTTCGTACGAAACCGAAGGCCGTCTCACCGAAGCCCGCAAGCAATTGGCGGATTTGAAACTGGAAGCTGAGCGGGCCCGGGGACGGTTCGAATATCAAACCAAGCAGGTGGACCAGATTTCCCAGGCCACGAGCGCGGGTCAGGGCGAGCTGCAGGCCCTCGAAAACCAGCAGGCGGAGCGGACGGCGGAACTCGAGGGGCAAGCCGCCGAATTGGAACAACTCGAGTACAGCTTGGCGGTCGCGCAGGAAGAACTCGGCGTAAAGGCGGCGGAGCGGCAAGCGGCAGCGAGCAGCTTAACCGAGGCGGAGCGGGGCCTTGAAGCAAAGCGGCAGAATGTGCTGCGGCTGTTGGGGGAATCGGCCAGTCTCAGGAATCGGATTACACAGATTGAGGCACAATTGGCTTCGTCGGACCGCGACGTAAACCGGGCGCGAAATGAAGAGGAGCAATCGCAAGCCGATCTGGCGCGCATCCAGGAGCTTAAGACTAAACTTTCCGAACAGCTGGCGGCACGTCAGACCGACCTCATCTCGGTAGAGGAACAGCTCAAAACCGTCGAGGGCGAACTGCAGCAGAAGAAGGTGCGCCTCGGGGAAAGCCGGGGGACTCTCGACGGTCTGAAGAGCGAAGCCTCGCGGATGAAGGCGCGCAAGGATTCACTCGAAGAGATTATTCAGCACCGCAGCTACACGACCGAGACGGTGAAACGGCTGTTTACGGCGGTCGAGCGCGGCAAGGCGGAAAGTTTTCAGCCGGTGGGCGTGCTGGCGGATTTCGTGGAAGTCGATCCGCAATTCGAAAAGGCGGCAGAAGAATTTCTGCACGATGAGCTCGAGTACGTGGTGGTGAATAACTGGAGCGAAGGCGAGCGGGGCATCGAGCTGATACGCGGAGACTTGGACGGACGAGGAACCTTTCTGGTCGAGCGCGCGGGTGAGGCACGGGCGGAAGCTACCGAAGTGCCGCAGCCGCAGTCGGGCGAGGGTGCGCTTACTCGATTGAGCGATGCGCTGCGCTGGACCAATGGGCTCTCGGAGATTCCGATCGCGCAGCTGCCAAGAATCGCCAACTGCTACGTGACTGGAGAACGGGCGCTGGCGCGCGAGTTGGCGACGCAGTTTCCGCACTGTTGGTTTTTGACGCCGGACGGGGTGAATTATCACGGGCAGGCGATTAGCGGGGGCAAGAAATCGGGTGCCGGGCCGCTGGCACTGAAACGCGAACTGCGGGACCTGCTGAAAGCCGAAGCGGCGAAACAGGCGGAACTGCAAGAGTCGCAAGAGCAATTGGTGGAGTTGGAGCGTGTGATCGCGAACCTAAGCGAGGAGCTCGATCAATTGCGCGGGCAGCGGCAGGCGCAGGAGAAGGATGTGCTGGCGCTCGACCACGAAAGCCGCAAGCTGGGCGAGGAATGGGGGCGGGTACAGGCGCGGTTGTCGCATGCCCGGCTGGAACTGGACCGGATCGCGCGAGACCGGGTGAAACTGGAGGAGAACCTGGCGGCCGATCGCGGGAATTTGGAAGCGCGGGAGAGCACGCGAGCGGCCGAAGAAGAGGCGCTCGCCGAAGCGCGCGAGCAACTCGTTGGATTGCAGAATGCCCTGGCGCACGCGACCGAAGAGCATGCGAGCAGGCGAGCCGACCTGGCGGGAATTGAGGAGCGGCGGAGATCGGTAGCGGGCACGCGCGGGCGCCTCGAAAATCAAGTGCGGGACCTGACCAACCGGCGCGCGCATTTGGCGAGCGAAATGGAAAGGATGCAGGGGGAAAAAGCGCAGCTGCTCGCCAGCAACGCTGAATTACGCACGAAAGCGGATGAATTAGCCATCGCCATGAGCGAGACGGAAACCGGCGTTAACCAATTAGCGGTGCAGGAAGGTGAGCTGAGGAATGGGCTGGCGGCCGCCGAGGAACGGTTGCGCGCGACGCGGGCTTTGGCGCAGCAAGTTCAGGAGCAGCGCTCGGAGCGGCAAGTGGAGCTAGCCCGAGCCGAAGCAGAGCTGAAGCACCTGGAAGAAACTTGCGCGCAAGAACTGAATACCACATTGAAAGAGCTTGCGGACCGAAGCGAAGAATTGCAGCCCAATCTGGCAATCGAGGAATTGGAGGGCAAGCACGCGGACGTACGACGCAAGATTGAGAATCTCGGACCGGTAAACCCAACGGCGCTCGAGGAGTTTGAACAGGCACAGCAGCGCCAGGAATTCCTGTCGGCGCAGAGACAGGATTTGCTGGACTCGATCCGCGACACCGAGAAGGCGATTCATGAAATCGACGACGAGTCGCGCAAGCGATTCGGTGAGGCATTTCAGGCAATTAATGAGAACTTCCGCGAGATGTTCCGGACCTTGTTCGGCGGCGGCATCGGGGAAATGCGCCTGACCGATGAAGAAAATCTGGCCGACTCGGGGATCGATATTGTTGCATCCCCGCCGGGCAAAAGGCTGCAAAGCGTCCTGCTGCTTTCGGGCGGCGAAAAGTCGCTGACTGCGATGGCGCTACTCATGGCAATTTTTCAGTACACACCGAGTCCGTTTTGCATTCTGGACGAAGTGGACGCGCCGCTGGACGAGCCAAACATTGAGCGTTTGACCCACCTGCTGCGAGACATGTCGGAAGATACGCAGTTCATCGTAATTACACATGCAAAGCGGACCATGGAGGCGGCGCAGTCGCTGTATGGAGTCACGATGCAGGAACCAGGGGTTTCGAAGTTGGTATCGGTGAGGTTCAAATCGCCGGTGGACGGCGAACCATCACGCGGCAGGCGGGAGCCGCGGCTGGCTGTGGCAGGCGTTTAGTTTTTTTGTACTAAACCGTTGCGAGACGAATAAAAGGCAGCGCGCCCCAAGTATGGCGCGCTGCCCTATCGACGCTATGAGCGGGTTCCTCGCCGGCGGATTAGCAAGCCTCCGTAGTTTGCTAACAGGCCTTGCGAGCACTTTCCCTAGAGCAACTTTCGTTCCGTTCATTCCAGGCGTGGAAGTGATTGAAAAAACGGCTACCGCCAGCGAGCGCGTAGGACAAAGAGATAATCAATCAGACCTGACGGATTAAAGTAGATAACAGTCGCGCGAGAGCGGGTACAGCAAGTGGCACTGAAAATAGAAAGCAAGCTCGAAGAAAATATCGCAATCTTGACGCTGGAAGGATCGCTCACTCTGGGACCATCACTTGTGTTGCTGCGCCAGGCGGCAAGGCAATCATTGTCGACGCCAAAATTGAAAGGCATTATTCTCGACGTGAGTCGCATTGCCTTTGTGGACAGCTCCGGCTTGGGCGAGTTGACCATCGTCTATAGTTCCGCAAGCCGGCATAACTGCCCGATGTGTCTTTCGGGCATCAGCGCGAACTTGCAAAAGATGCTGGAAATGACCCATCTGGATAATGTGCTGAACTCAGCGCCGGAGCTAACAATGGCGAAGAGACAGGTCCAGACGGCTTAGGCCATTAGCCCCGTTATCCTACGCGGAAATCTTTGCTCCCGGCGATGTCTCTAACATTAGATCGGTTTGAAGGAGTGGCATGGGTGCGGTTTTTCGCGCAATTTTTGGTTATTGTTTCCTGGTTTTGATGGTGAGAGTAGTTGGGCGGCGTCCGGGCAAGCAAATTACCCCGTTCGAATTCGTACTTGTCTTTTTCATTGGAGGCGTAACGTTGACACCGATGGTGGGCGACGACAAGTCGCTAAGCAATGCATTTTGTCAAATCATGACAATTGCGGTCTTGCATTACGCGATTGCCTGGTGCAAACAAAAGAATCCGCGTTTCGGACGGCTGGTGGATGGGACTCCATTGGTTCTGGTGGACCGAGGGCAAGAACGCACCGAGACCATGCATAAGATGAGAATCTCGCTGGAAGATGTCAGAGCGATGGCGCGCGACCGGGGTTTGGCGAACCTGGATAAAGTCGATTACGCGGTGCTCGAAAGAAACGGCGACATTACGATTCTTCAGTCGCAGGCGGAACCGGGGGAGGAGGAATCCACAAGTGACTAAAGGCATGCCGACCCAACCAGTTGCCGATACCGTTCCCAAAGTGAATGACGAATTGGCGGTAGGGGAAGATCTCCGGTTTCAGAGGCGCTGGTGGCGCTTTGAGAATGGTGTTTGGATTTTCTTTACGCTGGTAATTGCGCTGGACCTGGCCGGCGTATTTGGGCGGGGCCCGATGGCAAACGCCCGGGCCGCCACGGGGGATCAGGCTTTGCAGGTGAAATACGAGCGGGTGGAACGCTTCGAGACACCGTCTATTCTCACCGTGAATTTCGGATCAAAGGCGATACGCCAAGGGAGGGCCGAGTTGTGGGTGAGCGAAGACCTGGTGAAAGCGCTAGGAAATCAGAGAGTCATTCCGCAGCCCGTTGATTCGAAAGTGGGTGGCAACGGCGTCCTGTATAGCTTCGCAGCCACCGCGGTGCCCGCAACGGCAGCTTTTGCGCTAGAACCGGCCCAGGCAGGCCTACACACTTTGCGGCTGCGAATTCCGGGAATGGAGGAGTTGGTTCTGAAGATATTGGTGATGCCTTAGCGATTGATATGCACACCGTATTCCATGCAATTGTCGGATATTTTTTTCTGCTGCTAACAGTACGAGTTCTTAGCCGGCGTCCCGGGGCGCAGATGACGCTCTTCGAATTTGTGATTGTGTTTCTGATTGGCGGGATCATCATTTTATCTACCGTTGGTGACGATCATTCGGAGACGAATAGTGTGTGCGCTGTACTGACCGTGTGCCTCTTACATCGGCTGGTCTCGGGGCTTAAACAGCGCTTCCCCACTCTGCAAAAATTGGTAGATGGCACGGCTTTGGTGTTGATCAAAGATGGCCAATGGCAAACGCGTACGATGGGACGCATGCGACTGCAGGATACGGACGTAATGGCGGCGGCCAGGCTCAAAGGTGTGCGGAATTTGAGTGACATCAAATATGCGGTGCTCGAACGGAACGGGTCAATCAGCATCATTCGTGATGGGAAATGACGAAGATGTCGGGCTCGCCGGATAACCTGGAGGGAAAAGCAATGAGTGTGCACGAGGCGAGCATGACAACCGGTGAGTTGGCAAAAGCAGAGGCGACGACATTTCGAGGATTCGATCCACGGCAAGGAGAGCCCACGAACTCAAGTTTTCGGGAGGCTTCGGCAGCGGAAATCGCCCAAGTGGCGGGGGCGGCGGCGAAAGCGTTTGAGGTGATCCGAAGCTTGGGTGCAAAGGACATCGCCGCTCTTCTCGATACTATTCGCGAAGAGATTTTGGCATTAGGAGAAACGCTGGCGGTCAAAGCGGATGAAGAGACGGCACTCGGAAAAGAACGCCTCAATTCGGAGCGGGACCGAACGGTAAATCAGATTAAACTTTTCGCTGACCTGCTAAGGGAGGGATCGTGGGTCGATGCGCGGATCGATACTGCACAACCGGAGCGAAAACCGGTACCGAAGCCTGACTTGCGGCGGATGCTGGAGCCGATCGGACCCGTGGCTGTATTTGGGGCGAGCAATTTTCCGCTGGCATTTTCGGTGGCGGGCGGTGACACGGCCTCGGCCTTAGCGGCCGGCAATCCGGTGATCGTGAAAGCTCATCCGGCGCACCCGGGAACATCGGAGATGGTCGCGGCAGCCATTCGGCGGGCCGTTGAGGCGCGCGGATTGCCCAGTGGAACGTTTTCGATGATTCACGGGATTGATCCATCGGTCAGTCTCGCGCTCGTGATGCAGCCGGAGGTGAAAGCAGTAGCGTTCACCGGCTCACAACGCGCCGGGCGAGCGCTCTTCGATGCCGCAGCGAAGCGGCCGGAACCGATACCGGTATTCGCTGAGATGGGGAGCGTAAACCCAGTATTCCTGTTACCGAGCGCAGTCGCCCAAAAGGCGGAAGGAACGGCGGAAGGGCTCTACCGATCGGTGACGCTCGGAGTTGGGCAATTCTGCACGTCGCCGGGGCTGGTGTTTGTGAAAGAAGGTCAAGGTTTGTCCTCGTTTCTTTCGCATTTGCGCAACCATTTCGAACAGGCAGTTCCGGGAACGATGCTGAACCGTTCGATCGCGAAGGCGTTTGCGCAAGGTTTCGAAAATGCTGCACAGCTACCCGACGTTGAGTGCCAAGTTGCTGTCCGTGAGAGCGACCCCCAAAAGACCGAGGGTCGGCCCGGCCTGCTGGTCATCCAGGCACAAAACTGGCTGAAGCAGGAACAATTGCGGCACGAGATATTCGGCCCAGCAACCATCGTGGTGCGGTGCCAATCTGACGGCGAAACGGTTGAGTGTGCCAAAGCGCTCGAAGGGACTTTAACGGCGACGATCCACGGCACTCCGGCTGAAATTCTCGCCCACCAGCAATTGATAGATGTGTTGCGCTGCAAAGCGGGCCGCCTCCTGTTTAACGGCTTTCCGACGGGAGTGGAAGTAGGCTACGCGATGCAGCATGGCGGCCCTTACCCGGCTTCGACCGACGCTCGTTTCACTTCGGTAGGGGCCGCGTCCATTTACCGATTCGCCCGACCGATTTGTTACCAGAATTTTCCACAAGATCACCTGCCGGAAGAACTCCAGAACGCAAATCCACGAAATATTTGGCGGATGGTGAACGGGATGCTGACGAAAGATGCAGTCCCAGCCGTTTAGGGGATCTGCCGGAAGATGAAGAGCCAGGTCGCTGAGAGCCGGCCGCCTCGGAATCAGTCTGCGTTCAGAGGGTAACAGGGCTCGACGCCCTGCGTCTTCATAAGGGGAGGCAATGGGCCTTCTGCGGAAGATCTCGTCGGCCCGGGGAAGAAGACGTGGATGAAAAGACGAATGCGGCTTCATCAAATCCGTCGTGGCGCTTCAGCCCGGAACAGCTGAGGCTGATCATGCTTCAGGATGGCGTGACGAAATACTCAGTTGATCTTACGAAGATCACCAGCAGCGCGCACATGCTTGATCTGGTATTCGATGTCAGCGCAAAAGCCTGGGCGAACCATCAGATTGTCGGCGAGTTGATAGAGCAGTTGCGGGAATTATTCGACCCGCGGGCCACTCTCTGCCGGGAAGGCCGCGATCACAAGATGGATCCAGTGCAGCATTTGCGCCGCTGCCGGGCGCGTCAATAATCCCCAACTGGAGAAGGCAAGACAGCTACAATGAGGCGAGTGCATCGTATCTGCTCGCTACTTCTGCTTATCGTGATGAGCCTCCCGACCATCACAGTAGCTTTAGCCGGCAGTCAGTTGAATCAACTCCCACAATGCTGCCGGCGTGATGGTAAGCACAAGTGCGTGATGCAGGCCGATGCTGAGAACGAGACCGCAGGGTCCGTTTCGATGGCAGCCCGCTGTCCTTGCGTTCCCTCGTTATCGTATGGCATGAGCGATGGCGGCTGGGCGGTACCTAGCTCGGCTAATTCGGTGTCTCGGTCGGTTCCTGTATTCTTGGCGGCACAGGCACAAACGGATGCACTACTGCGCATTTCTGCAATTCGATCGCGCCAGAAACGCGGCCCGCCTGCTCTCTCCCTAAGCTTAGCGATTTGACCGGCTACACGTAACAACTCCGTAGCGCCGGGTTCATTTCGCCAGGCTTCCCACACAGAGATATTTCGATTGAAATAAATTGTGGTGAAGGAGTGTTTGGTGAACACAACCAAGGTGGCGCTACTGCTATGCTGCGCAGCGTTAGGAATAAATGCACAGAAGACGCCTGGGGTAACTTCGCCGGCTGGCAGTCTTCATGGACTCGTGCATGATGCCCAGCACCGGCCGGTGACTGGAGCCACCGTCGCAATTCAGAGTAAAGGCGGCGAATCAAACAGAACGATAAAATCCAATTCGGACGGGGCTTTTGAAGCAAGTGGACTGAACGAGGGCAACTACACGTTGACCATTTCCGCCAAGGGCTTTACGCCAATTACGCGGGACGTCACCGTATCTGCGGGCAGGCAAGCGCTTCTGCATTTTCAGCTGGAAGTCGCCGGGGTGAAGCAAGAGGTGAATGTACCTGGCGAGATGAGCAGGCTGCACACGCAGGACGAAACAGTTCAAACAAAAGTGACGCCACAGGAGATCCAGCAGACGGCAGGCGCCGATCTGACGAACAGCCTGAGCATGATTACCAACTTCACGCCGGGCGCTTACATGGTGCACGACATGCTTCATATGCGCGGCGGTCACCAGGTGAACTGGTTTTTCGACGACATTCCGGTGGTCAACACGAACATTGCGGCTAATGTAGCGCCGCTTATCAATCCGAAGAATGTGGAAGATTTGGAGATTGAGCGTGGGGGCTACTCGAGCCAGTATGGGGACCGTACGTATGGATTCTTCAATGTAGTGACGCCGTCGGGCTTCGACCGGAATAACGAAGCGGAACTGATCCTGGCAGGCGGGAACCTTTATACGACCGACGATCAATTCAACATCGGAGGCCACACCGAGAAATTTGCTTACTACGCGAGCGTGGACGGCAACCGTTCAAACCTAGGGCTGGCAACTCCGGTTTCTCAAGTGATTCATGACCAATCAAGCGGTACGGGCGGATTTCTTTCGCTGCTTTACAATCCCACTGCGAAAGATCAGTTTCGATGGATTGCGTCGCTGCGAGGAGATCATTATCAGATCCCGAACGATCCGGATGCGCAAGCCGCTGGCATTCGGGACCTGGATTTAGAGCGGGATTACCTGGTGGGATTCCATTGGGCACATACATTCTCGGAAGGCGTGCTGTTCACACTCACGCCCTATTTTCATTTCAACAGCGCGGAATTCGTGGGCGGTCCGAACGATACGCCTTTCGTGCTTAACGACAGAAGCCGGTCGACGTACTTAGGTGGACGGTCGGTGCTGCAGATCCAGAAAAAGCGACATAGCGCGCGGGTAGGCGTGGAAATTTGGGCGCAGCACGACAACACGTTTTTTGGCTTGAGCGCGAACCCGGGAACTAACGTGCTAAATCAGTCCGAAAAGAATTGGGCCAACTCCGATGCGGCGTTTTTGGAGGACCAGTATAAGGTGACGTCGTGGCTGACGCTGGATCTTGGACTGCGGCTCACTCATTATGGCGGCTTGGTGAACGAGAATGCGGCCGATCCACGCGTTGGAGGAGCGATTCGCGTGCCCAAACTGCAATGGATCTTGCACGGCTACTACGCGTATTACTATCAACCGCCGCCGCTCGACAGTTTGGCGGGACCGGCTTTGAATTTTGCGCTTGACCAGGGATTCGGATTCATCCCGCTGCGGGGCGAGCGCGACATCCAGCACGACGTCGGACTGACCATACCAATTCGCAGCTGGATCCTCGACGTCGATAACTTCCATACCAGCGCGCGCAATTTTCTGGATCATGATGTGCTCGGGAACTCGGGAATTTTTGTTCCGTTGACCGATTTGGGAGCAGTGATTAGTGGTACTGAAGTGAGCGTGCAGTCGCCGCGATATCGGAATGTAGCGCAGTTGCGCCTGGCGTACTCGAATCAGATCGCGCAAGGGATTGGACCCATCTCGGGCGGCTTGCTCGAAGACGCGCCGACGGGTAATTTCCTACTGGATCACGACCAGCGCAACACCGCCACGGGTGTGCTTTCGCTGAACTTGCCGGGGCATTTCTGGGCGACACCAGCCTATCAATTTGGGTCGGGATTTCTGAACGGTAATGGACCAGCCCATTTACCGCCGCACTCGACTTTTGATTTATCGATCGGCAAGCGGTTTGGCGAGAGGTGGTCTATTTCTGCGAATGCAGTGAATGTCGGCAACAGCCGCTATTTGTTGGACACGAGCAACACGTTTGGCGGGACACATTACGTAAATCCGAGGACGGTCTACGGCGAGGTGCGGTATCGCTTTCACTTTTGAAAGACGAAAAAGCGCTCTAGGACAACGCCATCCGGCACTATAAGAACGCCGAAGACTACGGCATCGTCTTCGATCCAGCGGAAATTGGCTTTGAATTTTCGTCGGCCGAAATCGCCAACGTATCCGGGAGCAGGACCGCCACAACGCAATCAAATACGGCCGCTATTACGAATACAAGGCCAAAGACTACCTCAAAACCGCCTGAGGCCGTCTAAACTCGGAGCCATGAGCGCAGCGATTGGAATCAAGACGAGGACGTGTGAATAAATTGAAAATCGCTCTCCTCTGCGCACTCTGCACGTTCTTGTCTGGCTGCTCGCTGATTTATTACGGCGCGATGGAGCACCTGGGCAAACAGAAACGCGACATCTTGGTGCAGCGGCTGCTGGCCGTAAAGAAAGATCAGCAAGCGACACAACAGCAATTAAAGACCACGCTGCAGGCCTTTCAGGAAGTCACTGGGTTTCAAGGAGGCAATCTCGAGAAAGTTTATAACAAGCTGAACAAAGAACTGGAGCGCTCGAAAGATCGGGCGAACGGTCTGAAAAAACGTGTGGATTCGGTGGACGATGTGGCCAAAAGCATGTTCAGCGAGTGGCAGGGCGAGGTTCAGAGCATGCACAACACCGCCTTGCGGCGGCAAAGCCAGGACCTGTTGCGCACGGCCAGGCAGCAGCACGCGCAGTACATGGCACGCATGCGGCGCACCGAAGAGAACATTCAGCCGGTTCTCCAAGCCTTCAATGATCAGGTCTTGTTTCTGAAACACAATTTGAATGCGCGAGCTATCAGCTCGCTTAGGAAGACCTCGGCGCAGATCGATGCGCAAGCGTCGGCCCTGATCCGAGACATTGAAATGTCGTCCAAACAAGCCGATGACTATATCCAGACGCTTTCGAGAGCCGATACCCAATCGAATACGCCTGTGAAGTCTAAGTAGGTCCTGTTCGCTACGATGAAGTTAGTCCATGAGCGCCACCTCTGTTGACCTCAAGAAGACGGTCAACCTACCCAAGACCGATTTTTCGATGAAGGCGAATCTTCCCACTGCCGAGCCGAAGATGCTTGCGCATTGGGAAGAGACTCAGCTGTACGCCCGAATTCGCGAATCGCGCGCTGGACGCCAGCAGTATGTGCTGCACGACGGGCCGCCGTATGCGAACGGCAACATCCACCTCGGAACTGCCTTCAACAAGATTCTGAAGGACTTCATCGTGAAATCTAAAACGATGGCCGGCTTCGATGCGCCGTATATTCCGGGTTGGGATTGCCACGGGCTTCCGATTGAAATCAAAGTGGACGCGCAGCTCGGCAAGCGGAAAGCGTCGATGAGCGCCGCGGCGATTCGTGCGGAGTGCCGCGCGTATGCCGCCAAGTTTGTCGAGATTCATCGGCGCGAATTCAAACGCCTGGGAGTGTTCGGGCGCTGGGAAGATCCGTACCTGACGATGAGTGCGGAGTACGAATCCGTTATTGCCCAAGCCTTCGTGGATTTCGTCGAAAGCGGCACGGTATACAAGGGCCTCAAACCGGTGCACTGGTGCATCCACGATCAGACGGCGCTCGCCGAAGCGGAAGTCGAATACGAAGATCACTCGAGCTCGACGATCTATGTGCGTTTCAAGCTGGTCTCAGATCCGGGCCTGCTCGATCCGGCGCTCAGCGGCCACAATGTTTATGCGCTGATCTGGACCACAACGCCCTGGACGATTCCAGCGAACCTGGCGATTTCCTTCAATCCGAAGTTCGAGTACGTGGCTGTCGATACGCCGCAGGGACTAGCGATCGTGGCGGAAGGCTTACTGTCACAGGTAAGCGAGATCTTGGGCTGGGACCAGACGGTAGTCGCGCGTTTCCCGGGGTCAAAACTGGAGGGGGCGGTGTTTCGGCATCCGTTTATCGAGCGGGATTCCGTCGGCATCCTCGGCGATCACGTCACGCTCGAGCAAGGTACTGGCGCTGTGCATACCGCGCCCGGTCACGGGCAGGAAGATTTTGTGGTTTGCCAGCGCTACGGCATTCCGGTTTACTGTCCGGTGGATGCGGCGGGTCGAATTTTCGAAGCCGAAGGCGCAGCGGGTAAATTACCGAACGAGCTCCTGGGCAAAACGATCTGGGAGGCTAATCCCATTGTCGTTAGGTTGTTAGACGATGGCGGGGCATTAGCTTCGCATGCTCGTTTCGAACACAGCTATCCGCATTGCTGGCGCTGCCACAACCCGGTAATCTTCCGTGCTACTGAACAATGGTTTATCGGCATGGAACGAGAGGGCTTACGGGCAAAAGCTCTGGAAGCCATAAAAACTGTGCGCTGGTATCCGTCCTGGGGCGAAGAGCGCATGACCAACATGATCGCTATGCGTCCGGATTGGTGCATTTCACGCCAACGGGTCTGGGGCGTGCCGATCATTGTCTTCTATTGCCAGCAGTGCAGCGAGCCTTTTACGAAACGAACTGTCCTCGAGCGTGTGGTGAGCGAATTTCGTGAACATACAGCAGACGTTTGGTACACGAAGAGCGCGGCCGAGCTGATGGGCCCGGGCCACGAATGCGGCAAGTGCGGCGGCCATGAGTTTCGCAAAGAATCCGACATTCTAGATGTCTGGTTCGACTCCGGTTCAAGCCATCTGGCTGTTTTAACCCCGAAGAACGGGCTGCCGTGGCCGTCGGATATGTATCTGGAAGGCGGCGACCAATATCGCGGCTGGTTCCACAGTTCGCTGCTGATCGGCGTCGGCCTGAAAGGGCAGGCGCCCTACAAAGAGTGCGCCACGCACGGCTGGACGCTGGACGCGCAAGGGCGCGCCATGTCGAAATCGATCGGCAACACAATCGAACCGGAAGAAGTAGTCAGCAAGAAGGGCGCCGATATTCTGCGGTTGTGGGTGGCGTCGGTCGATTTCACCGAAGATGTGCGGATGTCCGAGGTGATCCTGGACCGACTTTCGGAAGCTTACCGGAAATTGCGGAACACGTTTCGGTGGATGCTGGGCAATCTGGGTTCGTTCGATCCGGCAACCGACGCGCTCCCGATCGAGCAGATGACGGGCGTCGATGCCTGGATCCTGGTCCGGGCCGGCGAGTTGGTGGAACAGTGCAGTGCCTGGTACAGCCAGTATGCGTTTCACAAGGTCTACCGCGCGGTGTATGACTTCGCCACGACCGAATTGAGTGCCGTGTACTTTGATGTAGCGAAAGACCGGCTGTATACGGCCGGTCCAAACTCGCGCGCACGCCGGAGCGCGCAGACGGCGTTGTTTCGGCTGAACGGCGCCTTGGTCCGGCTGCTCGCGCCGCTACTCGCTTATACTTGCGAAGAAGTTTGGAAGCACATGAAGGCCGGCAATACAGAAGCGGAAAGCGTTCACCTCACGTACTTTTCGGAACCTGGCGAACTGACGGCCGGGCTATCGAGCGAGCAGCGAAGAGCGGCGCAAGATTGGGAAGCGCTGATTCCAGTGCGTGACCGGGTCTTGAAGGCGCTCGACGAGGCTCGGGAAGACAAGGTAATTGGTTCGTCGCTCGAAGCGGCGGTTTCGCTCGGGGCGGCCGGCGAACTGCACGCTTTGCTCACTCGAAATCTGGCTGAACTGCCCGGCTGGTTCATCGTTTCGCAGGTCGAGCTGAATGCTCAAGATGCAGCCTCGGAAGAACTGGCGGTTGAAGTGGAACGCGCGCGGGGCGACAAGTGCGAACGCTGCTGGAAGTTTACGCTTGACGTCGGCTCGAACCCTAAGTTTCCGACCGTGTGCGCGGCCTGCGCAGAAGTACTTGAGGATTTGGGCGAATAGATCGGGTTTGCGGCCACACATGCGAAACCGATGGACGCCATTTCTTCTCTCGTTGCTGGTGGTGTTGGCCGACCGCTGGTCAAAGATCGCGATCGAACATTCCATGACATCGCTCGATAGCGTTTCCCTCATTCCGGGCTGGCTGCGCATTATCCACACAGAAAACGCAGGCGCCGCGTTCGGAATTTTGGCGGAGGGCAACCGTTGGCTGCGCAGCGGCATCTTAATAGGTGTCTCGGGTGTAGTGCTTGTTTTTGTGATCTCGGCGCTCTGGACCAATCGCGCCTCTTTTACCGCCACGCTGGCGCGGATCAGTTTGGCTCTGATTTTGGGCGGCGCATTAGGTAATCTCTACGATCGGGTGATTCGCGGGACGGTGACGGATTTTATCGAGGTCTATCATGGCGGCTGGTCGTTTCCAGCTTTTAATGTGGCGGACAGTGCGATCACGGTAGGCGCAATCCTGCTGTTGTTCGAGTTGTTACGGCAGCCTTCACACACGAACGCGCCCGGCAGCGAGCCCACGGCCAACCCATCTGGATTGGCACACAACAAGTAATTCCATGTATCCCAAGCTCATCAGCATCGGTTCCTTTTACATCCCGACTTACGGCGTGCTAGTCGCGCTCGGTTTCTTAGCCGGACTCGGCGTAACGATGCGGCTGGCGCGGCGCGCCGGATTGCCCGCCGAGAAGATCTCGAATCTGGTCATCTATTGCGCAATAGCGGGTATCATCGGCGCCAAGCTGTTCATGTTCTTGTTCGATCTCGGCGATTACATCAAGAACCCGGGACAGATCTTCACTCTGGAAACGCTTCAGGCGGCTGGTGTTTTTCATGGCGGATTTATTGCCGCGTTACTGGTCGCCACGCTTTACATACGCAAACAGAAGCTTCCCGTACTGCGAGTGATGGACAATTTCGCCCCGGGGGTGGCGATTGGGCAATCGATCGGCAGGCTGGGCTGCTTTGCGGCGGGCTGCTGCTGGGGCCGCGCTTGTTATTTGCCCTGGGGCGTGCGCTTCCGGTCCGATTTTGCCGCGCCCGTACCGCTCAATACCCCGCTGCACCCGGTGCAGTTGTACGAGTCCGCGGCCGATCTGCTGATTTTTGCCTTACTCTATCGCCGCGCGACACAGCGGCATCCGGCCGGCCAGGTGATCGGGCTGTATCTGGTGTTGTATTCGACGGCACGCTTCATCATCGAGTTCTATCGAGTGCACGAGCAGTCCTTGGTCGGACCGTTTTCGCTTACGCAGTGGCTGGCCGTCGGGCTGCTGGGGCTCGGCCTCGCCATCCTCTACTTCGGACGGCAGAGCGCACCCGCTACATCGGTACGGGAACCACGATCAGCGCACGCCTGATGACGGATGCAGCGTACTGGATCGGCAAACTAGCTCTCAAGCCGCATCCGGAAGGCGGCTATTATCGCGAGACCTACCGCTCAGGCTTGGCCACCGGCACCGCGCGCGGCGCTCGCACTGCTTCGACGGCGATCTATTTTCTGCTCGATGGCGAAAACTTCTCGGCATTTCATCGGATCGCATCTGACGAGATGTGGCACTTCTATGCAGGCGCCAGCTTGTCGGTCCACTTGATTGACCGAAATGGCGCGCATCGCCAGATCATGCTCGGAGGCGATGCTGAAGCGGGTGAAGTGTTTCAAGCAGTAGTGCCGGCGGGCGTGTGGTTTGCGTCATGCCTGACAAAGTCAGCAAGCTATGCGCTGGTGGGTTGCTCGGTGGCGCCGGGCTTCGAATTTGAAGACTTCGAACTGGCGCGGCGCTCTGAGTTGAGCGCCGAATATCCGCAGCATCGCGAATTGATCCGGCGGCTGACGCGTCAATAAGTTATTTTCCAAAGAGTATTCCTTAACAGTTACCGGAAAAGTCCTTTGCGCAAATCTACTCTCTAAGCGCACTAAGACTCTGACTGCCGAAACGCAACTTTCGGCAGGGAAAGTTCAGGTCTGATGGCTGCTCCGTATGTGCTCGTGCCGTTTGTTTTCTTCTTTGGAACCAGCTACATCCTGATCCGTATCCATAGCCGGTACGCAGGTCGGCCCGACATCCGGCCCGTGCCCCTCCGCTATCTCATCGCACCCGTGGGCGCGGCCGTGCTGACACTGCTCTTCGGATTATTCTCTTTGGCAATTTCGACCGAATACCGAGTACGCAGCATTGGTCAACCCACCGCTCAAGCGGATATGCCGTCAGTCGATTGGGCTATCAATCACTGATCCGATCGCGCCTATTCACAGCGCATAATCGAAGCTGTTTCGACTCGTGCGGCGCGCCTGGCCGGACCGTAACTTGCGAGAAGAGCTACGGCCATAAATAGCAAGCACACACCGGCATACGCGGACATCTCGTTCGGCCGAGTCTGATAAAGCAACGACGTGATCAGGCGGGAGCCGGCATACGCCGCCGGTAGTCCGATCAGCAAACCCCAGGCCGCCAACTTCATCGAACGCTTCTGAATCGCCCAGCGCACGGCGTTCGGCGAGGCGCCGAGCGCCAGCCGGATGCCGATCTCCAAACGCCGCTGGGTCACCCGATAACTCACCAATCCATATAGACCCAACCCGGCGATCAGCGTGGCGAGAGAGGCAAATGCGGTCATCACCTGCAGCGCTCCACGTTGGGGAAGCAGCGAAGCCGACATCCTTTTCCGCACCGTTTGTAACTCGACGGGTGTGTTGGGCTCCACCGCCCAGATCGCTTTACGAATCGCCGCGTGCGCATCCGGGTTATCGGTCTTTAAGCGAATCAACATCGTCATCTGCGCATTCGAAAGCTGCGCAAAGGGACGGAACATGGTCGCGACAGGCGCTGCTTCGACCGTTAAGTCGCGCATGTCGCCTACTACTCCGACAATTGTCTTGGGATTTCCCGAACTTCCCCAGAGCAACCGCTTTCCAATCACATTCTGCTTCGGCCAGAATTGTCGAGCCATCGATTCACTCACGATCACCACTTCCAACGAACCGTCCCGATCGGCATCGGTAAACAGCCGTCCACGTTTCAGGGGGAGGTTGACTGCACGGAAGAAGCCTGGCGTAACCGCTCGCCAAGCCGCTGAATGATAGTTGCCGGTTCCCGACTCCTGCTCCAGGCGGAACCGGTTGGCCGTGCCGGATCCGCTGAAGGGCGCCACATTGCTCGCACCGGCGGCGGCCACCTCCGGTACGCCCTCCACTTCCGCTGTCGCCTCGCGCAGCAGCGCCGCACGCTGCCAGTCGGCATTGCCGCGAACCGAAGTATCTATGCGGGTAGTCAGAAGCCTGGCGGGATCGAAGCCCGGATTTACGGCCTGCAGCCGCAGAAAGCTTTCAAAGAGAAGACCGGAGCACAAGATCAAAACGGTGGCAAAAGCCACTTGCGCGATCATCCAGGCGTCGCGTCCTCTATCCTGTGCCGAAACTCCTCGCCTCCCGCCGCCGGCCAGATTGCCAGATTGCGGCGAAATTCCAAACAAAAATAGGGAGACGAGTAAGCAGCCGAGAGTCGCCGCAATCGTTTTGGCGTCCAGATGTAAGTACGCCAATCTCGGTATTGAGTCCGCTCCGAACCGCGCCAGCAAATGGAGTGTCCAATCGGCAATGCCCAACCCCAGAATCGTTCCGGCAACCGCCAGCACGGCGCTCTCGGTCAGACCTTGCGCGAGCAGCCGTGCCCGGCTCGCCCCGAGTGCTTGCCGCGTAGCGATTTCCTCGCGGCGCGCAATACGTCTGGCCAATTGCAGACCGGCCACGTTGCTGCAGGCCAGCAGCCAAACCAGCGCCACACCACCCAGGATCATCCACAACATGCGCGTCGTTCGTGGACCGGTGAGATAGGCGGAGAGCGGCAAGGCTTTCATCCCCCAGCCTGCGTTTTTGCCGGGATAATCGCGCGCGATCCTCGCCGCGAGCGCGCTGAGTTCCGCTTGCAGCTGCCTTTCAGACACCCCTGTCCGCCGGCGTCCAAACGCCTCGATTTCGTGGGCGCTCCGCGAACCTGCGGCCTGCGGCGCCAGCGGCAGCATCACATCGACCTCAGGCAATAGATCGCCGGGCGGTTCCGCCACGCCGGTAATCAGGTAACTTGCGCCGTCAACCCGGACCGCCTGCCCCACGACGGACGGGTTCTTCCGCCACTTTCGCTCCCATAAACGTCGGCTGATCACCAATTGGCCTTGCGGCGACTGGAATACTCGTCCCGCCAACACGCGCACTCCGAACATCGCGAAGAACGAAGGTGTTACTAGCGCCGCGTGAAGGGCCTCTGGTTCCCCTGCTCCGGTCAGCGTCGAACTGCCGAGCCGGCACGCGCTCACGGCCTCTAGTGACCGACTTTTCTGCGCGAGATCGAGCCAGGTTGGCTCCGAGAACGTCCACCAGCTACCCCTCGGATCGACTTCTTTGAGCGCCGTCAAACGATCCGGCGCTGGATACGGCAGCGGTGTCCACAAGAACGCGGAGACCACGCACAACACCGTGATCATCCCGCTGAGCCCTACTGTCAAAGTCGTCAGAGACGATATCGCAAACACCGGATTACGGCGCAAACTTCGAATGGCAAATCGCAAATCCTGCCAGAAAATCTCAATTAGCGGTAAGCCACTCTGCTCGCGATACTGCTCTTCAACTGATGTTCTGTTTCCTAATTCGCGCCGGGCCGCGGAGCCGGCTTCGGCCTCGGTCATGCCGCGCTTCTGATAATCGGCCGCCAGCATCTCGGCATGTAAGGCTAACTCTTCGGCCAGTCGGTCAGTCTGATTCCCGCCGACAAAAGATCTCAACCTTGCAAGCAAAACTTTTAGGAAGCTCACCGTGCGCCTTCCAACAGGCGAGCGACCGTGGCCACCGTCTTATGCCAACTTGCTTCTTCCGCCAACAATTGCCGCTTGCCGGACCTGGTGATCGAATAATAACGGGCACGCCGGTTGTTCTCGCTCGTGCCCCAATCGGAACTGATCCAGCCTTTCTGCTCGAGCCGCAGCAAAGCCGGATAGATGGTGCCCTGATTCAGCTCGAGCGAGCCTTCGGCCACCTGCTCAATCCGCCGCGCCACACCATATCCGTGAAGGCTGCCCATTGCATCGAGCGTCTTCAGGATCATCAGATCCAGCGTTCCGTACGGTACCTCGGCTTTCACGTCTTTCACCCGCACCATCTCCTGTTGACTATCAACAGTATTGATGAGAGACCTGTTGACTGTCAACAGAAATGTCTGGGAAGTAAATGATAAACAGGAAAGAGTCCGTTTGCGGGCCGGACCATAGGGCACGCTTTAGCGTTTTCTGCTTCTAACTGGTGGGGAGTTTACTTACTTACTTCAGCAACAGGACTGCGCCGTGACCGTCTAAGGAGCAGCATTCCAATTCCAGTTGCACCCAACAAAGTTAGCCAGTTCGTCCCGGGTTCCGGAACTGCAAAGACTGAGGTGGGAGATGGATCTGAAGCAAACGTTCCTGTCCCGGCGGCGGTGAAGGAGTGCAGAAAATTTAGAACCGCCGAGGACGTTTGGGTGCACCCGCCTTTGGCGCTCTTGACATTCGCATATACCGTGAAACACGGGGTCGCGCTGGTAAAAGAAAGCGCCAGGTTTTCGTCCGATTGCGGGTCGAAATTCAGGTAAGAAGACGAGAATTGCACGTAGTCGGTCTGCCCATTGTCCGCCGATAAAGTGGCCGTTTGACCTTTCCGGATGCCGTCCAGGCCGCCTGCTGTAGCCCAAAAAGAAACTGTCAGCAAATTAGTCTGGCCCAGTTCATGGTCCGGCGTATCGCGCGTGAACTTAATTGTTCCGTAATTGGGGACGCCGCTGGCGCTTTGGGAATAGAGATTTTGATCGAAGAAATTGCCGAACGTCACAGCATTCTGAGTGGTCGTTACCGAAAAAGTCAGTTGAGCGGCTTGCGGCCCCTGGAGATCCAGCGGCAAATCCGTCGCCGCAAAGGAAAGAAAATCGAAATACACCGGAACGATAGACGACCCTGTTTTTGGATTCCTGCTGGAAAAAGTGGCACTGTTTGTGGAACTTACGAAATTGAAATCGTTTCCGCCTCCACCCGCTTCCGTAAATTGTGCGAATGTGACCGTGTCGGCCGACACTGGCGCCGAAGACAACAGAAGTGTTAACCCGGTTATAAAAAATATAGAGGCCGATTTTGTCATATCAGCCAGTATAAGCTCGAAACTATCTTTGATTCACAGCAAATCAGCTATGAATCACTTTCGAACATGCAGTCCAAATTGAGTCAGCATCGCGCGTTGGCCAAAACGCGGCCAAGCGCTTTAGTTTCACGGAGCGTATGTCGCTTAAATTCTCGGCGCGTATTTTCAACGTCCTGTACCATCGATTGGATCGGCGGCGGACGCCTCGACATTTCTAGCGCTATCAGTTAGTAAGCGAAAATTTTTCATGGAGGTGTCGATGGCGCTGCCTCTCGTTCGACCCAAAGCTGAAGGAGAAATGACATGTCTGACCGCAAGCTGAGTCCGGGAAAGTTCGTCTGGTTCGAGCACGTGTCGAAAGACGCCAGCAAAGCGCAGGAGTTCTATGGTGAAGTGCTCGGATGGAAGGTCAAGCCCTTCCCAATGGGAGACTTCGCCTACGAGATGATCCTTACCGGTGAATCGTGGGACACGATGATCGGAGGCTACCCGCCGGCGGGGAGCAACCATCATGCTTCGCACTGGATAGCAACCGTTTCGTTAGAGGACGTCGATGCGGCGGCGAATGCGGCGGTCGCGAACGGTGGAATGGTGCTCGACGCTCCGTCCGAAATTCCGGGCGTTGGCCGAAGGGCGCGTATTGCCGACCCGCAGGGCGCCGAACTGGCCCTGCTCACCGATGCCCGAGGCGACAAGCCCGATACACCGGCTGTATCCGGGAATTGGCTCTGGAACGAGCTGCACACCAGCGAACCGGCCTCGGCACTCTCGTTCTATGAAAAGGTCGTCGGGTTCTCTCATCGAACGATGGACATGGGTCCCGGCAACCAGTACCACATTCTGTCCAGAGATGGCGTTGACCGCGGCGGTATAACGGGCCACCTTCGGGCTGGCGCACCGCCGCACTGGCTGCCTTACGTTGCGGTCGACGATGTTGATGCGACGATCGCCCGGGCCAAACAGCGAGGCGCGACGATTCCGATGGCTCCCGAAGATATTCCGGGCATCGGTCGCTTCGGGGTCCTGCAAGATCCGACCGGCGCGGTGCTTGCGGTTATGAAACCGCTGCCGATGGAAAAGCAACCGTAAGAGCATCGATTACGAAGCGAGCGGCACAACGGTGAATAGCTGAAAGGAGCTTTTATGTTGAGAGATGCATCGATTCACGCTTACATCCCGGCCTCGGACATCCCACGTGCGAGAAAATTCTACGAGGAGATCGTCGGCCTCAAGCCTAAAGAGGAATACGCGGGAGGGGTCATCTACGAA
>DATAYL010000238.1:0-27066 GCA_036272575.1 Bryobacteraceae bacterium | reverse complement strand
AGAAGACCTGCAAACCATGGGCGGCCGCCATTCTTTCCAGATTTTCATTGACGGCGCTGACGAGAACCTGACGCCAAAAGCGCTCAATGGCACGGGGTGATTGATTTTTTTCTTTCAGCCAGTCGAGCATTGTAATCCGGTCCAAATCGGCGCGCTTACCGTATTCGTAGCGCACCGAGAGCAATCCGTTAGCAACGCTAATTTTGTCGGACAAACCGAGAAAGCTCAGACGCAAAAAGGATTCAGTGAAGTGAAGCGGAGCGGGCAGCAGGCCCTTTCGCAAGGTCGAGAGGCGTCCGCCGGGCTCAATCCAGAAGAACTCGCGATGAAACCGGATGCGATTCTCGACGCCGAGGCGCCGGTAGAAATCGATCAGGTTTGTGCAGCAGCGTAATAAAACATGCTGGCAATTGTCGATGGTGGGGCCGTCCTCGTCAGCGATGTTCAAAGGGTAAGAGGTGGCGCGACCGCCAAGGTGTGGACGGGCTTCAAACAGCGTGACTGGCTCATCCACGGAGCCTAAAGCAACGGCGGCCGATAAGCCGGCCAAGCCGCCACCGATGATTGCAACACCTTCACACACTATTTCGAAACGGCCGGAAGTTTGGCGTAAGCCGCGATCATGTTTTCTATCAAGCGCAAGCCGCAATCCTGCTCGAGGCTCAGGATGGACTCGGGATGAAACTGCACGGCTTCCATGGGCAGGTCACGATGGCGGATGGCCATGATGATGCCGTCGTCCGATTCGGCGGTGATTTCGAGGCAATCGGGCATCAGCTCCCGATTCGCATAGAGGGAATGATAGCGGCCGACGCGGAAAGGCGACGGCAAATTGCGCAGCGCGCCGCGCCCGTCGTGAAGAATGGTGGAACCCTTACCGTGCATGGGATATTCGAGCACTTCGAGTTTGCCGCCGAATGCTTCCACGATGGCCTGCAAGCCCAGGCAGACGCCGAAGGTGGGTATCTGCCGCTTGGCGAGTTCCTGGACGAGCTGCGGGACGCCAAAATCGTCGGGGCGGCCCGGGCCGGGGGAGATAAGGACAATATCCGGCTTGTCAGTGTCGATCATTTCGAGCGCGACATTCGAGCGATAGGTCGAAACGGAGGCGCCCGTCTGACGGGCGTAATTAGCGAGAGTGTGGATGAAGCAATCGTCGTTATCTACCAGCAGAAGATGAACGCCATCGCCCACTCGTTGAGCAGTATGTCCGGTGGTCGCGGCAGTCGACGATGGGTATAGCGAGCGAAAGAAAGTAGTCGCCTTGAGGCGGCATTCTTCGTCCTCGGAGCGCGGATCGGAGTCATAGAGCAGTGTCGCTCCAGCCGCGTAGTTCGCCTTCCCATTTTTGAGGTGAACCGTGCGAATGGCGATGCCAGTATTGATGTCTCCGTTGAGGCCGATCATTCCTACGGCACCGCCGTACCAGCCGCGAGCGTCGTTCTCCAGATCTTCAATTGCCTGTGCGGCGGCCTTTTTGGGAGCGCCAATGATGGTGACGGCCCACATGTGGGTCAAGAAGGCGTCGAGCGAGTCGAAGCCCTTCATGAGGGTTCCCTTCACGTGATCAACGGTATGAAAAAGGCCGGCGTACGACTCAATGAGGCGGCGGCCAATGACCTGGACGGAGCCGGGCACGCAGACGCGCGACTTGTCGTTGCGGTCAACGTCGCTGCACATGGTGAGCTCCGATTCCTCCTTGGCGGAATTGAGCAGCGCGCGAATGCTTTCGGCATCGCGCAGCGGATCACCAGAGCGGCGGGCAGTACCGGCAATGGGACAGGTCTCGACGCGCTCGCCTTCCACACGCACAAACATCTCGGGCGATGCGCCGACCAGTTGTTCATCGCCCATCTGAAGAATAAACTCGTAGGGGCTGGGGCTTGATTTCTGGATGCGCTGAAACAGTTCGGACGGGCTGCCGCTGAACGGTGCGCTGAAGGTTTGGCGAAGCACGACCTCGTAGTAGTCGCCCTGGCGCATGCCCTCGCGGACAGTTTCGACCTTCTGCATGTAGCTTTCGGCAGTGTGATCGGAGACGATCTCGCCGCGCGGTGCCACAGGAGGCGGTGCAATCGTGTCCGCGCTGCGTTCCAGTCCTTCGGTAGTTCCCTGTTCGCCCGAAAAATCATACTGGAAGCGCTCGATCACCTCTTTCTTGCGATCCATGAAGTAAATCTCGTCGCAAAGAAAGACGTGCAGGGTTTTGGCATTGTCGCGCGGGAGACCCAGGCGGATCGGGTCGAACTGCAGCAGCAGATCGTAGCCGAATGCACCGAGCAAAGCAAGTCTGGAGTCTTCCGCAGAGCGAAACTCCTCAATCAGCAAGCGCAAAAGCGAAAACGGCGAGGGCTGTTTGCTTCTTTCTTCTTCCGGGAAGCGCTCCGCCAGCGGTTTGAGAGAGAGTTCGATCGCGGACGGCAAAGCGAGATGCGCATGCCATTGCTGCGATCCGGATAGGACCGGCCAGAGCAGTTGAATTAACTTTTCGCCACGCTGATTCAACGCCTGAACGCGCAGAACTCTGTCGTGTCCTACAATTTCGATGGGCGGCGCGACGCTTGCCACGTCCCACCGCGAATACCGCTCCGGATATTCATAGCCGGAGCAGAGGTAAACGCCGCGTTTGTTATCCAGCTGTTTCAGGATGTGCTTGAGGCCGCGGCCATAGGGTACGCGCGTGCTAGTGCGGGTGACGGTAATCCCGTGTGGCGTGGTGTAGCGCAATTGCGGCATGGACAGAAAAGCTTTGTAACGACCGGGAGGTTCCTTTCAGAATAGCAAGGCGGTGGTTTTGGGCATTAAATAGCCATTGACCCTGTAATGTGTCAAGCTTGGCTTATGGCGCGCGGCTGGGAAAGCAAAGCGGTTGAGTCGCAGATTGAGTCAGCCGAAGAGCGAAGCGCACGCGCACAAAAGCCACTGAGAAGTCCGGAAGACATCGCCAGGGAGCGCCAGGTTGAGAGCCTTCAACTCTCGCGCGCGCGAGTGCTGGCCGACATTGATTCAGCGACGAACGCCGGCTATCGAACGATGCTTGAACGGTCGCTGGCTTTCCTCGATGCCAAGCTGGCGGAATTGGAAAGGCGATAATTAGCCCATGCACGCCGATAAAAACTACAGCTTCGGGGTGTGATTTGAGGCACGTTAGCAGACCAGGTCTTCGCGGGTGACGGAGATGTCGTGAAGGCGGCCGAGCATGGCGACGGCGATATTTTGGGGCTGGAAAAACTCGGTCGCGATGCCCTGTACCTGATCGCGAGTCACTGCCTCGATTTTTTCGAGCATTTCGTCCATTGAAAGAAATTCGTCGAAGTAGAGCTCCTGACGCGCGAGGTTGGACATCCGGCTGGAGGTCGATTCCAAACTGAGCATCAGCGAGCCTTTCAGATGATCTTTGGCGCGCCGTAACTCATCTTCGCCAATCAGTTCTTCCTTGAAGTTGTGGAATTCATGAATTACGGAATCGACCACCTGACGAGCCGTTTCGACACCAGTTCCGGCGTAAACAGTGAAGCACCCCGTGTCGCTGAACAAGTTCAGCTCCGAGTAGACGGCGTAAGCGAGCCCCTGCTTCTCGCGAATATTCTGGAAGAGGCGTGAACTCATGCCGCCGCCGAGAACCGTGTTCAGAACGTACAAGGGGAAACGGGCGGAGTGCGCCAAGGGATAGGCGGGCACGCCCATCGCAATGTGGACCTGCTCCAACGAATCCTTTTTCTTCAGGATGATTGGCGCGTGCGGTTGTGGAATGGACCCAGCAGCGGGGCGTTCGCGTTCCGCCAAAGCGGAAAACTTGTCTTCGACAAGCCGAACGATTTCGTGGTGTTTCAGATTGCCGGCGGCAGTAATCAGAATGTTCTTCGGCGAGTAGACCCTGCTATAGAAATCCGATAGCATACCCTGCTCGAATTTTTTTACTGTCTCTTTGGTGCCCAGAATAGGTTTACCGAGGCCGTGACCTTTCCAGAAATTACTGATGAAGGTCTCATGCAGGACAAATTCGGGCTGGTCCGCTTCCATCTTGATTTCTTCGAGAATCACTCCCTTCTCTTTTTCAATATCTTCCTGGCGAAAGAGGGGGTTGAGCACTAAATCGGAAAGAATATCGAAGGCAAACGGCAGGTGTTCATCGAGCACCTTGGTGTTGAAGCTGACAAGCTCTTTGCTGGTGAACGCATCCAAGCCACCGCCGACGGAATCGACGGAACGCGCGATATCTTCCGCCGAGCGGTTTTTCGTACCTTTGAAAAGCATGTGCTCAATGAAGTGAGAGAGCCCATTTTCGGGCCCTTGCTCGATTCTGGATCCGCTGCCAATCCAGACTCCCAGGGAAACCGAGCGCACGTGAGGCATGACCTCAGTAACGATGCGAATCCCGTTGCGAAGACTAGCCCGCTCAATTTCGCGGACATGGGGAGAGGCGTATACAGAAACCATTAGGAAAGCCTTTCAAAAGCCTAGGAAGATACACTAAAACTGAGTGCTGCAACAACTTAAGGGCGAGTCGCTGGTCGGAATGGACCTGGCCGATCTTGAATTGCTACTAGGCCCGGATCAACCCAGCTTCAGAGCCCGACAATTATTTGACGCAATCTACCGAAAACGGGTAAATAATTTGTCGGATATAACAAATTTACCACAAAGCGTCCGGGGAGAATTACTCGCCAGCAGCCCGCTGGGCTTGCCGCGCAGGGAGCAGCGCTACGACTCGGCAGATGGGACCCGCCGCTATCTCTTGACCCTGAGCGACAATCGGACCGTCGAAGCCGTTCTAATGCCGGAAGATTCGCGCGACACGATCTGTATTTCGAGCCAGGTTGGCTGTCCGGTGGACTGCCGCTTCTGCCTGACGGCTTTGATGGGTCTGGAACGTAATCTGACGGCGGGTGAAATCGTCGGTCAAGTACTTTATGTGGCTCGGGAAAACGCGCGCTCGGCCGAGAACAACCGTTTGAATGTGGTGATGATGGGCATGGGTGAGCCGCTGCTTAATCTCGACAATGTTTTGAAGGCGACACGACTGCTTACAGACAAAAGCGGGATCGGCCTTTCGGAGAAGCGGATCACGCTCTCGACTTCGGGCATCATTCCCGCCATTAACGAGCTTGGCAACGCAGCTATTCGGCCGAAACTGGCAATTTCGTTAAACGCATCGACCGAAGAGCAGCGGCGGGAATTAATGCCGATCACGAAGAAGTACCATTTACGGGATTTGCTCGAGGCTTGCAGGCGCTTCCCGCTGCGGGCTTGGGAGAAGCTCACGTTTGAATATGTAGTGCTGCGCGACGTGAACGATTCCGATGAGGATGCGCGCCGAGTGGTTCGTTTGCTTGCGAAACTGAATTGCAAAGTCAATTTAATTGCGCTGAATCCGGGCCCGGGCATTCCTTTCAAAACTCCTAGCGAGGAACGGGTCAGCAGTTTTCAAGCGATCGTTCGAAAAGCTGTGCCGTGTTTTGTGCGGAAGCCGCGAGGCCGCGACATTTTCGCGGCCTGTGGGCAGTTGAAGCGCGCGGGCGATGAGTTGGTGGCAGTTAGTTCCAACGCTCCCTTACGGTCGCGGCTCTGATACATGCGGGTGCGAGCAGCGAACAGCGGTTACTTGCTCGGTTCCTCGTTGCTTGGCCTTGGATGGGAGGCGGTGCTGCCCTCGGTCATGCCGAGTACCCATTTTATGGCTTCGAAATACATCTTCTGGATGTCGGGGTCGTCCCAGGCTTCTTTGGTGTGACCGAGCGTTGAGTAAAAGACGCGGCCTTTGCCGTACATCTTGGACCAGGCGACCGCAAAGTCATGATCCTGCCGGTGAACGCGTGGATTATTGTAATCCAATTTGGACGGATCGAGACTCAGCAACACGTTGACTTTGTCGCGCGACCAGGCTTTCGGCTGATAGATTTCGTCGCGCTTGGTGAAGGCATGCGGGAAATGGCGGACCGCCGGGAAATTCGGATCTTCGTTGATAATCGGCGCTTCGAAGGTAAACCAAGGATGTTGATCGAACCAGCCACCAATCATTTCACCGTACTCGGGCCATTTGTAGTTGGTATCGAGCGCCGCATGAACACCAACAAAACCCTTGCCGTCTTCCTTGATGAAAGACATCATGTCGGTCTTCTGATCATCGGTGAGGCTGAGCTCGCCGGTGGTGCTGGCAAATACCAGGGCATCGAAGGTGTTTAAGTTTTTGGCGTTGCGATGACCAAGGTCCTTTTTCGTGATGAGTTCGGTGTCGGTGCGAAGCGTGGCATCCCAGAGCTTCGTATCATGTCCCATGCGCCAGATGTTGGCCATGGCGTCGGGGATCGAATCGTGTTCGAAGCCCTTGGTCTCCGCAATAACCAGGATTCGGGCCATGGTCTTGGGCGGAGTTCTGGGCGGCGCGGCCTGCGCCCGCAAGTGACTCAGCGTTCCCAGCGAGCCCAATCCGGTAGATACAAGTGCCGCCAGCAACAGCGGACGAAGCGATTTCATTCCAATTTCCCTTCTATAAGAAAAGGCGGGTTTTCCGCGGGTCATTAGGAACGTTATCACAGCAAATCCCGGGGATTACCGCTCTTTACGGCGCCGGTTCTGCCAGGTGGCGAAAAACGTCGTATCATCACTGTAATGGCTTCCAGAGTTTGATCCCGCGCTGTCGAAAGCATGTTCCACTCTTTCCTGCGGGCGCTGTTTCACCTTGGGTACTTCGGGCCATTTGTGCTGGGAATTTTCGATTCCTCATTCCTGTTTCTTCCATTTGGAAACGACTTACTGGTAGTTGCGCTTACTGCGCGGCATCATGACCGCTATTTGTATTACGTGATTTCGGCGGTTTGCGGCTCGACGGTGGGCGTTTTCTTTCTCGACGCGGTCGCCCGGAGACTCGGCGAAGGCGGCGTAACGAAAGTGGCCGGGGAGCAACGATTCCTGCAGTTGAAGCGCAAGATCGGGCAGCACGGCGCGAAAGCATTGGTGCTCGGTTGCCTGGCGCCGCCGCCGTTTCCCTTCACCATGATGGTGGCGGTAACGAGCGCGCTTGGCTATCCGTGGAAGAAATTGCTGCTCATCGTGGCGGTTAGCCGGGCGATGCGCTTCCTGGTCCTGGGAGCGCTCGCCATACGCTTCGGCCACTGGATCATCCATTTCGTGGACTCTTCGGGTTTTAAGGCGTTTATGTATGTATTTACCGCGATTTGCCTGGCTGGCAGCGCGTGGTCCATAGCAAGTTGGGTTCGCAACGGCCGCGCGAGTGGACGGCCTCCTGCGACTAGTGGACAACCCGCATAGCACATCCGAATTTCGATACGTCGAAGTTCCCAATTTGGTGTAATTGGTATTTGAGCTTGAACCCTCGACGGCTGCAAGCTTGGTTTTATTTATTTTCGCCAGCCTATCCAACCGGAATCAATGACGACCCTAATGGAGCCTTAAGGAGTTACTGTGTGGATCGTACGCCTCGCTCTTAATCGACCGTACACGTTTGTGGTGCTCGCGCTGATGCTGTTTATTCTGGCGCCGGTGGTGATTTCGCGGACACCTACAGACATCTTTCCGAATATCGACATTCCAGTAATTAGCGTGGTGTGGCAGTACACCGGTCTGTCGGCGAAGGACATATCGGAACGCATTGTCTACATCACCGAACGCGCTCTGACGACGACGGTCAACAACATCGAGCATGTCGAATCGCAATCGATGACGGGCATTGCAGTAGTCAAGATATTTTTTCAGCCGCATGCGGACATCAGTTCGGCAATCGCGCAGGTAACGGCTATTTCGCAAACCCAATTACGGCAGCTGCCGCAAGGCACCACACCGCCGCTAATCATCACCTACAACGCATCCACGGTTCCGATACTGCAGCTGGCAATGTCGGGGGTCGGAATTAGTGAACAGCAACTATATGACCTCGGCTCCAACTTTATCCGGCCGCAGTTGGTGACCGTGCCAGGCACTGCGATTCCCAATCTGTATGGCGGCAAGCAGCGCCAGGTGCAAGTGGATTTGAATACGCAGGCGCTGCAGTCAAAAGGCTTGGGGCCGGCTGATGTGGTCAACACGATTGGGAACCAGAATCTGATTCTGCCCGGGGGCACTTCGAAAATCGGTCCGCTCGAATACAACGTGGAGTTGAACGGGAGCCCGCAAACGGTTGCCGAACTGAACAGCCTTCCTATCAAGTCGATGAACGGCGCGACGATATACGTGCGCGATGTCGCGCACGTGCGGGACGGCTTTCCTCCGCAAACGAATGTCGTCCGATCGGACGGTATTCGGGGCGCCCTGATGTCGGTCTTGAAGTCCGGCGATGAATCAACGATCGATATCGTAGACGGGATCCGGGCTCTGCTGCCAACGGTGCTGGGGTCTTTGCCGCCCAACCTGAAAGTAAAGCCGGTGGCGGATCAATCTGTGTTTGTAAAGGCGTCGATCAGCGGTGTTTTGCGCGAAGCGGTCATCGCCGCGTGCCTGACTGCGTTCATGATTCTAGTGTTTCTCGGCAGCTGGCGGAGCACGCTGATCATAGCGGTCTCCATCCCGCTCTCGATCCTCTGCTCGTTGTTTCTCCTGAGTGCGCTTGGCGAAACGATCAACATCATGACGCTAGGCGGTCTAGCGCTCGCGGTAGGCATTCTGGTAGACGACGCTACGGTCGAAATTGAAAATATCAACCGCAATTTCGAGATGGGAAAAGAGATCGAGCAGGCCATTCTGGATGGCGCGGCGCAGATCGCCGTCCCGGCGTTCGTCTCAACGCTCAGCATCTGCATCGTTTTTGTGCCGATGTTTTTCCTGGCCGGCGTGGCCCGTTACCTCTTCGTACCGCTGGCCGAAGCCGTGTCTTTCGCGATGATGGCCTCCTACGTGCTGTCGCGCACGATCGTGCCCACGATGGCGAAATACCTGCTTCGAGGCCACTCCCATCACGAAGCGGTTGCGCATGCCGACCGCCGGAATCCGTTTGTGCGTATGCAATTGGTATTCGAGAATTCCTTCGAACGGTTCCGCGGCGCATATCGTGGGCTGCTCGAGAAGTGCATCCGTCACCGAGTTCTGTTTACCTTCTGCTTTTTCGCGGTTTGCATTGCTTCTGTTGTGGGGCTGTATCCGTGGCTCGGAGAAGATTTCTTCCCGGCGATTGACGCTGGCCAATTCAAGCTCCACTTGCGGGCGCAAACCGGCACACGAATCGAGGAGACGGCCAAACTCTGCGATCGTGTGGATCAAAGCATTCGAGACGTGATCCCGGCCTCTGAAACATCTAACATTCTCGACAATATCGGCCTACCTTACAGCGGCATCAACACGTCTTACAGCAACTCGGGCGCGATCGGCCCGGCCGATGCCGACGTGCAGGTGTCACTTGAAGAGAATCATCATCCGACGTTCAACTATGTCCGCGAGTTACGGGCCAAACTGCCTGCCGAGTTTCCAGGCGTAACATTTTATTTTCTGCCAGCGGACATGGTCACGCAGATTTTGAACTTTGGGCTGCCCGCTCCCATCGACATTCAAGTACTCGGTCCGAACGTGGAAGGCAACCGCGCCTTCGCCGATAGCTTGATGCAGCAGGTTAAGGACATTCCAGGAATTATCGATCTTCGAATCCAGCAGCCATTCAATCAGCCGGAGCTGCGGGTCAATATCGATCGCACAAAATCGCAGCTGGTCGGCTATAGCGCGAGAGACGTGGCGACGAGTGTGCTGGTCGCCTTGAGCGGCAGTTTTCAAACGTCGCCAACTTTCTGGCTGAATCCGAAGAGCGGTGTCAGCTACAACATTGCGGCGCAGAGTCCGCAATACGAAATGGACACGCTGCAGGACCTGCGCAACATTCCGGTGACCGGCACGGGCGCGAGCGCGGCGATCTTAAACAGCGTTGCCTCTATCCAACGCGGGCAGGGGCTGGGCACGGTTTCGCATTACAATATCGCCCCAGTTATCGACCTTTATGGTTCGGTCGATGGGACGGATTTGGGCGGGGTGTCGCGCCAAATCGATTCGATAGTTGCGAAGGCCAAACACGGATTGCCGCGGGGCTCTCGCGTAGTGATTCGCGGACAGGTGGATACGATGCGCTCCTCTTTCCGGGGCTTGGTTGCCGGACTGCTCTTTTCGATCATTCTGGTGTACATGCTGATCGTGATTAATTTTCAATCGTGGCTCGATCCGTTTATTATTATTTCCGCTCTTCCGGCCGCGCTTGCCGGGATTGTGTGGCTGCTGTTTTTAACTCACACCACCGTTAGCGTGCCGGCGCTTACCGGTTCGATCATGTGCGTAGGCGTGGCCACGGCGAACAGTATTCTCGTGGTGAGTTTTGCCAAAGAACAGTTGCCCGATGTTGACTCTGCGGCAGATGCGGCACTACTAGCCGGCTTCACTCGATTTCGTCCCGTGTTGATGACGGCGCTCGCCATGATAATCGGAATGCTTCCCATGTCTTTGGGCCTGGGCGAAGGCGGCGAACAAAATGCGCCGCTCGGCCGGGCGGTGATCGGCGGCTTATCACTCGCTACAGTCGCGACGCTATTTTTTGTTCCTGTATTCTTCAGCCTTCTGCATAGCAGGCGGAAAGATAGGTAGTTCATCCTGATGCGAGTTCGATCTATTCTGGGTGTTTTGCTCGTTTTAGCCCTCATCGGCGGCTTAGTTGCGTTCGGAGTCCTGCCCAGGCTTCGCGCGCGCCAAGTCTTGAGCACGCAAACGACCCGCAATGCGGAGCCGATCGTCGCGGTACTGCGACCGACCCGCAAAGCATCCGGAGAAGAAGTGATTCTGCCCGGTAACATCCAGGCATTTATCGATGCACCCATTTACGCGCGAACGAATGGCTACCTTCGCCGCTGGTATTTCGATATTGGCGCGCATGTCAAAAAGGGCCAGCTGCTGGCTGAAATTGAAAGTCCCGAAGTAGACCAGCAGTTGCGACAGGCCCAGCAGGACTTGCGCACTTCCGCGGCGAATCTGAAACTTGCCCAGATTACGGCGGACCGCTACGTGGGTCTCTTCAAGACGGACTCAGTTGCCAAGCAGGATGTGGACAATGCGGTGCAGAGCGCGGCCGCACAAAATGCAACCTTTCACGCGGCTCAAGCCAATGTACAGCGTTTGGAGCAAATGGTGGGCTTTGAAAAGGTTTACATCCCTTTCGACGGCGTGATCACGGCGCGCAATACCGACATTGGCCAGCTGATTGATTCCGGTTCTTCGGGTGGTCCAACGCGGGAATTATTTCACATCGCGGCGATCGATAAACTGCGCATATTCGTGCAAGTGCCGCAAGAGTATTCGCATGCTACCGTCCCCGGCATTTACGCCGATCTCACGCTGCCCGAATTGCCCGGGCGGCGGTTTACGGGTAAGCTGGTGCGAACGGCGCGAGCGATTGATCCCACGACTCGAACCTTGATGGTGGAGGTCGATATTGTGAATTCGACCGGCTTACTATTTCCCGGCGCCTATACCGAGGTTCATTTCAAAATGACTTCGAGCATGCCCACGCTTATCATTCCTTCTACTTCTTTGATATTCCGGTCCGAAGGGTTGCGCGTCCCAGTGGTGGATCCAAATAATCGAATCCACATGACGCCGGTCACGATGGGGAAGGATTTCGGCACGACGGTTGAGGTGATCGCCGGGCTTGCGCAGGATGCGCGAGTGGTTTCGAATCCACCGGATTCATTGGTGGAGAATGAACTGGTCCGGGTTAGCGGAACGGGTCAGGCTGACGCCGAATAATTGGCTGCCGATGCACGCGGATAAGAAGCAGGCGTCATTCCGGCTTGACAGAACCAGCTTAAGAGAGAATACTGATTAGTAGCATTCTTACTTAGCAATCTAAATATAGCTTGGCCAAGATTCTCTTGCTGAGGGAGGCCCGATCGGATCATGTCGTGGATATCGCGCTTTGTCTCCGTTTTTCGTCCGGAGAGGGTCAATCAAAGGATCAAAGAAGAACAAGAGTTTCATATCGCCTGCCGGACGGAGGAATTCATTGCAGACGGCATAGAGGAGGAGGCAGCCGCCAGGCGCGCAGCACTCGAGTTCGGCAATCGAACGCGAGCGCAAGCAGACAGTCACGATGCAAAGCTGCTCGTGTGGCTTGAATCCACGGCGCAGGATATTCGCTACGGTAGTCGCACACTGCTGAAATCCCGGTCATTTGCGGCGGTAGCGGTTCTCACCCTGGCGCTCGGAATCGGAGCGAACACAGCGACGTTTTCAGTCGTGAACAGTGTCTTGCTGAGTCCGCTGCCTTATCACGATTCCAACCGTCTCATCTGCTTGTTTGAAGAGATTCCGAGTTCAAACCGATCATCCATTTCTTATCCGAACCTGGTTGACTGGCGCGAAATGAACCGCTCGTTTTCCTCAATCGCGGGATATCACGGAACCGACATGAACATTTCATGGAACGGCGAAGCGGAACATGTGCCAGGCGAAATGATTTCGGCGGGATTGTTCGAGATATTGGGGATCAATCCGATTGCGGGACGAACGTTCAGCAAAAGTGACGACCGGCTCGGCGCCCCGCCGACGATCATGATCTCAGAAGGATTGTGGAAGCGAAAGTTCGGCTCGATGCCCAACATTGTCGGGCAGACGTTAACAGTGGATGGGACGCCTCGAACGGTCATAGGCATCGTTTCTTCCGCCTTTCACTTTCCCTTGGCCACATCGATCAGCGATGTCTACGAGCCAATGGGAAATTGGAATGAGCCGCAGTTTTACGCCAATCGAGCTGCCGGCGCGGTGTGGTTCGCCGTTGGACGTTTAAGGCCGGGAGTAAGTCTGGACGCGGCGCGGGCAGACATGCAGAGCGTCTCACACCAACTCACGATGAATTACCCGGCGGAGAATGGCAGCGTCAAAGCGAACTTGGTTCCGTTGAAAGAGGTTCTCATCGGCGACATGCGGCCGGCTCTGCTCATTCTGCAGGGAGCGGTTTTATTTGTGCTGCTCATTGCATGCGTCAACGTTGCAAATCTATTGCTGGCGCGCTCGACGTCTCGCGAACGGGAATTTGCAATCCGGCTGGCGGTGGGGGCGGGAAAGATTCGGATTGTGCGCCAATTACTTACGGAGAGTATTCTGCTGGGGCTGGCGGGAGGCGCGCTCGGGCTGCTGGTTGCGAAGTTTGGAATCGCCGCAGCGTTAAAGGTTCTTCCGCAGAGCGTAGTGCGACCGGACGGGATTGGATTTAGTTTGCCTGTCCTGCTATTCACTTTTACGGTTTCGCTGGTTGCCGGTGTATTGTTCGGCATTGCGCCGGCGTTTAAGACACGGCTTGCCGAGATTGGAAGCGCACTCAAAGAGAGCGGGCGCAACATGGCCGGGTCTCGTCACACGAACCGAGGAATATTCGTGGTGCTCGAGCTGGCAATGGCGCTGGTGCTGCTGGTAGGGGCGGGCCTCATGATTCGCACGCTGTTTGCGCTCTGGCGAGTAGATCCAGGATTCGATCCGCACAGAGTCATGACCTTTTCAATCTCTCCGCAAGCATCGCTGCGCAAAGAGAAGCCCGCTGCCATTCGCTCCTTTTTGCAGGAGATGCATGACAAAATCGCATCGGTTCCGGGCATAGATGCAGTGTCGCTCGGAGGATATGCGAGCCCGATGAACGGGGACCAGGAGTGGTACTTCTGGTTCATCGGTAAACCAAAGCCAACTCACGTTAATGAGCTGCCGATGGCGCTGGTTTACATTGTGGAGCCGGATTATCTGAAGACGCTGCGGCTTCACCTCAAGCGGGGTCGATTCCTGACGAAGACGGACAAGGAGCTGTCTACCAAAGTGGTCGTGATCGATGAAGTGATGGCCGAGAAGTATTTTCCCGGGCAAAACCCGATTGGCCAATACCTCGACTTCGACACCGACCCGCAGAATCCCGGCAGAATACCAAATCCCCAGATTATCGGCATTGTGGCGCACGTGAACCAGTGGGGTCTGGCGGCGGACGCTTCGAACCCACTACAGGCGCAGATGTATTTACCGATCGCTCAGATCCCAGATAAAGAGATGGGCGGATTCGGGCAAGACTTACGCATGTATGTACGTACCAAAGGTGCTGACATAAGTTTTGAGTCACTTCGTCAACAACTTTTGTCTCTCGATTCTGGGCTGGTCGTATTCGATAGCCAATCAATGGAGCAAATTGTTTCGCGATCCATTGCGAGTAAACGCTTCACGATGGCACTCCTGGTGGTCTTTGCAGGCATCGCGCTGGTGCTGGCAAGTGTAGGGATATACGGAGTGCTAGCGCTGCTTGTCGGACAGCGCAGGCAGGAGATCGGAATACGCATGGCACTAGGCGCGGGGCCCTGGGAGGTTTTACGCATGATCTTAGCTGACGGAGGCCGGATGATTCTGGCCGGAATAGCGGTAGGCGTGATGGCAGCGGTGATGCTTACACACTTAATGGCAAGCATGCTATTTGGCGTAAAACCGACCGATCTTCTTACATTTGTTCTGGTGGTTCTCGTTCTTTGTTCAATTGCCCTGCTCGCGTGCTATGCACCCGCGCGAAGCGCAATGAAGGTAGATCCAATGATTGCCTTGCGGAGTGAATAACACCGCGGCCGATCCGCCTCGGAAGAATTTCGTCGATTTGGGATCGAGTCTTCCGAGGGGGAAGGGACCGCGTCGGTGGAGCCAGGCAAGGCTAAGAAGCGCGATGAGCTTCCGCGCGTCCGTGCTTCAGATCCCGAACCACGCCATGGGCTTCGAGAATGCCTTCGTATTGCTTGCGGACAATGGCAGCCACGTTAGTCGGAAGGGTTTTCGCGAGTGCGTCACTGTAAGCTTTCTTAGCAGCGTCTTCACCGGCTTCCGCTTCGTCGATAATCGCTTTGTCTTCGTCTTTGGCGAGAGCTTGCTTGAGGTTGATCCAACCGCGATGCAAGCTGGCCGTAGCATGTCCATGCTCGGCGGGAGATTCACCGAGCGCGTTCACAGCTGACTGCAATTCTGTCGCATACGCAGCGCGTTGCGCCGAATATTTCGAGAACAAAGACCTTAGCGAGGGCTCTTTCGCCTTTTCCGCAGCCGTGCGGAAACCTTGCTCTCCGTCCTTGCACGTCTCAATCAACCCATTTAGTACGTCCGCGACATCGCTCATCTAGTAATAGTTCCTCCGTATGGTGGACACGAATCCAGCAAAAACATTTCGACCTGTAATTATTGCGGAGGCAGAATTTCGGGGGTATTTAGTGTCGATTGAGGCTGGAATCGGCCCTCTTGGCGAGGGCAATCCGCCTCTCGCCCTCTTTGGCGTCGCCCTCGTTGGTTAACGCCAGCCCCAGGTTGTAGTTTAACTTGGCGGAAAGAGGATCTATCAACAGGCCTTTCCTGAAAGTGTCGATCGCGTCCTGTTTTCGACCGGCTGCATAAAGGGCGGCTCCCAGGCTTTCGTAGCAGGGAATCATGTCGGGATCGAGTTCGAGGGCGCGCTCAAAAGCAGCTATTTGATCAGCGGGCTGATTCGTTAGAACAAGGCCCAGGTTGAATTGAACAACGGAGTCTTTGGGAAATGACTGGGCGGCAAAGCGCAGGATCTCAGCGGCATGTTGGGCATCGCCAGCCTCGCCGAGCGCGGTTGCCATGAAGATCATGGCGCGGAGAAAGTAGGGATAAATATCGAGTGCTTGCTGATCTTTTGCGATTGCGTCTTTGAGACTGCCGTGGGCTTTCAAATCGGTTGCCTGTTGGAATGCCTGGTCGGCTTCCCATTTGAAGTCGCGCGACAGGCGATTGAGAATTACGTAGCGATCGCCGAGATTGACGATGTTGCTGGTCTGTCCGTCGCGCAGAGAAGCGGCGGCGGTTTTGAGTTTTTCATCCATTGCGGAAAGTTCCATCGCGCCGAGGAAACCGCCGCCGGGAGCAGTGGGATCAGCGGAGAAATCATGAGCCACTCGAGCAAACGGAATGCCGCGTTGAAGCTCCTGCTGAGCGCGTTCCGCGGCGGCCCGATCGGCGGTCACGATCAGGCGCAGAAACTCGGTTTTTGGGGTTATTTGGGAACGCAGAGTAGGATCTGAATTTTCCTGAGCCTTAATTCCTTGCTCGGGATGCACGCGTATCCAATGATCAGTCATGTGGAACGAACCCTTCTGAATGGACGGCATGTGGCAGCCGATACAATTTGCGCTGTGGTTTACCGGACAGATAGAGGCATGCTGTTTTATTGAAGTGCTATGGCAGGAGAGGCAGGTGTTGGTGGTTGCTTCGGCGAGGCGCGGCGAATCCTGATGAGGGTCATGGCAATTGGTGCAGGTCAGCTGTTTTCCACTTTGCAGGAAGCATTCGGTGCGCTCGAGAGCATTCACCTGGTTTGAGACAAGCAAGTCGTCAGGTAAGGGATCGGACTGGTAGGTGAAGCCGGTGTGACATTGACCGCAGAGCTCGAGTTGTTCATCGGCGCTGAGCCGCGCCGGATTGACAACACCCTGTCGGGGCATTCCCTTCCCGACGCCGGCCAGATGATTGAGCGCCGGGCCATGGCAACTTTCGCAGCGCACACCACCTTCCTGGCCGGCTCCCAGAGTGTTTGGTTTGCCATGACACTGGAGGCACTTCTGCTCAAAATTTTGACTGAGCACGTTGCCAATTGCATCTTCGAAGGTGCGCGGTTTCTCAAGCGCGAAGCCGGGCGAGACGACCAAGGAGTGGAGCGACGAGCTGTATGCATAGCGGCCTTCAATCAAGGCGGCCCGATCCAGGTTGAAGTCCCCCAATTTGTTCAAGCGACTGAGAAAGCTAATGCCATGCCGCTTGCCGCCCATAACGTCTTCAATAGGCGCGGTCAAACTGTTGCCGTCGGGCAGTTGCGTAGAGTATTCGAACCGATCTCTTTGACGCCGGAGTTGGTAGGTTGTGCCCTGCTGATTGTCGGCTTTCGTGGCGCTGAAATCGGGAGGCAGCATGCTGGTTTGCTGCCCCTGCCAAGTGCGGGCCATGGCAGTAGTGGACTGGGTGGCCGCGATATTTTTGTGACAGCCGGCGCATACTTGCGGGCCGGCATACTTCTGGGTTGGGGAATCGGCGGCAAAGCAGAGCAGCGCGGTGGCCAGAAGGCCTATGCAAGCGAATACCAGTCTGAAACGCAAGCTCAATTATGGCGTACCGGGAGCAGGCTCCATGGGCGAAAAAGGCCGCAAATGCCGGGCGAAAGCGTTTGCGTCCGAAAGTTCTACAATTAGACAACAGGCAGAATGAATGCTCGTCCAATTCCCTCCAGCTAATTCAGAAATTGACTTACAAAAGACCTACGACGCGATCGTGGTTGGATCAGGAGCCGCGGGCGGGATGGCAGCCCACACGCTTACCTCACATGGCTTGAAAGTGCTTCTGCTCGAGGCTGGCAAGTATCAGGACACGAGCAAGATTCTTCATTCAATGGAGTGGCCATACGATCATCCGCGACGCGGGCAGATGCCACCGGACTATCATGCCCTGACGGCGGCTGAATATAATTTCCGGTCTTTGCCTTATGCGCAGGGGTCGCCATACAGCAAGGTGACTTCATACGTGCAAGGCTGGGGCGGCACCGATTACAGCAAGACGCTGGTGGTGGATGAAAAACAAAATCCCTATACCGGGACGAAGTACGCGTGGGTGCGGTCGCGCGTGGTGGGCGGCAAGACTACGATCTGGGGACGACTGGCGCTCCGTTTATCAGATTACGACTTTAGGGCAAAGGATCACGATGGGTACGGAGAGAATTGGCCGATCTCTTACGCCGACATTGAGCCGTACTATGACAAGGTCGATCTTTATTTGGGGGTATCGGGCTATCCGGAGAAGCTGCCGTGGCTGCCGGACGGCAAGTTTCAGCGTCCCGTTAAATTGACTTATGCCGAACTGCACATGCGCAACACGCTCAAGGGAATGGATCGTGTGCTCACGCCCTATCGGGCGGGCGTCACGACGGACGGGCTGAAGCACAACAAGTATCGCAGCCGCTGCTATGGACGCGGCGCGTGTAATAGGCACGTCGGCGGATGCGACATTCACGCAGCGTTTGATTCACCTACGGGATTGATCCGGCCGGCGTATGACACGGGAAATTTGACGATGCGGCCTAATTCGACGGTGTACGAAGTGACCGTCGATAAGAATACCGGCAAAGCAACGGGCGTGTCGTTTCTCGACAGCGAGAGCCACCAGAGTTACCAGGTGAAGGCCAAGACCGTGATTCTGGCAGCATCGACACTCGAGTCAGCGCGTTTGATTCTACTTTCGAAGTCTGCGATGTATCCAAACGGAATCGGCAATTCGAGCGGGCATGCAGGGCATAATTTCTGCGAGCACGTGATGGGGCCGTCGGTGGCCGGGTTTATGCCGGAGCTTGTAGGAAAAGAACGCACGCTTGACGACGGAAGGCCGGCTGGATTTTACATTCCGCGTTTTCAGAACCTTGACAAGAACAGCAAATCGTCGTTCCTGCGGGGCTACGGTTTCGAGGGCGGCAGCGGCTGCGGGATGGTTCCGGGCAGCGTTTACGATACGAAGGGCTTCGGCGAGGAATACAAACGAAATGCGCGGCGCATGGCCGGCGCGACGATCGACATCGGCGGTTTCGGTGAAGTGTTGGCGCGCTATGAGAACCAGGTCGAGATAGATCCCAACGTGAAGGATGCGTGGGGCATTCCGGTACTGCGCTTCAATTACAAGTTTGGCGAGAACGAACGCAAGATGTGCGAAGACATGGCGCGTACGGGGCGCGAGATGTTCGAGGCTGCGCGTTTTGAGGTTGTTTCTTCTTCCGCCAGGATGCTGACCGAGGGATGGTCGATCCATGAATTGGGCACGGCGCGCATGGGGAACGATCCGAAAACTTCGGTGGTCAATCAATTCCAGCAGTTCCATGACGTGAAGAATCTGTTTGTGATGGACGGCAGCACCCATGTGAACGCATCGTGTCAAAACCCCACGTGGACGATTATGGCGCTAGCCTGGCGTTCGTGTGATTACCTGGCGGACCAACTGGCGAAGGGAGAGATCTAAATGGAGACGAACTTTAGCCGCCGCGATTTGTTGAAGGTCGTATCGGCGGCGGCACTGGCCATGCCGTTAGCGCTCCCTGCCGCCGAGACTGGCGCTCCACTCTTCTTCAGCAAGGATGAATTCGCGCTGCTCGATCAACTTTCGGAGTTGATCATTCCGACGGATGAGCATTCGCCCGGCGCGCATGCATCTGGAGTTGCCGGTTATATCGATAAATCGGTGGCGGAGGCTTTTCTTCCGGAAGCTAAGAGCTCCTGGCGCAAAGGATTGGCCGCGGTGAATGGGCTTTCGCAATCCATGCATGGGAAGCCGTTCGTCGAAACGGGCAAGGAAGAGCAGGTGGCCGTTCTGAAGACCATGTCCGCAAAGGAAGGCGAAGGAGACGATCGTAAAAAGTCCGATGCGGAACGTTTTTTCGGCCAACTGAAGAATACGACAGTGTTTGCGTATTACACGACGAGTATCGGCATTCACCAGGAGATTAACTATAAGGGCAATGTGCTGCTCGATAAGTTCGTCGGTTATATGCCGGATGACGAGCTACCGCCTATTTCAACTCTGTTGAATGCCTAGGCGGGAAACGCGGTGACACAAAACGCTTTGGCAATGGCTTAGAGTTTCGCGGGGAAGGCTACGAGAGCGGGCCTGAAAGCAGAATCGCGCAGGAATAGCATAAGAACGAAGCGCGGGAGAATGTGCTGAAGGCCCAGGGTGAAAGCCGCTCTCACTTGGATTGGCGAACGTGATTCAGAACAGTTACGAGAGCCTCGATGTGACGAGGTTCCGTACGGTAATTGGTGATGCAGGCACGAAGCGCGGGTCGTTTCTCCATTCCGAGCTGAATGGTGGAGATCCAGGCGTGGCCACTCGCCACTACGGTATTCGCAATCCTTTGGCAAGCGGCGAGATTCCAATCCGTTTGCGCATCGGTAAAACAGACGAGCGGCAGAGGAGTCCCATTCAGGATTTGCCAGTTCTCTTCGATCAAGCGCTTGCGCAGCAGGTCACCCATGCGAGTTTGATAACGAATAACAGCGGCATAGCCGTTCCAGCCGGCAACAGCCAGACTTAGAAAGAGCTTGAGGCCAATAAAGCGCCGCGACCACTGCAATGAATGCGTGAATGGATCTGTCACCTGCATTTGCTCGCTCTCCTTAGGCATGTAGGCGGTCTGTGTCGCGAAGCAGCGCTGCAGGATCGTGGCGTGCTGCGTCAAAAACATCCCGGCGCCCATCGGAACAGACAACCACTTATGAGCGTCAAAAGTGATTGAATCGGCGAATTCTATGCCGTTCAGGAGAGGTCGCATTTCAGGAATCAGGGCTGCTGCTCCGCCCCAGGCTGCATCGACATGAAACCACAGCCCGTGCTCCTGAGCCAGACGGGCAACGGCATCCAGCGGATCGATGGCGCCAGCCCCGGTTGTGCCTGCGGTTGCGATTACCAGAAATGGAGCACGTCCATTGGCCCGGTCGGCTTGTATGGCAGCATCCAGCGCGTTCAGGTCGATACCGAGATCATCGGTAACGGCGACTTCGCGCAAAGCGCTAGTCCCGAGCCCGGCGGCACGGGCTGCTTTCAAGAACGAGTGGTGACTCTCAGTTGAAGCATAGAAAACCGGATTGTCTTTGAGCCCCCGCAGACCGGCGGCAGCCATTTCTGGCCAGCGATGGGTAAGGGCCGCCAGCAAGGCGGTCTGATTGGCCTCAGCGCCGCCGCTGGTAAATACGCCATCGACTCGAGCGAGCGGTAGGCCGAACTTTTCCGCTATCGAGCGCAACAAGTGCCGCTCCATCTCAGAGGCCAGCGGACTGTGGCTCCACGCGGCTAACTGGGGATTCAGCGCGGCTACGAGAGCGTCTGCGGCAATGCTCATTGTGGTTGGCGCCGGATTGAAGAGGCCGAAGTATTGAGGATGAGGCGTGTGTACCTGGCTTTTGCTAAGCTCAGCTGCGATAAGCCGGAATGCCGCTTCAGGCGTCAAAGGTTGCGCAAAAGTGAACGATTCGGCGAAATCGCGAATTTGGGCTACATCGAGCACGGGAGAGACAGGCAGATTTTCTACAGTTTGGAGATAAGATTCGATCGTACTGACAAGCAGATGCCACAGCGAATTGCGCGTATCGTCACCGAGAGTGAGCAGCGCGGCGGCGTTTTGAATATCCTCCGGATGGTACCTCATGGAGCAGTAACCCGTATTATGCAGTAAGGAAGGATTGCTCGCTCACTCTCATGTACGCTCTGCCGTTCGCTCGACACGCGGCTTCTTGTCTCGCCTTGATCATCACGGCCTGTCTGCCATTACGGAGCGCGCCCGACCTGGATCGCTCGCCTATCTTGATTACGGCCGATCTTTCGGAAGCGGCGCGTAAGCTTTGGCATGCGGACATAAAAATCCCAGTGACGCCGGGGCCTATCACGGTAACGGCCGCCGAATGGATTCCGGGAACGCACATGCCTTCAGGGCCGATTGACAACATGACAGGGCTCTATTTCCAAGCGAACGGAAAGACCCTCGCCTGGCGGCGTGATGATGTGGATCTTTATGCATTCCACGTAAATGTGCCGGCAGGCGCCTCCACCTTAGATATTCATGTGGACGCAATTGTGACGGCGCGCGTAAGCGACAAAATGGGAATGCTCGAGTGGGAGAAGTTACTAATCTATCCCGACGGAATTCCGGTGCGCAATATTCGCATGGAGCCGTCCATCATTGTGCCGAGCGGGTGGGGCATCGGAACGGCGCTGGTTCCCTCAGGCACAAACAGCACGACCACGCACTTCTCACCGGTCACACTGGAGATGCTAGAGGATTCGCCGATTCTTACCGGCAAGTACTTCAAGGAGATTTCGCTGGCTCCCGATGTTACACCGAAGCATTTTCTCGATGTGGCAGCCGATGAAGCAAAAGATATCGAGTTACGGCCGCAGTTTCTAACTGCCATAAACAACCTGGTACACGAAGCCGGGGCAATGTACGGATCGCATCATTACAACAGCTATCATTTTTTACTTACGTTGTCGGACGTGGCGGGAAGCGAGGGGCTGGAGCATCACCAATCATCTGACAATGGCATTAAAGAGAAAGGTGTAAGTGACGATAAAGAAGCTTTGCTCCAGGCGGATCTATTAGCGCACGAATTCACACATTCCTGGAATGGCAAATACCGGCGTCCGGTGGGCTTGGCAACGCCAGATTACAAAACTCCGATGAAAGGGAAGTTGCTTTGGGTTTACGAGGGGATGACCGAGTATCTCGGCAATGTGTTGGCGGCTCGCTCGGGGTTGCGCACACAGGAGCAATATCGGGAGGCGCTGGCTTACTACGCGGCTTCGCTCGATGACCGCCGGGGGCGAATCTGGCGAAACACGGAAGATACAGCGGTAGCGGCATCTATACTTAGAGCGGACAGTCCCGGATGGTCGGATTGGCGGCGCGGTCAGGATTACTACTTTGAGGGCGAGTTACTGTGGCTTGACGTAGATACCACTATCCGACAACTTACTCACAATCAAAAAAACATACATGATTTCCTGTTGATCTTTTTCGGTAAAGGCGGCGATACGGGACCGATGGTGATCCCCTATACTTTTGATGAACTGACGCGCGATCTGAATGAGGTGGTTCGATATGACTGGTCTAATTTCCTGCGAGAGCGTGTGACGACGCTCGCACCGCATGCTGATTTAGCGGGTATTGAGCGCGGCGGCTACAAACTGGTGTTTACCGATAAACCAACCAGTTTTGAAAAGGCGTCGCTTGAAAGCCGTCACCTAATTGATGCATGGTACTCGGTGGGACTACGCATGAACCAGGGGGGAAAGATTTCGGATGTGCGGGTCAATTCGGCGGCCGATCAAGCGCGTCTCTTTCCGGGCGAGAAGATCATGGCGGTCGACGGCATCGTGTACTCCAACGACGCCTTTACAGCAGCGTTGAAAAGGGCAGCTGGATCTTCCGATCCAATCCGCCTGGTCGTGCAGGCCGACAATTACGTTTCTAACGTGGACGTGAACTACCACGAAGGTGAAAAGTTTCCGGCCTTGCAACGTATTGACGGCACGCCGGCGCTGCTGGACGACATCACTAAACCCATGACGGCGGTCACGCCGATTCCCGCGGTGAAGAAAGATTTGTAGCGACGTGTCGCGCCGATTTCGTTAGCAGAGGGGCAGGGACAGACCGCTCTGCCCACATGCGATCCTGTCCCCGACGCTGCGTTATGAACAGCTAATGGTTTGGCCGCTACAGCCCACTGACGAAGGAGTCCCACTGGTCTTTACCGAGGATGAAGTTCGTTTCCGGAAGGCGTCCCAGGACAGTGTTGAAGAAATCCCGCGTCGCGCCGTTTCGGGCGGTGTGGGCGAACTGGAAGTTGATTTCCGATACCTGGTACGCGTCGAATAGTTTCGTTATCGATTGATGTTCGATACGGCGGTTGAGAGCTCGATCACGGATGACCCAGCTCTCGACGTGAAGGGTATGCGCCAGTTGGTGGCCCTCAATCACGGAGATCTTGCCCAAAGGTCCGAATTTGTCTTGGTAATTGAGGATTACCAGGAAGGCACCGGGTCGGTTCGCCTTACTTTGCCATTCCGTAGTGGTGAAGCGGAGTCCGTTTAAATTGAACTCGCTGGTTTTGTTGACAAGTTCGAGGGCGCGGAGACAGGCGGGCGGTGGATTGAAATCAAAAGTGAGATTAGCGTTGAGATTCCGGAGAAAGTCTGCATACCTTTGCGTCGTTTCCTTGGCCCGATCGAGAGCGCGAGCACCCTCGCGGAAACGATTGACACGACGGGAAGTCTTTTCATCGGACGGAAAATTGGCCATCAGACCGCCCAACGCTTTCAGGACGTCCCAGATTGCGAAGGAGTCGCCGGTAGGAAGCCGGAGGCCGGCTACGCCATGAGCTGTGCGAACTTGGGTTGGGTCAAGCGCCGTTTCATCCACAGAGGTGATTCTCTCTACAGATAGAGGTGCTTTAGAAATTGCAATCCTCTCGGTTGGCAGTAAAGGACGCGGGCTGGTTTATGCTTGACCGAGAGAGATGGAGAACTGCTACCAGCCGGCCTCGCAGCGCCGCGCGATTTATCCTGATGAGCCAGCGAGCCAGATGTTGGATTGGTCCGCCATCGCGATTTGCATAGGCGCGTTTCTGTATGCGCTGACCGGGTTTGTGTCAGGGGCAAGTCCCAAGACAATCGTGGCGGAACCGTTAGCTCCGTTAACGGCGAATCAGCCGAGCATCATCGGGAATGCTTTCGCGGTGGACGCGCTGCCGAATCTAGGGCGGCCGAGCTATTTGAAAGGTCCAGTCGCTCTTTACGGATCATTTCTAGGAGGCAGCGGAGATTCTACCGGCTCCGTCACGAGCGCGGTCTACCCGGCGGTGCCAGACTTCTACATGTTTGTGAGCGGCTATCCGAACCGTCCCGGCAACCGGCTACTGCTCGAAGTGGAAACAACCAATCATCAGAAAACTATTCAGCAAGTTGCGCCATTTGAGGATACGGGCGGCAAGTGGCTGTTGAAGAGAATTTCGCTGCGGGCGATCGAGGGGGCGAAGAGTTTTCGGATTCTGGCCACCGACGCAAACAAAGGTTCGGACGGCTGGGTGGGTTTTTCATTGCCGTTCCTTGACCGGCAGAGCGGCGGAAGAACAGGGTTATTGATTGTCAAACAAATCTGGTTCACGCTGCTGGCGATGGCGGCATCGATGGCGGCGCTTTGGGCGCCCGGTTTTATGTTGCGGCGCGAATGGCTGCGAGTGCGTCATCATCTGTTCTCGCCTGTTTGGATAGCGCTGCCGGGATTGCTGTCTCTCGCGCTGCTGGGTCTCGCGGCATGGATTGCCATTGACAAGATCGGCACCCACCAAATTGCTCCACGTTTGATTTGCCGTGTGCCGCTCATGATCTTCTTCGCGATAGCGCTGGTTTACTTTTTTCGTATTCGCTTGTCGAGTATGGTGACCGGATCCGAGATGCGCCTGTTAGCTGTGACGCTGGCGGTAATCGCGATTGCAGCTGGGAAATCAATGTACTCGCTGGGCCCCGTGGGTGAACTTTTTCATGGGGAAGTTTCGCGCACGCTGGAGATTGGGGGACGGAGCGATAGCCGGTTGCCCTATCACGTGACGCAACTGATCGGCAAGCACCAGTTACCGACGAGTCCATTCGCACGCGAATTGTATGGGACGTGGACGTTCTCCGACCGAGGGCAACTGGCGGCGCTGGCTGCCGCGCCGCTGGTGCTTACCGGGGCGACCAGAATGCCGGACCACAAACCGGAGGACGCCTGGACCGTTTTCGATCCGCAAGGCTTTACGGCGTATCGCTGCGCAATGATCGCGTTTGCGGCTTCAACTTTGTTCTTCGTGTATGGAGTCAGCCAGTTGTTTCTTCCGGATAGCTGGGCATTACTCGCTTGCCTGGTGACGGCGACATCGCCGTTCTTTATTCACGAGATTTTTTTCACATGGCCGAAACTGGAGGCGGCGGCCTTCGCTCTGTTATCGGCTTACCTGGTGGTTCGATTCCGCTTTTTGTTGGGTGGACTAGCGCTCGGACTTGGTTATATGTGCCATCCGTCGGCGCTCCTTTCGACGCCGGCGATTCTTGGTTTACTTCTGCTACTGCCGCGGCGGGAGGGAACAGACAATACGGCGTTATGGCGGAGAGCGGTGGAGATGGTTGTCCGGGCGGCTGTTGTGATGGCGGGGCTGGCGTTTTGGCTTGTGTTGTGGAGAATGGCGAACCAGCCCAATTACACGCAAACGCAATTTCTCGGGTTTGCCTTTGCATCAGGACGTCTTGTGCGAACTCCAGGGAACTGGCTGAGGTTCCGGTTGGATTCGCTGCTCAACACGCTAGTGCCGTTGAATCAATTCTTTTTTCATTCGACCGACGAGAACATCAACGCAGTGGAAGGGCCATCGCCGGGAATCGTCCGCTTCTTCGTGCAACCATGGTCGACTGTTCCGGCCGGCGCGGGGTTCCTCTATTTCTTGTGCCTGCTGCGCATGGTTTACCTGGCGGCAGTACGGCGGCCAGGTTGGATGCTGGCGCTCCTGGCCATTCCGCTGCTGGTGTTCACGGCCTACATGGGCGTTGATCGTTCTGGAATGCTGAAAGAGGGATTGCATGCGTGGTTCATCACGTTGATGATCTTTTCAGTCGTGATGTGGTGGCAGTCGCGGCATGAGACTCGCTGGTTTTGGAGATTATGCGCGCTGGCGCTGTTGACGCGCGTTCTCGATTTACTGGGCATGATGATTGTGCCGGTCGTCGCGACGCAGCATGCGATTGTTGAGCCGCCGTTTGTGTTGAGCGATGTAATGGCGTTGGTTTTGATGGTGGGCGGGGCGATCTGGCTGTGTTGGTACACGTATCGGGTGGCGATGGGTCTGTCGGACAAACCTGCTAAAACGCCGGACGGCGATGAAAGATTACCGTTTCACCGTGCGCTTTCCCGCTGAGCTGCGGCGGAGGCTCGAAGCTGCCCTGAACCGGCGCGACTTTAGTGTGGTCCGATGAGTTCGCGGCAGGAAGTTCCGCATGATCCCGCGAGGGGACGTGGTCCGGAAGCTCAGTCGTGTCGGAGGGAAAGCATTGGATCGATACGCGAGGCGCGGTGGGCGGGCAGGTAGCCGGCGAGTACGGCTGAGGCTGCAACGAGGAAGATCGCGGTGGCGATCGATACGGGGTCGGAGGCGCTGACGCCGTAGAGGCGGCTCGAAATGATTTGTGCCAGAGCAAGACCACACGGCAAGCCAGTCGCTACTCCGATCAGCACCATTCCCAGAGTTTCACTGAGTACCATTCGCATTACGCTCCAGGCTGACGCGCCCAGCGCCATGCGAATGCCGATTTCGTCGGTGCGACGCGTCATGGAGTACGACATCACGCCGTAGAGCCCGATGACTGCCACGAGCAAAGCGAGCGCACCGAAGAACGCCGCCAGATCGGCGATGAGCCGTTCGGTGATTAAGCGCCGGTCAATCTGCTGATTGACAGTTCGAACAGACAGGATGGGCAGGTTTCGATCGAATTGCTGCAGCAGTTTGCGTG
>DATAYL010000237.1:0-4276 GCA_036272575.1 Bryobacteraceae bacterium | reverse complement strand
TCAGTCAGATGTTTGCCTGCTCCAGTGAGGGAACTGCTATCGAAGAGTTCAGACGCGGATCGCCGGCGTGGCTGACGATCGTATCAGTCACGTGTTTCGCAATGGCCAGTGATGCGGTCGCGGCAGGGGAAGGAACATTGCAGACGTGAAGCACCCCATTCGCATAAGCAAAGCTGAAATCATCGATCAGCTTGCCGTTCCGGCTGAGTGCCTGTGCGCGTACGCCAGAGCCTCCCGGCACCAGATCGGCTTCCGTGATCTCCGGAACCAGCTTCTGTAAAGAGCGCGCGAATGCCCGCTTGCTCCAGGACCGGTAGTATTCCTCGGCGCCGATCTTGCCATATTTCGCCGCCATGATCCAAAAGCCAGGAAAGGTCGCGTAGCCTAGAACATCACCTGCTCGAAAGTCTTGCTTTTCGTAACCCTCGCGCGCCAATGCGAGCACTGCATTCGGGCCCGCCTCCACGCCGCCGCCGATTCGGCGCGTGAAATGAACGCCGAGAAACGGAAAACGCGGATCCGGAACGGGATAGAGAAGCCCGCGCACGAGCCACTCCTTGTCTTTGGCGAGATTGTAGTATTCGCCCCGAAACGGCACGATAGTTAAATCGAGCTTTGCGCCCGACATGCGGCTCACGCGATCGCTGTGCAGGCCGGCGCAATTCACCAGCAGCCTGGTCTCTATCTCTCCGAGATTCGTTTCTACGACCGTTGCATTTCCCGAGCGACGGATGCTACGCACTTCGCACGAGCATTGGATTTGTCCGCCGCGCGAGGAGATAACTTCCGCATACTCTTTTGCGACGCGGAAGTAATCAACCACGCCGGTTATCGGCACATGAATGCCACGCAAACCGGCGGCGTGTGGCTCGTACTCCCGAATTTCGCTGGCCTCCAACTTTCTTATGCCGTGCAAACCATTGCCAACTCCGCGACGATAGAGTTCATCCAGCCGCGGCAGTTCTTCTTCGGAAGTCGCCACAATTAACTTGCCGCAAGTCTCGAACGGAATTCCGCGCTCTTCGCAAAAGCGATGGAGCGACGTCACCCCTGCCACACACAGCTGCGCCTTTAAGCTACCGGGTTTGTAATAGATGCCCGAATGAATGACCCCGCTGTTATGCCCTGTTTGATGCCGTGCGACCTCTTGCTCTTTTTCCAAAACGACGACTGGAAGGCCGGGATACCGCGCCGTCCACTCCATCGCGGTCGCCAATCCAACAATGCCGCCGCCAACAACCACAACGCTCGCCTGCTTGCGCATAGGAAGTACCGAGAAGCCCGCTCTGCCGCCAGCTAAAAACTTGCCAAATAAAGTTACGCGCGGCGCTACAGCTATACATCTTTCAGGGGTTTATATTCCTTCAACAGTGTGCTGCGATACTTCGCCGCGGTGTGCAGAATTCTTCTCACTTTTCCAAAAAAGACCGCACGAATGTAACAGGAGTTCTGCACTGCTGTGTAGTTGACCGGGTAGGGTCACGATGCTAGTCTCGGCTCGAAGTCATAAGGATGTCGATAAAAGATATGCGCCAATATGCTCCAGAGCATCCGCTGAAGACCGATTTTGTGCTCCAGCCGTACTCTCGAAAGCGCTCGCGCGAGTACCTTCCCGCGAACGTGCCTTTCCCGGGAGTTCTTCGCGGTCTCTGAGTTCGTTGGTTCCGTTTTCTTTGATTTTGGGAAGCTTCCAGATTTAGGTGAAGGGCTTGATGCGTTTTCAGCCTTCCACTCACTATCTGAAAGACTCTTGCTTCACTTTGTCTTGGTCCATCGTTGGGTCGGGCCCATCAGCGCCTTGGGTAGCCGGGGATCGATTCCCGGAGCAACCCATTAGCCGGGCTCGATCAAAAAGCCTAATTGTAGGCAAAAGGTGAGTGGAATGACGCGTGCTGCCATTGTGGTTCTGATCAGCAGGGATCAAAATCTTCGTTTGCTGGTCCAGCGATCGTTGGAATCCGAGGGACATTCAGTTGTATGCGCCGCAACCGCGGCGGAAGCGTGCTCGGATGTTTTTCCCAAAATGGCACCCGATCTCCTGCTGCTCGATACGGTCCGCGGCCAGAACGCCGATACCCTATTCTCGGCAGAGTGGCAGAAAACGCTCGGCAGCTGCCGGATTGCCCTTCTTTCGGAGATGGGGGATGACTCCTGGCACAACCAGGCCGAACGTTGCGGCGTGCACTCAGTTCTGAATAAGCCTTTTCTGCGCCAGGATCTTGAGAAATTAATTGCGCAAATGGAAGAGGCTCCTGCCGCCGCTGAAACCGTATCCCAGACCCTCGCGTGCGATCAACACCTTGAAGAATTGGAGAATGGCCGTTTCTTCTTTGCCACCTCTCCAGCGATGCTGAAGATCTATAAAAATATTCGCGTTCTTGCGCCTGTCGACATTCCCGTTTTGATACTCGGCGAAAGCGGAGTGGGCAAAGAGATCGTGGCCATGCTGTTACATAAGTACCACTGCCGCGCGGCCAAGAACTTTGTCAACGTCAACTGCGCAGCATTGCCCACGGAGCTCCTGGAAAGTGAGCTCTTTGGATACGAAGCAGGCGCATTTACCGGTGCCGTTCGCGCCAAACCCGGCAAGTTCGAGCTGGCCGACAAGGGCACCCTCTTGCTGGACGAGATTGGCGAAATGAGCCCGCAGATGCAGGCGAAGCTGCTCCACGTTTTGCAGGACGGCACATTCTCGAGGCTGGGCGCACGCACTTCCACCCGGGCCGATGTACGGGTCCTTGCCGCCACCAACATCGATATGGAAGCAGCGATGGCGGAAAAGCGCTTCCGCGAAGACCTTTACTACCGCCTCAGCACCTTCGCAATCACGATTCCACCGCTGCGTCAGCGTCGCGAGGAGATTCCATTTCTGATGCAGCATCTCGTTATGCGCGCGGCCAGCGAGCTGGATCAGCAGCCGATCACGTTGAGTGAGCGTTTGCTCAGCGCGGCGCAGGAGTACAGTTGGCCAGGTAATCTGCGAGAGCTACGCAATTTCGTGATCCGCACATTGGTGCTGCAAGACCAGGAAGGGGCTTGCAATGAGCTTCGCGTGAAGGCTCGTGCCGCCACCACATCCGTGACGGTGTATCCCGGCCCACACGCGGTGTCATCCTCAGCGCCTCAGACACCACCCCCGGCAGCACCGCGAGGAATGCGCTCGGCCGTGAATGACGTCAAGAATCGGGCGGAAAGCCTGATGATACAAGAGGCGCTCGCCGCTTCAGGCTGGAACCGCCGGCGCGCGGCGACTGATCTCAACATCAGCTACCGTGCTCTGCTCTACAAGATCCAGCAGCACGGACTATCAGCCTAGTTACAGGAGCGCACCACGAACAGCGCTCCTGATCTCGCTGAGCCTGGTAAAGACAGGTCCGACGGCAGCGCGGCGCTGCAAGATTCGCCGCCTATGGAACAGGCAAGCTGATCTGGTTCGACGCACTGCTTTCCACTCCGTTCGCATCGACACTCTTGACCTGGTAAACATAGGTTGTGCCGCTCTGCACGGCATTATCGGTGTAAGCCGTTTGGCTATCTGGCGACCCATTCATCTTTGAGAAGGAAGATCCGTTGTCTGTCGATCGATATACGTTATAGCCTGCGACAGGATCAGCAGAGCTGCTGGGAGCATCCCAGGTCAGGTCGATCGAATGCTGCACTGCGGTACCCGTACCACTCAGTGATATCTGGGTCGTGCCTCCGGTGGTCGAGTTGCTTTTGATGGTCAACTGTCCGCTGGCCGCGCCGGCGGCGGTTGGATCAAATTGCACCTTGAGGCTCACCGATTGATTCGGATTCAGCGTGACCGGGAAAGTTGCACCTGAATCGCTGAATCCGGTTCCGGTCAATGCCGCGCTGCTTACAGTTACGGCGGCGGTCCCGGATGAAATCAACGTCAGCGAGAGAGTTGCAGTTGAGCCAACCGGGACATTGCCAAAAGACAAGGCCGGTGAGCTAAATTGTAACTGCGGGACCGCCGCTGTAGTGCCTGTCCCGCTCAGTTGGACAACGGTGGTAGCGCCACTGGATGAGTTGCTGGTGATCGTCAACTGTCCAGTGACGCCCCCTGCGGTTTTCGGGTCGAAATGCACCTGGAGCGTCACCGACTGATTCGGATTCAGGGTTATCGGGAAGCTCGCGCCGGAATCGGTGAAACCAGTGCCGGTCAGTGTCGCCGCATTGATTGTCAGCGGCGCGGTGCCCGATGAAGTCAGCGTCAGCGGCAGCGCCGCGGTTGAATTCACTGGAACACTGCCAAAGGAGAGCGAGTTCGTGC
>DATAYL010000236.1:0-3765 GCA_036272575.1 Bryobacteraceae bacterium | reverse complement strand
CGGAAACCTTCATTGTGCCGGCCGCGATTGGCGCCTACAGGATCTCGCCAGCCGGACAATCGATCGGAAAGAGCTGTGCAACGATCAAAGCATTTGTTCGCAACGAGCGGCCTCACTCCGAATAGCTGGCAGAGACATACGGAACTGTTTAAGTTACATGATGTCCAGGCCCGTTTGTTCAGTCACGACCGGTCTGCGCATTTTCCGGACCCGTTTAGATGGGCCGGAGGTCTTCCGATAGTAGTGGAACCGCTCCCAGCAACGCGGCGTTTCCACTCAGGATTGCTGCGCACACTTGAGGTGTGCCCCAGCTCGTCCAGGCACGCTCTTCCACGTATTTCTGCACGAATGTCAGAATGACATCGGCATCTTGCATAACGCCTCCGCCGAACACGACCAACTCCGGATCGTAGGCGTGAATCTGAGCGACCGCGTTGGCCGCCCATACGTTCAAACAATGCAGCTGAACTTCACACGCGACAGCATCTTCGTTTCGGGCGGCGGCGAAGAGTATTTGAAAATTGAGTTGCGCGACATTGGCGAGGCTGGATTCGTGGAATCCCGGAGTTTCTTGTACTATCCGGGGCAATGACCAGCCCGCGGCTTCCGCTTCGGCGCACCCAACATTGCCGCATAAGCACTTGTGCCCCCTGTAGTTCACAGGCAAGTGGCCCCCGAGGCATGCCGCCTGGGAATGCGCTCCACGCACCAATTTTCCTAGCATCATTGCGGCGCCGCCGATTCCGGTGCCGAGCGTGATCATGACCACATCCTGCACCCCTTGAGCCGCCCCGGCGAATTGTTCGCCAAGCAAGGCCATCCGAGCATCATTCTCCATCCGAAGACGAAGGCCGAATTGCTCAATTGCCCACTGCTTGAGATCGAGATGAATCGCATCCTCGTATTTCTTCAGGGTGGAGAGAATGCGACCGTTGCGCACATCCACGATTCCCGGGAAGCCAATCGCGATGCCGTGGCACTCTCCAGGAGTTGCGCCAGTCTCGCGCAAAATCTTTTTGAGCTCTGCCGTAACAAATGGCAAGAGTGATTCGAGCGATTCTGCTCGCTCCGAATCAATGGACGATGAACCTAGCAGCTGATTGTCCTGGACGACCCCACAGCCGATGTGTGTCCCGCCCATGTCAAGTGACAAAGCCAGCATCTGTTCGAACTCCCTGCTTTGAATTAGTGCAAGTAGCGGACGGACCCTGCCAGGATAAAAACCGCCAACACAAGCACAGTCACACCTGCCCACTGAATGCGGATAGGAACTGGTCCGTAATCCTTCCATTCGCCGGTAAATACTCCCAACAAGGTCGCAGTGATGACGATCAACGACATGAATAACGGCCATCCAAGAATCGGACCCCAAACTCCGAGTTGGCCCGCTGCCAGTCCATAAAGCAGGGTACTTCCGAACCAGAAGACTGCCATCGTCGCGGCCAGCGCCCAATGCGAATGCCCCAATCGGAACCTCTGTCCGGAATGATTCCGTTTCATCAGCCAAGCACAATACGAGATGTTCGGAACCGAACCGGCAAGCATGAGTGGCAGCCAAACCGCATTGATCGCGTTGAGCCTGTCTGCGCCAAAGGAGCGAGCTACTTGAATCAACGGTGTTCCGAAAGCGACTCCGAAATTCATGAGGGATGCGCCAAGGCCGCACAGAAAAGAAAGCAGCAAGCCCTGAGAGCTCCGCTTTTGCGAAGAAACAGATTGAAGGCTCGCTGCCTCACGCATCCTTCCGGCGGCGGCACAGAGGATCACGCCCAATAGAACGAAAGCAATTGCACCAAGAACTACATATCCTGCCGCGCTGTTAAGGTGTTCCCGGTGCAGAGACACCATTGGAATCAGGCTGCCTACGGCCGCAGACGTTCCCAAGACGATAGAAAATGCGAGTGTAATTCCGATCATATCGACCGCGATGCCGAAAAAGACCTGCGCGACTCCCCAGCCGGCGCCAAATCCACAGATTTCGAGAATGATGTGCGGCGTCGCTGAGCGGTACACCATCGATAGATTCGGGATAGTCACCAGGGCGGCCACAACAGGCAGAACGACAAGCGCGAAAACAGACCAGGCAAGCCAGGTGTTCTCCCAGGCCCATTTCCGGGCGTACTTCATGGGCATTGTGAAGCTGGCGTTCGCAATGCCAGCAATGATGAGGTTTGCAATCCCGTTCGATGTGTTGCTCATGATTGACGGCCTTCCGCAACGGCGATGCTGTTACCAGAGTCAAACGGGTATTGCGCTCAAGCTCGCACCAAGCGCCCTGGGCAGATATTGGAACCTGGATATTCAAAAGCACAATTATATCGTAATATGTGAGCTAAAAAGGCTATTCCAATCATTTGAGTTGATCATTACCACGAATAACGCTCAAATTATCGATTCGTGCCGATCGAGAGGGACCTTCGATCACATCTCACGCCTGTACTATCACTTGTAGGTTATGAATCCCGCTTCACAAACCACACGGTTAGGCTAAAGCAATATGCCGGCAAAGAATGACAACCTGGTTGCTCGCCATGAATACATCCTTCAGCGGTTACAGGAGGCCGGCGTCGTCGCCATTGACGAGCTTTGCTCGACGCTCGGCGCATCCATCGCCACCATCCGCCGAGATTTAGAAGACCTAGAAAGCCGGTCTTTGCTCAGGCGAACCCGGGGTGGTGCCGTGCAAATTGGACCACTGTTCTACGAGCCGTTTCGGCATGACAGCTCGTTTCAGGACAAGGTGAGCAGCTTTGCCGAAGAAAAGCGTAGGATCGGCCTCGCAGCGGCGAAACTCGTCAGCACGGGCCAAACGATCGCGTTGACCGGGGGAACCACGACGATCGAAGTGGTTCGAAGCCTTAAGGTGCTCAGCGACATTTCTATTGTCACCAATACGGTGAATGTTGCGATGGAATTGAGTAACAGGAAAGACATCGAGGTGATCGTGACCGGGGGGCACCTCCGCGGAAGTTGGTTCACGCTCGTAGGTCCCCTCGCGACGGCAGCGGCCGAGATGCTGTTTTCCGACATCATGTTCATCGGCGTCGATGGCATCGATGCAAAAAAAGGCCTGACCTGCACGAATCCTTCGGAAGCTGAAGTTCTGCGCAAACTCGTGCAGAATACCAAGATGAAGGTCGTGGTAGCTGATCACAGCAAACTCGGTTCCGTCAGTAAGTACCTCCTCTGTCCAACAAAGGGAATTGACAAGTTAATTACCGATACCGGGGCACCTCCCTCAGCCATCATGCCATTCGAAAAACTCGGTATTGAGATCACCCGGATCTAGCCAACTGAGCGCGGTGCCTCTGACCAGAATCGAGTCGTCCTCAGCGAGTCTCACGCGGCTAGAAGGGCGACGGTATCGTACTCAGTGGTTCGCGTACGCTAATAGAGCTATTGCGTAGCTAAGAGAGTCAATTTACTGTCGCCGCGAACGGATTTGCAGAGCGGACCTTGCGCGCCGCGGCTCAGGCGCGGCAGGCTGCTGCCTTCCCGCACGAATTCAAGCCGGCATTCGGCGTTGAGTACACGGCGGCCGAGTGGCGTAAGTAGGGGCGGCGGGGAGGGAGTGTCACCTGTGTAGCTCTCAAGTGGCGACTTCAGATGGGATGAGAAGGCCGATCTCCGGCGGGATGCGTTAAGCTCCCAAGTTATCGACGCGCTCGAGGCGCACGAGATAAGGAGACCGGCAGTGAAGAACTCTAGCACAACGACGATACGTCGAATGAGGAAATTGCACGATGGGCAGCTAACCATTGGGCT
>DATAYL010000235.1:0-20558 GCA_036272575.1 Bryobacteraceae bacterium | reverse complement strand
GGCTTCTTACCCGTCTCTACCTGAACGTGAAGACTGATGCGCCTCATCGCCCATATCTCTGACCTGCACTTCGGATACAACGATCCTCTACTCGCCAAGGCGCTAAGTGAATCACTTACGCGAATCAGCCCTAATGTGCTGGTGGTGTCGGGCGATCTTGTTGAGCACGCCACCGACGCCGAGTTCCAGGATGCACGCGACTTCCTCGATTCGCTTCCGTGGCCCCAGATCATCGTCCCGGGCAACCATGACTTGCCGTTTTATAATCTCTGGCGGCGCTTCACCGAGGGTCTCGACAAGTATCGCCGGTTTATCACGGAGAACCTTCAGCCCGCCTTCATAGATGATGAGCTTGCCATCGTCGGCGCCGACAGCGCCCATCTATACCCGGTGAAGGGCGGGAAGATTACCGACTCACAGCTCGACGACTTAGTCGGCCTTTTCGCAAGTTTCCCGAGCGCACTATTTCGTGTCCTAGTCACGCATCACCCGTTCGACCTCCCCGAGCCGTCCAATCCGCATCTATTGATTGGCCACTCCCGTCGGGCTGTGACTCTCCTCGCGCCTGTTGTCGACATCTTGCTCGCCGGCCACGTTCACGTCAGCTCCACCGGCAGCACCAGCACTCGCTACAAACTTGAAGGTCAGGCCATAGCTTTCGTGCAGGCGGGCACCGCCATTTCCGACCGAAACAAAGGGGAGAACAACTCATTCAACGTCATCCGCACGGGCAACTCCGAATCACACGAGAAGCAGATTACCGTAGACCGTTACTCCTGGACCAAAGACGAACGTCGCTTCGATTGTAAGGACTCGAAACAGTATCGACTCGGCAAACAGGGCTGGGCTGAGTTTCAATTTTCCACCGCCGCGTCAACTCCGATCAGAGACTGATCCCAATTCGTAAAAGCACAACCGCTTGACTCCGCTGGCTTCGGCCCGTAGGTCGCAAACTCTGAGTCGAAGAGGCGATTTGCCAATTAGCCCCTCGGTAGTCGTGATGTGTTTACTGGCCTGCGCTGACTGGCTGAAAACCGGCTTATCGGAAAGTGAAGTCGCGAAAGATGGCAGTTGGTCGGCGAATGGTGGGCACCTTTCGCGAGCAGCCTGCTACGCGATACGTTATTCCCGTCCCGAAACGACCCCGGCGGCACGTCGCATGCGATTGTTGACGAATGAGGGCGCTCGGTGAGGAATGTGCTCAAGTGCTATTTCGTACAAATCGTCAGCAGGATTTCATCGTACAAAAACCGTACAAAAACGTGGATGACGCGGCTGTTTTGGATATTCTGGGCCAAGCAGAATCTATAACTTACAGAAAATAAAGATCGCTCCGAATCGTGGTTCCAATCCATGTCGGGGAGCAAATTATTTGGAATAAATAACTTACAGACAAGACTAGCGCCGTGTACCCATAATCGGTACACGGAAGGGTATGATCGAGCATTCCGACCTCTCATCGTGGCCTAGCCCTTTACAAACGCACCTCGCTTCGTGCCCGATAAAACAGTTCAAAATTGAAACCGGCCACCCGGCGTTTTCGGATGGATTGTGCCTCCTCGAAGCCGCCGTTTCTAGTTGTGCCGCTCGCGTGCAGTATCGTCGCCAGATCGTGCCGGAATGGGAACCGGTTCATAGTCGCTGTAGTTCGTCGAAAGATACTCTATCAAGGCCTTACGATCGCGAACTATCGCTCCCCATCCGATCATCTTGTCGACTTCCTTTGCCCAGGCGGGAGCTGACAGTCGTTGCGAATCGACCAAGCGAAGGCTGTGACACGGCGTACATGAGGCTTGCTCTAGTTTTCTGCCCGTCTCCGTTGCAGTACTTTCTGCCGAAAAACAGAAGCCGCAAAGGCAAATTTCCACACTTGCCAACAACAAAACGTGCTTCATTGCTCCTCCACCACGAGCCCGATGCGATCAATTGCATTGAATAGATATCCAGACGGGTTCCATGTCGCAACCATCGGCTGAACCCGACCGGTAGAGTCCGTCGCGCGTGAGAGCACTGTATGATAGCCCGGTTTTGAAGGCTTCCAATCTAAGGTCCACAACCGCCAGGTAAAAGGAAGGTCCTTGGGTGATAACTGCGCTTCGCGCCAACTGACACCTGCGTCGGTCGAGATCTCCACTTTCGTCACGCGCTCCTCGCCCGCCCATGCCATGCCCCGGAGTGTGGTCGGCGCTAACGGAATCTTCGCGCTATCTTCAGGCCCCGTTATGTATGACTTTATCGGCATAGCTTCAATGACTTCCAGGTCCGCGGGGTTGGCAGCAGTTCCAGGCGCCACTGCGTGCTTCGGAAAGCGATAAGCAGGGTTCATAAAAAAGCCGTGGTCTGGTTCGTTATCGACGAACAGCGAATTGACCCACTTGACCCAACTCGTGCCGTCCCACCCTGGCACGATCAAGCGGAGCGGGAATCCGTGCAAGGGGGAAAGTACCTCGCCGTTCATCCTGAGCGCCAATAGTGTCGACTGATCTAATGCCTTGCGCATACCCAGCGAGCGGATAAAGTCCGGCGTCTTAGCCACTCCGATATCGGCCCCATTGGACGTTACATAGGCTGCCTGCACATCCGCGCCGGCCAATTTGAGAACTTCGCTCAACCGTGGTCCACTCCACTCGGCATTGCCGATGGCGCCCCGTTCCCACTGTATTCCCGGAACCCGTGGCCGAAAGAATCCGCGTCCATTCCCAGTGCATTCAAGAACGGCGGCAACCGTGTATTGCGGCAATTTTCTAAGATCCGTTACCGAAAGTTGAATCTCACGGGACACGCGACCCCTCACCGACAGCCTGAAATCTGCTTCTTGAATCACAGGTCGAGGAAGGTGCTGTCGCACGAAGAAGACATCGTTCGGCGTAACCCATTCACTGAAATAAGGCAGCGGGGTTTCGAGATCTTCCGGCCGATCGTTGTGCAAAATCATGGACCGCTTGCCAGGTATCGTAACCACATTTTCAGTCTTGTCCTGGACTCGATTGAAGGCCATCAGCGCCAATGACGATGTCAATATGTTCCGCCTGCTGGTGAACATTGGATTCGTAGTTTCCAATTGCCTCATCGTTATGTCTCCCCGGCGAACAGTACCGCTAAGATTTGTTCTGACGAAGAGGCGGAATCGTGGGCGCCACCGCCAGCCTCTGCAGATTCTCCGGTATCAAGCGAAAGACCGCCGGGTATTTATCGGGATTGGTGTTCTCGTCCGGCTCCGTGGAACGCCAAGTATAGAAACAAGTATCACAGCCGAACACAGTCCAAACACCAGGTTTCGGGGAGACGGCGCGAACTTCGGTCGTATTGGACCGGCAACGCGGACAATGCGAGAGAGCAGGCTTTTTGGCGGTATCATCCATTCTGCAACTCCTTCGTAAGTGCTTCCAGCTTCTTCTGCCAGGCATCCGTTCCGTTCGGAGTCTGTAACAGCTCTCCGTAATCGCCTCGAATGTCGGGCGCGATCGGCGTGGTAGCGTCAATGATCATCTTCTGAACCATCCCGCTTGGCTGGCACGCTGGATCGAGCAGGTTTTCTGCCAAGTTCGGTAGCATGATCACATCACCCGCCGGATTCACCTTCACCGAGATAGCCCACATTACCTGGTTCAAGTCGAACGGGTCTACATCTTGATCCACCACGATCACGACCTTCGCATACCCCAATCCGTGAGGCGTGCTCAGCACTCGCAGTCCTACCGCTTTAGCGAAGCCTCCGTAGCGGGTTTTTGTAGAGACGATCAGCACGAGGCCATGCGTATATAGCGCGTTCACCGCGATCACCTCGGGAAACGTAGCGTTCACCTGGTCAAAGATGGGCGCGCTGGTAGTCATAGCCTGCAGGTAATCCAACTCTGTCCATGGTCTTCCGACATAGACGGCCTGATAGATGGGATCTTTGCGGTGGTAAACACGATCGACTTCCACCACCGGATACTGATGACACCCGGAGTAGTACCCAGGAAACTCGCCGAACGGCCCCTCGGGCTGTCGTTTGCGGCCCAGAATTCGCCCCTCGAGAACGTATTCCGAACCCCAGGGAATATCCAGCCCTTTTTCCGTCTGCATCACGCGGTATGATTTGCCCTGCATCACTGCGGCCATCTTGTACTCGAGTGTGTGTACAACATTGGTGTCGCAGCCATCAGAAGGATGACCGGCTCATTGCCCAACGCAATCGCGACCGGAAGATCTTCGCCACGTGCTTCAGCATGGGCCAGTTGCAGCGCGATATCGTGCTGCGGAACCGTTTGAATTCCGAGATGATTGCGATCCTTCACCTGCAAGCGATAAACGCCTACATTCTCGACATTGTCATTGTTCCAATCATCCGGGTCGCGGCTGATCACGCACGGTTTATCTATAAAAAATCCACCATCGCCGCGATTGAGCCGGAACAACGGCAAGAGTTCGAAGAGGTTTATGTCTTTGTCGACGACGACCTCTTGCCAAGGCGCGGAGTTTACGCGCTCCAATTCTCCCGGATACATCCGGTATCGCCGCACAAATTCGAAAAATTGAGCCTGTAATGAGGCCTCTTTATCCATGCCGAGCGCCAGAGCGTGGTTCGCCCAGGAGCCATGAATGTTCATGGCTATGCGCGCGCCCGAGTAGCCGGCTACGTTGTCGAAATAGAGCGCGGGACTGCGATTCCCAAGTTTTGTAGCGGCACTAGCTGCAGCGGCCAGATCGGGTTCTAATCCGACTGGTTCAGTGATTCGGAGGAGCTGTTTTTCGTGTTCGAGTACGGTGAGGAATTCGCGAAAGTCCTGGTAAGCGTGCATCAAAACCTCATCGGGGAATCACGGCAAACATGGCACTCAAACGGCTCGCATCAGTGTACACTGCTTAGGTGCAGAGAGGACGACGGAAAGGACTGCAAGACGAAGGTTTCACCGCAAGACGGCCCCGAGTTTGAATGGAAAATGAAGGCTCTCCTCTTCCGCTTCGCTCATGGTTGGCATCGGTCGTCGGAGATCTATTACCGTTCTGCTTGAAACACCTTCGGTCAGACGAAATTCCGAAGCAGGCGAGTTGGAGCACTCCTTAGCCGAAGGGCCGTTGACGGCCGCCCGTTCGACCGCCTGCAGACTGCCGTATCGTAAAATTCTTCTGGTTGGCAGATCATGGTCGGGTGACAACTTGCCCTGGCGATTCCGATGGTCACGCCACAGCTTGCACGCTAGGTTCGCGCCATGTCCCAGTCTCCAAACCCAACCGCGCCGCAGCACGTGGCGTCTCTGCTTACGTTAGCCACTGACTTGCTCCGGGCCGGGCGGCCGGCAGATGCGATCGCGCCGTTGTGCGATGCAGCGCTGCTGGAGCCGTCCAATCCCATCATCCAGCATGATCTCGGCCTCGCCTACCTCGAGATCGGCCGCGTACCGGATGCGATCGCGGCATTGCAGCGCGCCGTCGCCAACGACCCGAGCTACACCGACGCATATTTCCGCCTGGGCATCGCCTTGGAAAAGCTGGGCGACATCGGCGCGGCAATCGTTGCGTACGACCGCGCCACTGAGTTGCTCCCATCCCTGACCGAAGCGTGGTTCCGCGCCGGCGCCCTGGTCTATACACTGGGCTATCGCGACGAGGCGATCGGCTGTTTCCGCCGCGCGGCGGCGACCGGAGGTACAACCAGCTTCGGCCGCCTTGGCAAGGCGCGGGCGCTGCTGATGGAGGATCGCAACCACGAAGCCGAAAAGGTGCTGCGACACACGCTGGCGCTCGATCCAGGGAACGCCATGGCGCATGATCTGCTGGGCAACCTGCTCTCTGAGTTCGGCCGTTTCGACGAGGCCCGCGAATGCTTCCAACGCACGATCGTGATCGCGCCGCTGCTCGCGGGAAGCTACTACGATCTGGTCCGGTGTCGCCCCGTCACGAGCGCTGATGACGGTCTGCTGCGACGGATGGAAGCCGCCCTGTCCACGCCGGAGCTCGAAGCGACGCAACGGCTGCGGCTTCACCTCGCAATCGGCAAAGCGGCGGATGATCTTGGCGACTACGGCTTGGCCATGCAGCATTTTGACGCCGCAGACGCCGTGCGCCGGGGCTCTGCGTCCTTCGACTCGGCCGCGTTCTCGACCGAGATCGACCGCCTGATTGCCCGCTGCACACCCGAATGGGTCGCGCGGGCGCACGAACTCGGCAGCCGCGATGAGAAGCCGGTGCTGATCATCGGCATGCCGCGGTCCGGCACAACTCTCGTCGAGCAGATTGTCTCCATGCATCCCGAGGTCGGGGCCGGCGACGAGTTGCATTTCTGGAACGTGCGCGGGGCGGCGTGGCACCGGTCCGGCGCCGCCGCGAACGAGAAGCCGTTCCTCGCCAAGACGGCCGCAGACTATCTCGGTGTACTGCGCGCAATCGCGCCGAAGGCGGCGCGCGTGACCGACAAGATGCCGTTCAACTTCCTGTGGGCCGGGCTGATCCACATGGCATTCCCGCGAGCAACGATTATCCATTGCCGCCGCGCCGCAGTCGACACGGCGCTGTCGATTCATCAGACTCATTTCCATCCGAGCTTGGCGTTTCCGACCGGAGGCGCCGAACTGGTCGCGTATTTCCACAGCTACCAGCGGCTCCTTGACCATTGGCGGAGCGTGCTGCCACCGGATCGCTTCATCGAGCTCGATTACGAGGACCTGACCCGCGCGCCCGAACCAGTCATCCGACGGATCATCGCGGCCTGTGGCCTGGCGTGGCACGACACCTGCCTGCGCCCCGAATGCAATCCGCGGGCTGTGAAGACCCCCAGCAAGTGGCAGACCCGGCAGCCGATCTATCGCACCTCCGTCGCGCGCTGGCAACGCTACGAACCGTGGCTGGGACCCCTCCGCGCGCTCGTCGACAACGGGTCGGAAGTGGACGCGGGAATCGCCCGATCATGATTGGGCTGAAGCAGTCCCACCGCACCGGCAAGCTTACTCTGCTCCATCTAGGACTGCTCGCAGGTGGCGAAGTTTTCACTCGATTGTCATAAGCGCGTTATAAGCCGCCTGTACCATCACTGGGGGCTCGGCGCTATTTCCACCCCGATGTCGCGCGGTAAGCGGACGCGTATGAGAATTCTAGTCATAGAAGACGAAGTCAAAACGGCTAAATTCCTAAAAAAGGGATTGGGCGAAGTGGGTTTTGTTGTCGATATTGCAAAGGATGGTTTGGACGGTTCCCACCTGGCGCTGGAAGTCGAGTTTGATGCCATCATCCTCGATTTGATGCTTCCGGAGATGGACGGCTGGCAGGTACTCAGCCGTTTGCGCGAGGCTAAACGTCAGGCGCCCGTGCTTCTGTTAACCGCTCTGGATGCCGTGCATGAACGAGTACGAGGATTCGAACTCGGCGCAGACGATTATCTGGTCAAGCCGTTCGCCTTCTCCGAATTGCTTGCGCGGGTGCGCTCACTGCTGCGCCGGGCCTCGCCCCGCCAGCAAGAGCCCATCCGCTTAGCCGATCTCGAAATCGATACCTTGCGTCAACGTGCTACCCGCGCCGGAACACGGCTCCATTTAACCGCGAAAGAATTTCTTCTGCTTTCGCTACTGGCACGGCATGCGGGAGAGGTTTTGTCGCGCACTTTGATCGCCGAAGCAGTTTGGGACATGAATTTCGACAGCGACACAAATGTCGTCGATGTGAACATGCGGCGTCTGCGCGGCAAAGTGGACGAACCTTTTTCGCTGAAACTGATCCACACTGTTCGCGGCGCCGGTTATGTTATGGAAACCGACCGGTAGCGCAAAAAGGCACGACCCAGAGGGTATCCCCGTGGCACCAGACGGAAAAGAAAACGCTAGTTCTTCGGGTGGCACGCCGAGCGCACACCCGGGCGTTGTGCGCGATGCGGGAGTTTCCCGGCCCGTTGTGTGCGCCTTCCTTGATAGGCTCGCGCGCTTCTCGCGCTGTTGGGAAACTTTAGCCTTCCGGCTGGCGGCCGGATACGCGCTTGCCGGGTTAGCCTTCATTTTTCTTGCTACGGCCAGCCTCTATCTGGTGCTCCTCAAACAACTGGAGAATAGCACCAGTATGTTCATTGGGGACAAGCTAAACGTAGTGCGCACCCTACTTCGCGATCGTCCAGCGGACTGGGATGCGCTGCGCGAGGAAATCGAACTGGAATCGTCAGCACGCCATTATCAACGCTTTTTCATTCGCCTGTTCGACGAGCACAATACACCGCTTCTGACCACGCCTGGCATGGCGGAGCAAATGGATCTTGCCCAGCTCACGACTGAATCGCGGAGCCATGCTAGGTCCGCATTTCAAATCATCGGAAAACAGGGGCACGCTTTTCGTGTCGCCGCCGCGATCGCCCCTGTCGGCTTGGCAGCCGCTTCAAACGATACCATTCAGATCGCTGTTGACGTCTCCCAGGAAAAAGAGCTGCTGGCGGGCTATCGCCGCTGGTTCTGGACTATTCTTGTGGCCGCTTGCGCTTTCCTGCCTCTCATTGGACACCGGATTGCGCGCCAAGGTATTCGTCCCGTCGAGGAGATCGCCTCCACTGCTCGCCGCATCAGCTCGTCGAATCTTCGCGAGCGCATTCGGCCGGAAGGATACCCGTTTGAACTCGCCTCCCTCGCCGCCACCTTCAATAACATGCTCGATGGTCTGGAAGTCTCCTTTGAACGGATTTCACGCTTCTCGGCCGATATCGCTCATGACCTCCGTACACCCGTTAACAACATCCGCGGCGAAGCGGAAGTCGCTTTAGCCCGTGCGCGGACGGCTGAAGAATACCGCGATGTGCTGGGGTCCTGTCTGGAAGAGGCTGTACGGCTAGCCAATCTGATTGGAGACCTGTTATTTCTCGGCCGCGCGGAGAGTCCTTTGGCGCTTTTGCATCGGGACAGGACCGACGTTGCACAGTTGCTTACTTGTGTGCGCGAATACTACGAAGCCTCAGCGGCCGATGCCGGGGTTTCGCTAACCACAGCCTGTCCAGGTGAACCGGTAATCGCTGCAGTAGACCAGTCGCTTATCCAGCGCGCGCTTAGCAACCTGGTCTCCAATGCTGTAGCGCACACGCCCTCTGGCGGCGCCATCCTGATGACCGTGAAAACAAACTCATCCAACCTCCACATCGAGGTCTCCGATACTGGCGTCGGGATTCCGGCTGAAGCGCTGCCGAGGGTATTCGATCGCTTCTTCCGCGTGGATCCATCGCGGTCGCGGATGACGACGCGCTTCTCGGCGAGCGGAAGTCCTAACGGGATGTTTGGCGGTACGGGGCTGGGACTCGCTATCGTGCAAAGTATTGCGTCGCTGCACGGCGGCAATGTGCAAATCGCAAGCAAACGCGGGGAAGGAACCCGCGTCACGTTAAGCCTGCCCGTTTCCTTGCCTAACATGACGGAATCGTAATCTTGGTGTCATCTTGGCGTCCCTATCCTGACGCTAAAACATAGGGGTACCTTCCAGATATCGCACGGCCGATTCCGGGTTGTGTGACGAAAGAACCCAATGGAGAGAGAACCATAGATGTTCCGAAAAGCGTCCCGAAATAAGTCTCGAAAAAGCTCTCGAGATAACTCAAAAAATGAATCTCGGATCAACCGTCTGCGTCCGCTCGCCGGGCTGCTGGCGACGGGGCTGAGCCTTCCTGCTGTGTTCGTTGGTCAGTCCGTGCCGTTCCCGACCTACGCCGTCGGCCCGCAGCCAAACGGCTCGTGGGTCGTCAGCAATGGCCAGGTGATCACCCCAGCCGGCACCCAAGTTGACCTCGGCATCCGGGTCCGCGCGAAGGCCATCGCGCTGAACCCCAATGTTCGCAGTCACACCGCCGCCGTCCTGACCATGGGCGCGTCGCAGGCCGTTGAGGTTTTCGACACCAACACCGGCAATGTCGTGCAGAACTACATCACGCTCGGACACGATTCGAGCGGCAGCTATAGCGGCATAAGCTATTCGCCGGACGGCAAGTACCTGGTGTTCAGCCAGGACAGTAGCAACGTTACCGTCGCCAAGGTCTCTGACGAGGGGTTGCTGGACGACGACGCCCAAGTCAAAGTGGCGCCGAACAATTCCTTCATCACGTGCTTTCCGAACAGCCCTCCGGGCGCCTATGCGGTACCCTGTGGCACTTTCTATACTCCAAAGACTTCTTATCCCGGAGGCATCGCGCTCTCAAAGGATGGTAAAAGCGCCTATGCCCTGCTCAACCAGAACGATACGCTCGCCAAGATTGACCTGACCGCGAACCCGCCGCAGCAGGGTGAGCAGATTCGGGTCGGCAACGCGCCGCATAGCATCGTGATCGACAGCAAAGGCACGACCGCCTACATCAGCAACGAGGGTGGCCGTATTGCTACGGAGGGGGATTTCCAGATCTACTCCGCCGGCACTGAAATCGTCGCCGACCCAGTGGTTGGAGCCGCGATCACCGGTACCGTTTCGGTGGTTGATCTGGCATCGATGAAGGTCACCGCTACCCTCCCGACCGGTCTGCACCCGACCGGAATGGCGTTCTACGGAAAGTACCTGTTAGTCGCCAACACCTATAGCGACAGCATCTCGATGATCGACACGACCAAGAACGAGGTGACGCGGACGATCGACCTTGGGTTGCCGATCGGAGTGCCCGGCGAAGGCCAACCGGCCTATGGCGCCGCGCCGAACTCAATCGCCGTCGATGCCAAAAAAGGCGTCGCCTACGTCGCGCTTTACAATGCCAACGCGATCGGAGTGGTCAACCTCAGCAACGAAGCGAACGATCCCGTTATGGGCATGATCCCGGTTGCCTATGCGCCGAGTTCGGTCGTACTGGACCAGGCCGATAACTCGCTCATCGTTGCCAACGACAAGGGTATCGGCGCGCGTTATTCCTTCGAGACCGACTTCGGCGTCACCAGCTACAATACCCACCAGGACAACGGCACCGTCAGCATCGTCCCCGTGCCGGATAACGGAACCCTGGAGGTGATGACGAGGCAGGTTTTCGGGAACAACCACTGGGATCTCGCGCAGAATATCAAGTCTGCCTCCGGCGGTACGCCGGTTGCCAAGCCGGTCGCAATCCCAAATAAGATCGGCGATCCGTCGTTGATCAAACACGTGTTCCTGATTATTCGTGAAAACCGCACCTATGATCAGGTCCTGGGTGACGTGGCGGCCGGCAATGGCGACCCCTCGTTGGCGGTCTTCGGCGGCAAGGACACGCCTAACGTGCATGCGCTGGTGAAGCGCTTCCCGCTCTTGGACAATTTCTACGACCCGAGCCGCCAGTCGGCTGACGGTCACCAGTGGATCACCGAGGGCTTGGCGCCCTACGCCGACGACATCCAGTCGCCTGACTGGGTCCGCAGCTATCCAGGCGGGAACGCCGGAGATGCACTCGCCTATCAGAACAAGGGCTTCCTGTTCTCGGAAGCCGCGACCGCCGGTCTGCCGGTAAAGATTTACGGCGAATACGTCGAGAACGATACGTTCAAACAGCCGGACGGGTCAACCGGCGAGCCGTCCTGGAGCCAGTTCTACAACGACGCGAAGAAGTTCGAGGCTGGGCAGGAGAAGACGCTCTTCTATCAGAACACCGTTCAGGCAGAGTCCTCTCTCCCGGCCGTGCGTGACCACCTCATCACCAACTTCCCGCAGTTCGATCTGGGCATCCCCGACCAGTTCCGCGTCGATGTGTGGCTGCAGGACTTCAAGACGGACGTCGCGGCCGGTACGGTGCCCGCTTTGAGCATCCTTTGGGTAATGGACGATCACACCGGCGGTCCGCCGACCCCGGATGCCGAACAGGCCGATAACGACTTGGCCGTTGGGCGCATTATCGACTACATCAGCCAGAGCAATGTGTGGTCCAGTTCGGCGATCTTCATCGAGGAAGACGACGCACAGAACGGCGTCGACCACGTCGACGGTCATCGCAGCCCAGGCTATGTAATTAGCCCATACACCGTGCAGAACGGACCCACCGACCACACCTACTACACGCAGGTCAACATGACTCGGACGATCGAGCAAATCCTCGGTCTGCCGCCGATGAACCAATTCGACCTCGTGGCTTCTCCGATGAGGACGGCTTTCGTCAAGGGCCAGCCGCCCGCCGCCAACTTCAAGCCGTGGACACACGTGCCGAACCAGGTCCCGCTGGATCAGGGCGTTACGGCGACGGCAGCTAACACAAAGAGCAGCCCTGCGGCCGAGACCCTGAAGACGGCTTGGCTCCAGAAGAAAGAGCAGATCTTCGCCGGCAAACTGACCAAGCCCGACGCCGAAGACCCGGACACCGTCAACCACCTGAATTGGTACTTGGCTACCGGCTTTAAGCGCCCCTATCCCGGCGAGAGCAAAGTTCGCCCTCCGAGCGAATTCACCAAGCCGGCACCCACCGGTGACGTGGACGAGTAAAACACGTTCCGACTGCAACGGCCCTCTCCCCCATGACCGGGGAGAGGGCTTTTTCTTGACGCCTCATACGCAAAGCCCCTGTTGATCATCGAAATCAGATCAACGATAAATAACCAACGGCTTAGCGCGCGTTTCGAAATGACCATTGACGGTCGGCAAGTAGCATCACAGTGGCAAGTAGCATCACAGTGATGAGGACTCTGCTGTCGGCGCTCTTGGCATATGTTGTTTCGGCATTCGTGATCTCGCGTTACCACTCGGCGCTGGAAGCAGTCGCGCTTCGGCAAATCTCCGAACCGACTGTGTCGCGCGGCATCTGCAACGCCTAAAGCTTATCCCAGAGGAGAGCAAGACCCGTCAGTGGCTCGCCTTTCTAAACACCATCGCGACGCAATTCGCGCCTTCGACGTCTTTACCGCCCAACCTTTATTATTTCCGCACCACCTTGTACTGCTCTTGGTTATCGAACATGCCCGCTGGTGCATTCTGCATTTCAACGTTACGCTCCATCCAACAAGCGATTGGCTGGAAGGAGAAGACGCAATGGCATGATGGCGAGACTAGCCCTTTTCTCGCCCAAGCGACTGGAGACAATTACTGGCTAGCTCGGCACGCTAAGAATCGATTGAGGCGGGTTTAAGGTCCCCGCCTCAATTGTGGTTACCAATCTAATGCGTTCGCGTCCCCGGCGCAAAAGCGACGCCCCGCAGAACCTCGCCGAAGCGGGCGGTCTTCACCGTCCAGAATCTTTCGGAAGCCGGAAGAGTGGTGGCGCTCAGGTCATCCGTAATTGCCACCAGCTTATTCGGATCGGCGCCCTGGTCGCCACTGCCGCTGATGGTAGAGGTGATCGCATAAATGGTTGCGGTGCCGTTAAAACTCAGGCGGCCTGTGATGTTGCGGAGGCCATCCGTGGCTGGCGCCCACGGAAATCCACTCCCGCCAGGCCCGTCATTCAACCCATCGGGATAGCCGGGTACGGTGTACGGAACTCCAAGATCCAATCCGTTCGTCAACGTATAGGCGTACTCCCACTCGCTTCCGTTGAAGATCCACTTCTGGAGTCCAGCGGTGGGATTTTGAGCCGGCGTCGCAGGATCGTAGAAGCCGTTGACATTCGTTCCGGTGGTGCCGCTGCCTTCATCCGCCACATACAGCACCTTTGGGCTCGCAAACCAAATGCCGAACGGATAGCTGACGCCGGTCGAAGCTTTAGCGAGCGTTGTCGGGAAACCCTTCAGGATGCACATATTGTCGGGCTGCAAGCCATTCGCTTGAATGGTCGCTGGGTTGGTGCTGGCCAAAGCCAGTGGCGATGTCGGAAGGCTGGCGCCGGCAACGGGAAGACCCACGCCATTTGAGTCGGTGCACACCGTGCCGGTACTGTCGACGAAATAGACCGTGTTAACGCCGTTGCTGCCGCTTCCCTTGGTGTAGTAGACCACGTTGTCGAAAACCCTCAAGCCGCGGAAGTTCGTGTCTTTTCCAACCTTATCTATGCTTTCGCCTAACTGCGTAATGTTGAAGCTGCCCAAGGGCGTGGGAGTTCCGGGCGTTTGCAAAGCTTCCGGCTCGTCTGCGGGTCTCGCGAATTGCGCGCCCGTGCCGAGAATGGTGCCGGCCGGCTGAACCTTGCCAGTGCCGTTGCCCGCATTGCCTGCCATGTAGTACACATCCGCTCCGGCGCTGTCGTTCAGGATCGCCGCGCGGCCATTATCACCGGTGAAGGCATTCGTCTTCGTAAACTGAAAGCGCCCCAACGCGTCGACTTGCACAACAGAGCGGTAGTAGGCCGGTCCGATCGGATTGGTCGGATCGATTTCTCCGGGCGTATTCGAATTCGAAACGTCAATTGCGCTGACGGGCGCGTAATAGCCCAGGAAGGTCAGCGCTTTGCCGTCGACCGACAGATTTATCGCTAATTCCGATTTGGAAGAGAAGCTGGTGACCACTTGATCGCTGGTCGCGGTCACTCCTCTCTCGCTGCTGTTGGGTACCTCGATCGAACTGAGCACAATTCCGAAGGGAAGAATCTGGTCAAGGAAGATCTTGGACGTGACGCCGAAGCTGCCATCGACCGTAGCATTGTTAAACACGAATGGGTAGGCGCTGTTCACTACCGCCGTCGCGCAGGGGTCCGCAGGGCTCGGATTGGCTGTCGTAACGGGAGTGCAGCCCGGGGGCAAATTGGTTTCCTGTGCCGTGATGTTATCGGCGTTCGTGTAAACGCTGCGGGTAACAACCAGGTTCCCAGGAATCAGGGGGATGGGTCTGCCGTTCTGCTGGGCCTGTAATTGAGAAACGCCCATGAGAACAGCCATTGAGGCAGCAGCCAGCAGCCTTCCGTCCGCGGCCAAGCGGCCACATGTTACCAAAATACTCGCTTTCATTTTGGCGATATCTCCTTAGAGCCAGAGGTGAACGTCCGCTCGACACACGACAGTCCTCCGTCGGTTGCGAATCGATGGCGTTGTTCGCGGATCGAGGCACGGCGCCTTACAAACGTAAAAGACAAGGCGCTCAGTCGACGGTAGCCTCCGAGGATTACACCTCGATTAACGTTTGCCTACATCTTGATGAGCGAATCGCAAGGAGCCTTCGCTGGGTGCTAGCCGCTGGGCCCTACCGGCCTCGATCCCCTCACCCTGTTTCGCGGACCTTACCTGGAACATGTCTGGTCTTCACTGCACTGAAAAGGCCAAGAACACATTCCTGGCATGCCGCCCATTGGCCCCCGGAGGTCAGGAGCGGAGCCGAAACATCTGCTCAACTTTTGCGACATAGTCCGCAAAAGCGCCGTTCTGAACCTGGGTCTTCTAATATACAACTGACATTTGCAAAGGTGGCCGGCTCCGATTCGGGCGTTCTTGTAGTCGGCATGTCGAAGAAGTGGCTTTGGTGATAAGGCGGTCGCCGCCGCTGCGCGCTTGATGTAGATGTTACAAACGCGCTCCCAGATGGACCGGTTAGACCCAGATAATCGGTTTGGGGATCGCCCCGGCAATCTGAAGTAGGTGGAGCGTCCGCGACCAGAGACCGCGTGAAGTCGACTGCAAGCGAATCAGGCGACTGGTCGAGGGTAAGGTTGTGCTGGGGCCGTGGTAATCTTCATAACCGTTGCTCTTTGGCGAGCGTTGGCGGCCAGCGCGGACAACCAGGCACCGGTCGCTTGCAGGAACCGGCGGCGTGGGATAGTGGTGCTCATATTTTGCTTCTTTCTTATGCGAACTTTTTTGCTCGTCGTGTGCATTGCGGCTTCCAGCGCCAGCGCGGCGATACCGGAGTACGGCTATAGCGTCGTGCATACATACCCTCACGATCCCGGCGCCTTTACAGAGGGGCTGTTTTATTTGCACGGGTTTTTGTATGAAGGCACGGGACTCGAGGGGAAATCTTCGGTTCGTAAGGTGCGGCTCGAGACGGGTCAGGTGATGCAGGAGCTGAAGCTTCCCGCGCCTTATTTCGGTGAAGGCATCGTGGCATGGAAGAACCGGCTGATTGAGCTTACGTATACGACGGGCGCAGGATTCATTTATGACCTCGCCACGTTTACGTTGCTGCAAACGTTTCAGTACCCGGGACAAGGCTGGTCGATGACTCAGGACGGCAAGCGGATCATCATGGACGACGGCACTCCGGATCTGCGTTTCTGGAATCCGGATAACCTCGCCGAAATTGGCCGGCTGCGCGTAACCGCGAACGGCAGACCAGTAGAGAATTTGAATGAGCTCGAGTGGGTGAAGGGGGAGATCTTTGCCAATATCTGGCACACGGAGCGAATTGCGCGGATCGATCCGGCAAGCGGGAAGGTAATTAGTTGGATTGATTTACGAGGTTTATGGCAGCCGGATGATCCAGAGCATGTGTTGAACGGAATTGCTTATGATGCGGCGGGGGATCGGTTATTTGTGACCGGCAAATGCTGGCCGAAATTGTTTGAGATTCGGCTGCATAAGAAGCGGAGCGATAAAGCATAGAATGCGCTTCGGCACGCGCGAAACTCGAAGCTCCGCCATAATAAAGTCAGCTCTTCAACTTGCCCGAAATACAATTACCTCTGCAAACCAGCCTTGAGGCCTCTTACAGCTATTGCCGATCGGTAGCTAAGAGCCGAGCCAAGAATTTCTATTACTCATTTCTATTGCTTGAAAAACCGCAGCGCGACGCCATGTGCGCCATTTACGCTTTCATGCGCCAATGCGACGATTTAAGTGACGATCCGGCTTCTTCCGATCGGTCCAAGCTCCGCCTCGCTGTCATGGACTGGCGCATGCAACTCGACCGTGCCCTTCGCGGCGAGGTCGAAGGCGGCCCCATCTGGCCGGCCTTTCACCATTCCGTCACACGCTATCGCATTCCCCACCGCTACTTCCATGAAATGATCGACGGCATTTTATCCGACCTTGAGCCGTGCGCTATGCAGACGTTCGAAGAGCTCTATCGCTATTGCTATCACGTCGCCTCGGTCGTCGGTCTCACCGTCATTCACATCTTTGGATTTCATTCGCTCAAAGCGTTGCTGCTCGCCGAAAAATGTGGCATTGCCTTTCAGCTCACCAATATTTTGCGCGACGTGCGCGAAGACGCAGCTATGGATCGCATTTACCTGCCTCAGGAAGATTTAGAGCGTTTCCAGGTTTCGCCAGCTCAGCTTCGTTCGGGCAAAGAGGACCAGGCGTTTCGCGGTCTGATGCAATTTGAAGCCGCTCGCGCCCGCCAGTTTTATGCAGTATCCGCGCCGCTCATTGACTTAATCGATCCTAAGAGTCGCCGCTCCCTGTGGGCGCTCCGCGCGATTTATCTTCGTCTACTCCACCAGATTGAACGCAGCCGTTACAACGTTCTGAGCCGCCGCGTCAGCGTAGCCAAGCCCATAAGAATTGCGATCCTGCTACGAGCCTTCCTGCCGAAATAGTCCCGAATGTAATCACTCGCCGTGGAGCGCGTTCGTGGCCTCGTCGGCCGTATAGGTCAGGATCCATTCCGCGTCCGTGCTCTGAATATCTACCTCCGCTCCGCCGGCAGGAATCATCCAGCATTGTCCTGTTTCGAAGCGTTGTCCCCCGATAGATCCCGATCCTTTCAGGCATACCAGCAGCAGGTAGTATGGCAAACCGCGCTCGATCTCCAGGTTCTTAAGCGGGCGCAAATGCTCGATCCGAAAATAGTCGCTCGCGGCCAATTGCCGCCGCCAGGACGCTAAATTTACGGGCTGTTGATCCGCCGTATGCGGCCCCAAATCCGATACCTTGGTTCCGTGCTCCAAGTGCAGTTCCCTCGGACGTCCATAATCGTAGAGCCGGTAGGTGATGTCTGAATTCTCCTGGATTTCGCAAATTGTCAGCCCTGCTCCAATGGCATGCACCGTCCCGGCTGGCGTATACACCACATCGCCCGGCTTGACCTTCCGCCAGTCGAGTAGTTGTTCAATTTCGCCGCTCACGGCGGCACTCCGCAGCCTCTCCGGCGTAATCTTTTTGCGGAATCCCACGGCCACTTCAGCGGACGGTTCTGCTTCCATTACGTACCAGGCTTCTGTCTTACCCAGGCTCCTGTGGTGCACCTCGGCGTATTCATCGTCCGGATGCACTTGCACCGATAACCGCTCAGTCGTAAATAACAGCTTCACCAGCAGCGGACAGACGCCTGGGTGCTTCGGGTCAGCCGCCTTTCCGAGCACGGTTGGCTGCTGCTCGATTAGTTGGCCCAGAGGAATACCCAGGGATGTCTGATTCTCCGTAAAGGTAAACCAAACTTCACCGATAAGTTCCTTACGAGCACTCCCTGTCCAGGGAATCTCGGAAAAATATGGCGCAAGGCTCTCTCTTCCCCAAACGCGTTCGCGGAAAATCGGCAATAGCCGAATGGGCTGATCTACAACTGGCGGCATATGATCTCTGTGAGAAATACGCCGTATTTTCTCCACACTTTAGCAGCGCCACAATTCACCGGGCTTGCATACGCGGATGCGCCTATAATCGAGGAGTCTGTCATGTTATTCGCTATCACCACCGCCGCTATCTTCGGAGCGGTTTCGTTAGGGATCATCGTTCGTTTGAAGGAGCCACACGTCAACCTCAACGATCTTTTTGACGAAATGGATGCGAAACCTGCTCACCCGGCAGCTGAAAGTTGGGCGGCCATTCCCCTCAAATTGGCTTCCGTTGATGCCGCTCCCGCTGACGTCTTCTTTACGGAGAGTCTTCTCGCCCTAAATAGAGTTGGCTTACGAGTTCCTGGTGGTTCTCCAGCACACGTGCACGACGAATCTTCATCGTTGGTGTCAGTTCGCCCTGCTCAATTGAAAAATCCTGTGCAAGCACTTTAAATCGGCGTATTCTTTCGAAATCTGCCAGTTGCTTGTTCACCCGCGACACCGCTGCTTGGACTGCCTTGGTAGTCGAGCCGTCATCCTGCAAGTCTTTCGCCTGGGCCGCATTCAGCGTCAACAGAGCGGTCACATAAGGCTTCTTGTCACCCAGAATGAGAATCTGGTTGACCAGCGGCTCCACCCTGAACAAGCTTTCGATCCGCGCCGGATAGATCTTCTTTCCGTTCGACGACACGATCAGCTCCTTCTTGCGCCCCGTGATGTACCAGAAACCATCGGCATCGACGGCGCCTATGTCTCCGGTAGAGAACCAGCCATCTTCACTCACCACGGATCTGGTAGCCGCTTCATCGTGGTAGTATCCCTCGAAAAGGCAGGGTGTACGTACCTGCAGCTCGCCATCTTCGGCCAGTCGCCCTTCCACTTCCGGCAAAAGCTTTCCGATGCTGCCGGCCTTCGGATTGTCGATCGGATTGAAACAAAGAATTCCGGCCTCAGTGAGCCCGTAGCCCTCGATGAGCGGCATCCCGATCGCGGCGTAAAACTCCGCCAAGTCTTTGCCCAACGGTGCGGCGCCGGAGGCGGCGATCCGAATGTTTCCGCCCAGCCGCTCCCGGATCTTGCTGAAGACCAGTTTGTCGGCCACTTTCAAGGATCGAACCATCCACGGTGGCAGCGGCTTTCCTTCAGTCCGGTACTGAACGGCTTTCAACCCTAGACCCAGCGCACCGTGAAATAGCTTACGGGCGATCGCTGGGCGCTTCTTAATCTCGGTCTGTATGGTGGCATACATGCGCTCCCAGACCCTTGGGGGAGCAAGGAATATGGTTGGCCGGACGGACCGGAGTTCGTTTGGTAATTTCGCCAGGCTCTCGGAGAAATAGATTGGCGTTCCCATGCGCATCGGCACCAGTTCGAGCACAATTCGCTGAGCGATGTGTGCCGAAGGCAGAAATACGACCGTCGAGTCTTTCGGTCCGATCGGCAGTGCCACCGGTCCCATGTCGATATTGGCAAGGACTGCGGCGTGGCTGGTCAGCCCCATCTTCGGTTGGCCGGTCGCTCCCGAGGTGAGGTAAAGAATCGCGCCATCTTCGGGTGAAATTGTAGCCAATAACTTCGCAAACGCCTCAGGATCACGCTGCAGGATCTCCTGCCCGCGAACCCGCAGATTCTCAAGAGTCAGGATACCGGGCAGTTCGCCGGTCATCAGGATTTCGTGTTCCGGCCAAGCTACGCCTTGCTCCTGCGCCGCCGATTTCAAAGCCTCCCTGGTTTTTACGTCTTCAACGAACAGAACGCGAGGAGCGGCATCCCGGATGTTCTGCGCCAAGTCCGCCATAGGATACGCGGTGTAGAGCGCGGCCGACACCGCACCCGCTCCCATGATGCCGACGTCTACCAGGTAAAATTCTGCCCGTGTCTCTGAAAGGACGGCTGCAATATCGCCCTTTTTTAAACCGAGCGACTGCAAACCCAGTGCAATTTCCCTTGAACTGCGCAGCCATTCGTTCCAGGAATGCGTGCGGTAACTGGACCCGGCTTTGCTTCCGGTCGGCTGATAGAGAGCAATGGCTTCTCCATATTGCTTAGCGGTTTCTTCCAGAACTGTGAATACCGTGCGACCTGGCATTTCCCGAATTTTACCAGTGTGGGTAGGCGTTCACGCGGGGCACACTTCAGCCTGCGCCGAAAGAATTTCGCCTACTACTCAGCCATGCTGGTTGGTCGAACCACCGGACGCCGATGCACGGCCGAGGTGCCTACGTGTCGGGAAGCCGCCACATGCGTGCCATGGAGCGTGCTGGCATGCTTGCTGCGCGATGCGGCGGTGTTGCGGCCCCGGCGCGGCCCTGTGCTGCGCTTCACG
>DATAYL010000234.1:0-8353 GCA_036272575.1 Bryobacteraceae bacterium | reverse complement strand
CGAGCGGCAACTATCCCCCACGCGATGAGGCTGAATGCGATGCTCACGAAAAACCAGATCATCTGTTGTGGCATGATGGATGTCTCCTTTTGGGCCCCGGGTTGGGGCAGCCAGGTAATCTCCTTCTAGAATTCCAGCCGCTGAGCGTGACTCGTCATGGCGGTTGGAGCCTTGTCGCGGCCCGGCGGCGGGGCGTTTGCGATTGCGTGCTCTCGTCGCCATATCTTCGAGTCGGTTGCGAACTGCGTCACAGACGGGAAGGGGCGCCGCAGTTCGCGGTCGTAGCGCTCCAGATCGAATCCAGGGCTGAGCGGGCCGAGCATGAACTGCACAAACTCGCGAAGCCAATTGCCGAGGGTCCGCTGGTTGCGGTGCGGCGCCGCATAACGACGGGCGATCGTCTCGAAGTCCTCAGCGGGGTGGCCGGTCACATCGAGCACGTCCGTGGTTGGCGCCCCCAACTCGAAGGCGCCGCGCTTGTGATCGTCGATGTAGTAGCGAAGGCCACTGAACACATCGATCGGATAGCCGCTCATGCGTGCGGCCTTCATGAACAGCCAGGTCGGAGTTGGCACGGCCTTGACTGACCTCCCAACGGCTCGGCCGATAGCATTGGCCATGTCCTCCGCTCCGAGAAGCTCCGGTCCGGTGGGACGGTAGCTTTTCCCCGTGTGTCGCGCAGGGTCCATCAGGGTCGCGACGGCCACTCGCGCGATATCTTCGTTGGAAGGCGGCGCGTTGCGGCTATTGCCGAAGATCCAGGGCAGGAGACCGAGATTCGCAGACAGTCCAATCGTCACCATGTAGTCATCCGCGAAGAAGCCTGGGTTGACGATCGTGTGCGCGACTCCAGGCGTCATCGAAAACAATCGATCGACGAGCCAATGCTGGCGGGTCATGAGCGAGGGATGCGAAGGGCTCGCCAGCCATTGGGAGAGGCCGACAATGTGTTCCAGCCGGGCCTCCTTCGCGGCGATCGCAAAGGCGAGCGCGCCCTGAATCATGTAAGGATCGATAGGCGGACAATAATATGTCCGCTGGACGTCCTTCAGCGCGTCGGCGACACGCTCGACATCGCTCATGTCGACGACCGCGATCTCGGCTCCCTGCGCTTTCAGTCGCGCGCTGCGGCCATCTTCTCGGTGCACCATGGCGCGGACGGGATAGCCGACCTTCAACAGCTCCGTAACAACGACACTCCCCGTCTTTCCCGTCGCGCCGGTCACGACAATCCGTGGCTTGATCATGTTCGTCTCCTTCTCAGGGCTCTCTTCCTTCAGTAGCGCTATCGCGAGGGAGTCACTGCTGCGCGCGTGGCCCTATCAACGCCCTCAGCGGCATCAGGGGCCCGACTGCAATGTACTCGTGATCCATCAACTGTTCCTTCGCAAGCGGCAGCGTCTCCATAACAGCTCGTGCCTCGTCCTCAGTCTTTGCCTCGACCAGGAAGATGACGCCTTTGCCATCGCCGCGCGAATACCACTCACGGATTTTTCCGTCGAGGTAGAGCTTGACGGTTGCCCGAACTTCTGACGGCATCACGGCCATGATCTGCTGAGGAGTTACGCCCTGCCGGGGAGTCTGAATGACCATCACTTCGCTGGTTTTCGGTATAGCTACGCTGGGCACGCCTGATGTGCCGGACTGTGATGCGCTACGGACGTTACCGGTAGCATTGCAATGAGAACTGGAATCATGAATTTCATCGCTTTACCTCGATTCAGTCTGGTCAGGTTCTGTCCCTAAAGAGGACGTACGTACTCTTTAGGGGCAAAAAAATCAGTTTTCAGCGAAGCACTTTGTAAAAAAGTTCCTCGCCTCCATCAACCTCTGCTCACGCTTTTGAGGGTCCGCAGTAACCCGGGCCATCATCAACACCCCTGCCATACTGGAAAATAACACTCGAATCTTCGTCAGTTTCTCTCCTCGTGTCTGACCAGGAACAAATGGCAATAACCGTTCACGATACGCATCCAGCAACGCCTCAATCCGTTTCCGCACCGACCGAGGCTTTCGTGCGAGTTCCGGCCCGAGGGCAGAGAGCACGCAACCGCCTCCCGGCGAATTCGCGTGCGGCGTGCTTAGATAGCGGTCGATGATGGCCCGCAGAGCCTGGCCTTCGGGAGCGGACTTTGCAATTTCCACCATGCCGCTTCCCATTTCGTCGAATGCCCGCGCCACGGCTTCGACGAACAAATCGTCCTTGCTCTTGAAATGCCGGTAGAAGCCCCCTTTCGTCAGGCCTGCCTTCTTCATCACTGTTCCGATGCCGCTACTGTCGGCGCCGCGTTCGCGAAAAGAGCGAGCGGCCATAGAAAGAATCTTCTCGCGGTTTTGCGCTTTGTGTTCCAGGGAGTACCGCATGACGAAAGAGTACGCTCGGGCTCTTTTGCCTGTCAAGGCCGGTATTGGTTTTTGCTAACGCCGGCGACAAATCAAAATACCGTTGAACAGCGCGAAGTAGCGTACGGATGGCATCAACCTCAGCATCACTATCCGACAAAGCTCACCTATGCAATGACGCCAAAATTGAGAAGGCCAAATTCGACTTCAATTGATGACTCCAGGCCAATGCGCTCATCTCCCGGACAGCTCTCGCATTTTCATCGCTTCGGTCGGTTTGTCGGCAACACTTCCCCAACCCAAAAATCGAGTAATGTCCGGGCTGGCGGCGATCGTCCGCAACCCACAAAAACGTTCTTCAAAGGGCACGAAAACCTCTCAGAGAGTGCCTCGGCGATAAAGCGCGTTTACAGCCTGAACCCGCTCGATTTGACATTCGGCGATTATCCGCTTCGAGAGTTGTCTCGAAACGCCTCTTCGGTAGAAAGGTCCGTTGTTCGTGGGCCCGGCTCTTCATTTCTAATCCGCAAACGTTCCATGTTGAGCAAACCGGATCAAACCGCCTAGAGGTGATCAGCCGCGTATTGCAATACCCTTCTGACTGAGCGGCGTGCTTGGTATGCCCTACAGGTTAGAGTATGCTGGCTCGAAAGTGATCTGATCGAGGATAAGAATATGGCGATAGCGCGGCAGGTCATCACATCGCTTCAACATGACGGAACGGATATGCTCGGGACTAAGAGCTTGGCCGTCAAGATTGCAGACGACAGCATCGTGTCCGGTTCACTGCTTACAGTCGAGAGTAATCATTTCTGTGTTTTGAAATCGCGCGGTGCCGTATTAAATGTTTACGAGACCGGTCAGTACACCCTCAGCACTCCGGACAAACCTCTCCTCGGTTCGATTGCTCAAGGGTTCTTCGGCGGCTCCTCCCCCTGGGTTTACGAGGTCATCTACATCAACCGATCCAAGCTGCTGATCCGTAGCGAGGGAGTTGCGACCAGCGAGGAGATGGCCGAAATGGCCTACCAGGTGGATTACTACATCCACGTCGACACTAAAGAGGCAGCACTCGACCTGATTACTCATTTGCCCTTCAATGGCCATTTGATTGACACGCATGAAGTGGCCGATTACGCGGGACCGGCCATTGAGCAAGCGATCAATCAGATCGTCCAAGTGACGAAGATGGAAGACATCAATGAACACATCAGTGAGGTCCGCGAGTTGGTGAAAAGCCATCTTTCCGACTTCCTGAGAACGTATGGCATTACGCTCAATGATCTGAAGATCCTCATCATGCCGAAGGACGAGCGCATGCGCGAGTTAATCTCGCTGCAGGCTATCGGCCTTACTCCGATCGAAGCAGTGCGCTACTATCTGGCGTTGCGAATGGCTGAAAAGGGCCTTGTCTCTGCCCCGAACGCCGCGGCCGGCCTGCCATTCAACGTCGGTAGTCTCGCGACCGGAGTCTATCCGTTAGGCATCGACGCAGCATTGGCCGAGGCAACATTGCGCGGTGAAAAATAGTGTCGAGCCTGGGATTCTACGACGCCGGCGCCCTTCGACAAATCGCCACCAACCTGTTCTATGGCTGGGGCTACAACTTCTACCGCGTCGAGAACCAGTTGCGTGCAGACGACCAACTCGTTCGCAGCAAAGCCGCTTGGCTGCTCGGTATCGCGATGGCCAGTGTGAACGGGGCCGAGACCGAATACAGGCGGGAGTTTCTCCCCGCGCCCTCCCGCGCGAAGCCATTTCCGGACGCTGCCGCGGTGGTCGGAGCCCAGCACTTGGAGCGCCTGGCTCGAGGGATTGGTACCCTGGAAGCCTTGATTCAGCAACAGCCTGTTCCTGAGAATGATCGTATGACCCAACGGTATCGTCACGAGGCACCCACGCTCAAGGTCCTGATCGATCACGACGAGCGGCTGGTGGGTCAGTGCGAACTCTTTCGATCTATGGTAAACGGGAAGAATGGTGCCTCGATCCTCGAGAACCTAGTAGCTCTGGAGAGCGGATTAGAGGCAATTCGAGCAACCCTGCACAATCGAGAAGCTGTCCTGCTCGATCGTGCCCGATAGATTTGGTGAACAACCGTTTGCCCTTCAACAATTACTGAGTAGTAATGTCCGGGTTGCCGGTAATTCGCCCAGAGTCCCGGGTTCGTCAGCGATCTCAGTGAGTGAGTTGGCGATTACGCGTTCATTGTTGCTCGTGCTCAAGATAAAGAGAGAGCACCAGAGGGTGACAGGCTAAAGTCCTCCCCACGGCATTCCCTTGAGTTGGATATAGGCGGCGAGCGATTATTTGAGAGAAGCCTGAGGGAAACGGATGCGGCTGTGGCTCAACCGAAACGGAGAGGTTCCCCTCCGTGAGCAGTTAATCACACAGGTCATCCTTGGCATCCTTTCCCGCGAGATGTTGCCGGGCGATCGCTTGCCATCGACGCGCGAGTTGGCGCGCCGCTTCGGCATTCATCCAAATACCGCCAGCTCGGCCTATCGCGAGTTGGAGCACGAAGGTTGGCTTGAGCTTCGTCACGGCAGCGGAGTTTTCGTCTCGCATGCACGCCCTACTGCCCGTCTCGGCGCGGAGATGGCCGTTGACCAGCTCATCGGCGAATTGGTCGGGAAGGCCCGCAAAATCGGCGCGCCCGACGCGCTCGTTCGCGCCCGCCTGCACCGCTGGCTCTCGTTCGAGCCGCCGGCGCGCTGGCTCGTCATCGAGCCCGACCCCGAGTTGGGCAAAATCGTCACTGTCGAGATGGAATCGAGCTTGGCGCTGCCAGTGGCGGCTTGCACGCCCGACGAGTGCTGCAACGCAAACCTCCTCGAGCGCTCCATTCCCGCGACCCTTCCCAGCAAGGCCGCGATGGTGCGCAAGCTCCTGCCCACCGGAACCGTTCTCACCATTCTGCAGGTCAACCCGGTCGCCTCGGCACTTCAGGCCAATCTGCAGCGTTACCTGCCCGAGCACGCTGCCGATCTCATCGGTATCGCTTCCCGCTGGAGCGAGTTCCAGCGCATCGCACGCACTATGATCGTGGACGCGGGTCTCATGCCAGAAAATCTCCTAGTGCGTGACGGCACCCGCCCCGGCTGGAAGCGTGGCCTCGAATCCACCTCCGCCGTCATCTGCGACATCGTCACGGCTCAGCAGTTGCCGAAAAAATGCTTCCCCATCGTCTTCCGCCTGCTCAATGAGTCCTCCATCGCGCAACTCCGCGCCGTCGAATCCGAAGCCACGGAAAAGCCCGCCGCATCCCCGCATCCGGCACTGTGACACTCACGAAAGTGTCCCATTCGCGTCCGACACCGTTTCGCGATCTCCCTAACATCGCTCTTGTAGTTGTAAGGAGATCCGATGAACCGTCTGATGATTCGAGCCGTTCTCTCTCTCAGCCTCTGTCCGCTGGCGGTGGCACAGTCTGAACAACCCGCTTCGCTCTCCACGAGTTCACAGCCTGCTCCGGCAGCGCGACAGGCGGCCGATGCTCCGCAATCGAGCGCTATCGCCGAGCGCGTGCAGGCCATCAAGAATGCGCGGACGATCTGTATTCATTCTGAGACGCTGTTTCTCACCGTCAGCACGCTGGAGCGGGCTCTGATGAAACAGAAAAACTGGGATCGGCTGGAGCTGAACATCGTCGGCGAAGGATGCAGTGCCGATCTGCAGATCGACGTTGACAGGCTCCACTTCACTCATATCCACACCTATGTCCTCACGGACAAGAGCACGAGGATCGTTCTCGCCGCGGGCCGGGTTAGGGCCTTCGACGGAGTGGTCGCTTCCGGTCCCATGGCAGAACAGATTGTGAAGATACTCTCCGCTGCCCGGCTGCGGGCGCAGGCCTCAGGCGCCGGGCGCGGGTTGTGAGCTGGTGCAGGTCAGAGATTGGCAAGCAGCACCACGGCGCCCGCGAGGCTTTCGCCTCATCCGCCGAGCCCGAAGCAACAGAGGAGGCCCCATGACAAGGAAGCCAATTGCATACGCGCTGTGCCTGGTCCTTTGTCCCCTGCTGGCGGCGCAGCAAGTCGGTCAGGCCGAAGCCAAAGCCCGTGGAGTGACGCCTGCGGAAACGTTATTCGCATATAGAAGCTCGATGAACCTCCCTGCCCAACTTGGATTTGAACCCGTGCATGCGGATTCTTCCGACTCACTCTACGGACTAGCGATAGTTCCGTTCAAAGTACCCATCAAACTGACCCAGTCGACCCGGCAGCGTGGGCGAACGCGACGATCGGCTCGACTCTTACATTTCGGGTCCTCAAAGACGTCATTGTGACAGGAGGAGTGTTCAACAGGTCGTCGTCGTATGCAGATGCCTATGCTGGAACTTTGATCGAGGCGAAGGTGATACGGGTCCGCCAGGGCAAGACTCGAACTCGTCACGGAAGAGCTGAACCCCGCGTGAAGCAGGTCATGGTGGGAGAGTCAATAAAGCTGGAATTGGAGAGTGCCCCCAGGGGTGGTGCTCGTTTCAGCGGAATTACAAAGAACCTGGTCGTCTGGTCCGTGAAAGGGCCCTACATGGCTGTAGTTTTTCCTCCTGAGTATGTCCTCCTCGCGATCTTCTGCAGCACAAAAGGGTGTGATCTTTAGTGCAAACCTGTTGCCCAGCGGAGTCTCAAAGCGCGGCACCGCCAAGGACCCGGCTTGCTTCTTCGGCGGCCGCAACCAGTCGGTCAGAATCGTGTATCCGCCGGCGTAGCCGCGTTCGCGAAGCTCGCGCAGCAACACCGCCGTGCTCTACCCTCCGGCCTGAGGCCGTTCCCTCAGATACCGCTTAAATGGTTCCAGCGTGCTCTCAGTCGGAACTCCCGTGTCACTTTATGACAACAGGCCAATGCGCTTACTGGCCGCCTAGCGGACGGATTGTCGCCTACTCTTCCCTAACCCCAAAATCAGGTTATGTCCGGGTTGCCGGTGATTCGACCGCAATCCTCGAAAACGCCATTCGACAGGTTCGAAACCCTCCGAAGAGTGCCTTGACGATTGATCACTCGTCGAGAGTCGGAATCGCTGGCGGCGGCGCTTAGTCCAAGTGGGCCAACTTTTTCAACGCGGATCCCGGACGATACCATTTTCGACTTGGATCTTGGATCGGATTCGGAAGCCGCAGAAGAGCTCAGCGAAAATCCGAAACGGAGGTTTTCGGTTGGATGTGGCTACTACCCGTATCACGCAACTCGATCCAACACCACAGGAGGGACACGAATGCCTCATGTAGTGACCAAACTGAAAAATCACTCCATTAGACTCAAGCGTTTACACACCCTCATGGCAAACATGCGCTAAGAGAAAGCGTGGGCCTCAGCGTGGAATACAGGGTCGCCTTGCTCGGTCGGAGGACCCCGCAGACACGGGCGAAGATAGAAGATGAAAACTGTCCCACCATGTCTAGCTACGGTTTGTTGCCAAATACCCTTTTACGCAGGGTCGCGGTTTGCGCCGCGCGATCGGTGCGATTCGCTTTTCCTCCTGTCCTACTTCAAGCTGCCCTGAGCCCGCTATCCCTCACCACGATGGAGCTGAGCGGCCCGAGGTGACCGTTCAGGCAGACAGATCGCAAATCCCCTTAGTGCCGGAGGTTTGCCGTCGTATCACGTGGTACGGCGGCAGGACCGGAGTCCTTCACCAGTCGAAATCCTAGATGGTTAGTACTCGTACTGGGTTCGCCTTTCCCTCGGCCGCCCGGCATGTAGCGTGAGCAGTACTGATCCGTGCACAGAAACGATCCACCCCGGTGCACCTTCTTGGCGATGCCCGGTTCTGACGGGTCGAAGCTGCCCGCCGGACCTTTGGGATTCACCACGACCGGTCCATCTGCGGCGAGCGTCTTGTAGTAGTCGGGCCGATACCAATCTGAGGTCCATTCCCAGACGTTCCCAGACATGTCATAGAGTCCATAGCCGTTTGCCTGATAAGAGCCGACCGGGGAGGTGCCGATGTGGCCATCCTCGCCCGTGTCTTTTTCAGGAAAGTGGCCCTGGAATGTGTTGGCCAT
>DATAYL010000233.1:0-6529 GCA_036272575.1 Bryobacteraceae bacterium | reverse complement strand
CGTCGATATTCACGGCAGCGCCGCTGGATGTGTTCAACAAAAAACTGGAAACCGTTGTGGCTGATGTTAGGATCGACGGCTCGGTAAACACCTGGGCTGTTGTTGTGCCGGAAAAATTCGTTTGAACCTCGTACAGATAGGTAGCGGATGCGGATTGGACGGTACACAAACCCGCAGACAACAGTAGAAATGATGCTGCTCGAAGCGAAAAGGTATGCTTCACCATTCGACCCCCCCCAACCGGCTTTGGCCGGCGGTATGCAAAGCATTTAGGTACGCTGGAATGTTACTACGGACGTAGCGTGAAGGCAAGAACTCGAAATCGATATGACTCGAAATCGAGGTTTGGATTGGACGTCCGTTCGATGAACTCCTCGCTTTGATCGATTGCGGTCATCGCCTACCCGCGTGTAGCGAGCTCGATAGAGTGCCTGCCATTGCCCCTAGCTACGTTCACAACTCGAGTGCCTCCTGGTAGGCAGAGCGTTGGCTCCAGTTGCGTCATAGTTAGCAGCGGTCTGAGCCCCCAAAAGAAAGCGACGAACCAGCCCGGCTGGTTCGTCGCAATACTCTCTCTGTGAGGGCGAGATCTTTTACACGAGAAGATCGCGGTTCACGATCTGCGGCCCGTAGGAGAAAATGTCACGGCTGGTGGGACCCACGGTGACCTTCAACCAGTTGAGGTCGCCAAGATACGGTTGATGGTCGCCGAAGGTTTCGACGCGCGTAGAGTTAACCACGCGCTTGCCCGAGCTGTCCAACAACGGCTTGTCGACGCGGAAATAGTGAGTCCCCATGAACGTAGGCGACGGGTTTCCCGTACTTGATCACCTGGCTCGCAACGCGGACAGGAAATCATGAAAGCCGTCCGTCGCCTTCTGCGCATCGTCTTCAATCAGCGTATTGGCGTTGCGTGTGGGCGCACGTGTAGGGTCCGTATCGTCCCAACCCGGATCGGCCTGCGAGATGAACATGATGGCTTCAGCCTTCTCGTTGGCAGTAGCAAACGTGTCCTTCATCCATTGGATGTCTGCCGCATTGCGGGCGGCGTATTCCACTGGATCCGGATAGTCATCGCAGAGATTGTTGCAGGAGCCCTGGATGTCGAGCGTTGCGTAGATCACCGAGCCAACCATCCAGCGGCGGTTCTCTGAGCATGCAACGTCAGTGTAGGTAGCGGTCTGCGGCATGGTGACATCGCTGCCAGAACCGAAACTGTTATTTGAAGTGCCGTAGCCCTTGCATGTAGGCGTGGACTGCACCTCCTGGAGGAACTTGGTCTGCCCCAGCGTATACGGCGTACTGAAAAACAGGGATCGCTCCTGGGGGAAACAGGACGGAGGCAGTTTCATCTGTATCGGGCTATTTCTCATCGGAGTTTACTGCCTCCGTCCGCATTTCCCCTCCTTCACGCTCACATCCGTTGTGAACAAGCCGCAATGGCTTAATCTCGATGGCTGTCAAATTCTGATCCATTCGTCCTGGCACATGGACTAGAAGGTCAGGTTTAGCTCTATCGAGATACCCTCCTCGAACGATTGGGTGCCGTGATTTATCGACCTCACCGGCTAAAGAGTACGGCCAATCTGTCGGCCAACCATTTCGAAGTTGGTGATACAGCTCATAATGCGTATACACGTTCGCGGTATTCGGTCAGTGACTCGCCTTCCTCGTTATTCGCAACGGGCAGCATGAAATAGGATTCCGCGACTTGCGCCGTAGCTGAAATAAGCAGATCTCTAAAGCGTTTGAGATGATCCTTCGTCTGTTCAGGGTTCTCGAGGATGCTCACGGTTTCAATTTAACGAATGAGATTTGGTCAACGGCCTACCAGGAAATACACGCGAGAAGCCAAGTGCGAACGCATTGGTTGGTGGCGATTAGGAATGAGAAGTCTCCTTCTCGACCGGTTAGCCGATCTTCTCCGCCAGCTCGATGATGATGCCTTCCGGACCGCGGACATAACAGAGCCGGTAACTGTTCTCGTAGCGCTCCAGCTCGCCGACAAGTTCAGCGCCGCGAGCTCGCAGGCGGGCTAGGACGCCGTCGATATCCTCGACTGCGAATGCGATGTGACGGATACCCGGCGTGTTCGTCGGCGCGAGCCGGTTCTCGGCCTGTCTCGACGGCGAGTGGAACTTCGTTAGCTCGAGTCGACCGTGGCCGTCCGGAGTTTGCATCATCGCGATGTCCGCTAGTACGCCCTCCAGCCCCACGACACGGTCCACCCAGCGGCCTTTGACGCTACACTCGCCTTGCAGCACGAGTCCGAGTTCGATAAAGAAATCAGTCGCGGCTAGGAGGTCGTCAACCACAATGCCGATGTGCTCCATGCGTTCGATACTCATGTGTTCAATCGTAATGAACCAGATTCGGGCTTCGCCGGGCCGGCAACAAAGAATTTGTCTTAATCATCACTATCGAAGCGATCTTCGAGCTGCGAACTCCGCACTCCTTCGACTTTTGAGACCACTCTCGGGGACTCCGGCCCGGCAATAAGAATCTGGACCGGATTAGGAATGTAACTCCTGCTCTCTGCGCCATTTCAGTTGCATGCTATACAGGAGACGAAGGTCCCGGAAATACAATAGGGCGCTATCGGTGCTGCTTTGCCGCCGGAAATGTTGCTCGGTGCAACTCTCTCGGAAAACGAATACGGTTGGAGAATATCAGCATTCCCGGCAGCGCTTGCGGCCGCCGAGAGATTTGAACTCGCCTGTTTAGGAGGGCAGCTCCAATTCCGAGTCGGTGATTCAATCGCGGAGGCGTATTGGTGCAACGCGCATTCATCTGACCGCATGCCCGAAGAAGCTTGGTGCGACTACGTTACGCGCTCCTGCAAAGAAGTCCAAAACAAGTTCACCGAATTGGTCAGAGGCCTGGATGTCCCGAAGCTCATAGCCGAATGGCCGAACGCTCTCCACCATTCTGCGGGGTTATGATCCAGAGGCTCTACTCGTCTTCGCCGCCTTTTTTGTAACCGAGCAGGAGTACGCTGCTCTCCGATGAGGCTCGGTGCCGTTCTAGTTCCTGGATTATCGTCGATCCGAAAACTGGCCGGATCGGGAACGAGAAGTCCCGGTGACTTCTGCAATGCCCGTTGACCGGTACTTAGCGAATCAGCACGCGATTCCGGCGCCGGTATCATCGCGTTCGATGCGCTCCATCATAATCTTCTTACTGGCCGCAGTGGGCCCCCTGGTTGCGTCGCAAGCAAAGCCTCGCCCATTCCTCAAACAGGCGCGAATAGTGTGGCGGCCAGGAGCAGTAGACGAGTCGCCGTGTATGGCCGTATCAACTCTCAACCGCTTATAGTCGTTATGCATCCTATGCCGTCAATCCGGACGATTTGCGAGGAATAAGGGAGTTACGTTGCGAACAAGAGTACAGGCCCTAATTGCTGGGTTAATTACCGCTTTGATGGCCGCCGCGCCGCTTGCCGCGAGCCAGATCAATCCCTCGCTGTTGGAGGCCATGAGATGGCGGCAGATTGGACCGTTTCGCGCCGGCCGTGTTTCGGCTGTTGCGGGAGTGATTGAGCAACCTGGAACCTACTACATGGGATCTCCGTCGGGGGGACTTTGGAAGAGCACGGATGCGGGCACGGTATGGCGTCCTATTTTCGACCAAACACACTCCGCTTCGATCGGCGCAGTCGCCGTCGCGCCCTCGAACCCTGAAATCGTTTACGTCGGCACCGGCGATTTTGGTGCCGCGGGCACTGCGTTCGGAGCGGTGTATCGAGGCGATGGGATCTGGCGATCGGACGACGCCGGGCGCACCTGGCGTCATGTGGGCCTCGTCGATACGGCACATATCGGGAAGATACTCATAGACCCGAAGAACCCCGACATTGTACTTGTTGCGGCTCTCGGGCCGACATACACACCCGATCCGCATCGTGGCGTTTATTTGACCGAGGATGGTGGCAAAACCTGGACCAGGACGCTTTACCGGGACGCTATTACGGGTGCGATCGAGCTGGTATTTGACGCATGCCAGCCCGGCGTGGTTTACGCCTCCCTCTGGCATCATCACGTGCCTCCGCCACCAGAGCCGCCTGAGAGTGACGTAGGCGGCGGCGCCATTTACAAATCCACCGACGGAGGACGCACCTGGCGGCCGCTATCCGGCCACGGGCTTCCTGCTTGGGCTATGGGGCGCATCGGGTTGGCCGCTGCCGGTAATCGGGTTTTCGCTGTCATTTCGAACGCCCACTGGCAGCAGGCGGGCGGGTTATTTCGCTCCGACAACGGAGGAGCAAGTTGGCGCCGCATCAGCGAAGATCCTCGACTTGTTCCTGGCGGGCGCTACGGCTATTTCGGCAGGGTTTGGATGGATCCGCAGAATCGCGACCTCGTTTATGTGGGCCGGACTTCCCTGTACCGCTCGACGGATGGCGGCACGACATTCACAGCGTACAAGGGCGCGCCGGGTGGGGACGATTATCACGAACTCTGGATCAATCCGAAGAGTCCGTGTTTGCCCCTCGAAAGCGACTCAGGCTGCCAAAGCAGCCAAATGATCCTTGGCGCCGATCAGGGGGCGAGTGTGAGCCTGAATGCGGGCCGAACCTGGAGCACGTGGTACAACCAACCGACCGCGCAGATCTATTACGTATCCACAGACAACGATTTTCCGTACCGCATCTACGGCGCGCAGCAGGATAGCGGCTCGGTCGAAGTGCGCAGCCGAGGGGAATTCGGCGACATTAAGTTCATGGACTGGCGAACCTCGATGGGCGCTTACGAATATGGCTACGTTGTGCCCGATCCAGTTCACCCGCAGTGGATCTTCGCCAGCGGAGATGACGGCCGTATCCACCGCAGGACACGGGAGACATGGCAGATTCTCGACGTCTCACCTTATATCGGCAGCGGTGGGCCGTATCGCTACACGTTCGGACCTTACTGGGGGGCGCTCGTTCCGCCCTTCGTATTCTCTCCCGAGAATGGGAACATTCTTTATCTGGGCACACAATTTGTTCTTGAGAGCTCGGGCGCTGGACTCCACTGGCGGCGCATTAGTCCGGATCTCACCCTGCGGCCTGATGCGCCATTGCGCCCGGTCCCGTGGGGCGAAGCCACTCACGAGTGGGGCGCGATCTCCGCGCTCGCACCTTCGCCGGTCAACGCCGGCGTAATCTGGGCCGGCACGGACGACGGGATCGTGCAAGTCACTCGCGACGGCGCAAAGAGTTGGAGGAATGTAAGCATTCCGGCGTTGAAACCGCTGGATACCGTCAGCATGATTGAGCCATCGCCATTCAGCGCGGCATCGGCTTATGCGGTGATGGATCGGCATGAATGGGGTGATTTCCAACCCTACATTTACCGCACCGATGACTACGGAAGAACCTGGACCGAAATCACCAGAGGGATCCCAGACGGAAGCTTCGTCCGGGTCGTGCGAGCCGATTCCCAACGTCAGGGGTTGCTTTATGCCGGCACGGAGAATGGCGTTTACATTTCCTTCGATAATGGCAGCGAGTGGCAGCCACTGCAGCTGAATCTCCCGGCTGTTTCCGTTCGGGATTTAGCTCTGCGAAACGGTGATTTGGTCGCGGCAACCTTTGGGCGTGCATTCTGGATCTTGGATGACCTAAGTCCGCTCGAGCAACTGGATTCCCGGATTGCCGCAGCGCGAGAGCACTTGTTCCGGCCGAAGGCGGTAATTCGGTTACGCCGCGCCGTCATCTCCGATACTCCCATGCCGCCGGAAATTCCGGCAGGAACCAATCCGCCCGCTGGCGCTGTGCTCGACTACACATTGCAGGGCAAGCCGGCGGCTCCCATCAAGCTGACCATCTACGATTCGCAGGGCGAATTAGTGCGGCAATTCAGCAGCGCACCCCCGCCCAAAAGCGAAATAAGGCCCGTAAAATGGCCGACATTCGCAGATTACTGGATGGCGAATCCGCATCCCTTGCCGGCCAACGCCGGGCTCAACCGCTTTGTCTGGGATCTGCGCTATTCACTGCCACTATCACTGCATCATGCCTATCCCATGTCTGCGGTACCGTCCGAGACGCCTGCCGATCCGCTTGGACCTCTGGTTGTCCCCGGCCGGTACACCGTGAAGCTTGAAGTGGATGGGCACATCTACAGTCAACCCCTCATAGTCCGGCGCGATCCGAGGAAGACCACGACTGGCCAAGCCTTTGCCGCGCAATTGGCGCTTGAGCAGAAGCTCATGGCGGGAATGAAAGCCAGCTATCAAGCCTATGAGGCTGCAAAAAATCAAAATCAAGGATCTGTCGCGGAAAAATTTTCGGATCTGAATAACGCACTGGGATCATTAGCCGTTCTCATCGATCAAGCCGACGAAGCCCCTACCGAGGCCATGCAATCGGCTGCGGAGCGCAAGTTGGAGCAACTGGCGACGCAGCTACACACGACGGAGTAGATTCTCAACAAGGCTGCGGCGCACGTTATCCGAGTTACCCAGGCGCAAGCCGGCTGGCTTTCCCGACCCGGCTAATTTCTGAATAGCCGATAACGCAAGGCGTCATCCGGATACAACGGCGTTT
>DATAYL010000232.1:0-14836 GCA_036272575.1 Bryobacteraceae bacterium | reverse complement strand
GGCTGGAACATGACGCATGCCGCTAAAGTAAAAGCCGCGCAATAACGGCGACGGCTGGAGCGGATTGGGACGAAAGGACTCAACCAGAAATTGCAGCAGGCTATCGCGTATGCGCTTCACCTCGCGGGGGAACTCGTAGATGCCACCCTTGCGGTCCCTGGCGGTTTCGCGCGCTAGCAGCGGGAGGCGCTTATCGGCAAGTTCCAGATAAAGCGCATTGAAAAGTTCCAGCAAACGCTTGGTCTGGGCATCTGCGTAGACTTCGCTTCGCTCCGGTAGATCGGATGCCGGCAAGGTTACGCCAAAGACCTGGCGATCCTCGTTCTCAGGCAGGCGACGGAAGAAGTCTTCGAAGTGTGGCAGGTTATCGGCCTTGGTGAAAACAACGTAGACGGGAAAGCTGCTGCCGAGGGATTGTGCCAAGGCGAGCAGACGCTCCTGGACCTTTCGGGCCAGGTTACTAATGCGCCCGGGATCGGTGGCTCCGAGAAAGAGAGTGATATCGCAAAACCAGATCAATCCTTTCACCCCGGCGTGCTGTCTCTTGCCAGGCGTGAGCCCGTGCAAAATCGAGCGGCGTCCACCGCATAACTGCTCGGTGAATGCGTGCCATTGACGAATGTCCTCGGTAAAGAAACGGCCGCCGGCTTCGACAAATACCGACCCCGCTGCATACCAGAGATTGCACAAGCTGGTGGGCAAAACGGTGGTTTCCCGATGCACTTGGCCGGCGAGGAGCTCCGATGATAAATCGGCGGCGAGAAAAGCGGTGGTCTTTCCTGTGCCCGGCGCGCCGGCCAGTATGTAGACCGGGAGGTCATACAAGGAGCTCTTGGCATTCCTGGATAGGGTTAGCGATTGAGATAAACGGCGATCCGCCTCGCGCACGAGATCGGAAAGCGGCGCAGTGTCCACCGGGGAACGGTCCGCGCGATCCGAGGGTGTGGAAAGGTTAGGGGGCGTTTCGGCGGCCCCAGGCGCCCGGCGCATGAGCAATCGGGCGATTGCAAGATAAGCCACCAGCGCCACGAGGCCGAAAGCAGTTGAGATCAGGCCCACCAACAGGAGGATGGAACCGGAAGTCCAGCGCGCAGCAGCGACCCATACCACCACCTCCCATAGCAAGAAGAAGACGATGGGAAGGAGAAATGTTTTTTTGCTCTTCATGGCACCACAGCTCGCAGCAGCAGCCGCTCGACATCGGCTGACCTGAGAAATAGATGGAATGCAAAAACGACGAAGCAAAGGACAGCCAATGCTGTTGTGCCAGTCGCAAAAAATTTCATTCGGCGGACGAGCGGATCGGGCTGACTCGCTTGAATGCTTTCGGCGGGCAGCAATCCGTTTGGTGAAAGCTCGCCTCGAACACCGCGGCTCTTCTCGATCCGCTGTTCAAGACGATCGGTATAGTGTGCCAGCTCGGCGCGGCCGCCGATTATATAGCGCCCCTGAAAACCAAGCAGGAGACAGAGCGCGTATACTTCCAAAACATCGATCAACTGCGCTGAATCGGGATAATTGAGCAGGGTATCGAGCCGCGTAAAGAATTGCTCTCCGGCGGTTGAGACTCCGAAAAGGTCTTCTTGAAGAGGCTTTTTCGCCCAATCGTCGCGGCATGGATCGTCTGAGCTGAGAATGACTTCGTCGAGAAACGCGACAAAAGCAAAATTGCTATGGGAGGTTTGCTCGCGTGTATAGCCGCGGCGCAGAGCTTCACGATCGATTTCCGCCAGTACGTCTTTCATGCGCTGTCTGAGAGCGAGAGCGCTTCCCACTTGCTGGCGCCGTCCCTGGATGCGCACTGCGCCGGTAATAGCGCCCTGATAGAGCATGGCGAGGTTTTCTGCACGCTTTTCCATCAATCGAATAAGCGACATCACCCTGCGGTTTACGTCAGAATTCCGAAGATGATTTTGGGAATGAGCGGGACGATTACCCGCTTGTCTATTGATTGGCTTGCCGGCCGAACATTTCCTGGAGTTTCTGTTGAACTGCCGGGTCGGAACTGGACCAATTACCTAAATTCGCCGTGCGAATGAAAAGGATGGGGCTCAGGCGTACTCCGGAGACCTGTTGCACTTCAGTCCATTGCTGTTCCCGAAAGCGCGGTGTCCGCAGAACATTCAAGGAGTCGCCCTGGTGTACGGTGGCGGCCGGCGAGTGACTCGAGTCGGGAGCAGTAAAGAGAAAAGCCTCAGTTGGAACAACCCTGGCGAGAGCCACGGACGGCATGCGTGGTGGCGGCGTGGAGAATTGGAGCTTAGAAAGATAGACACCGGCGATGCCGCAGGCGAAGATACCGAGACACAGAAGCAAGAGGCGCCCGATCCGGAACCTGGCAGGCTTTCTCGCGACTGGCGCGCTTGGCACCGCAGCGGCGGGCGGAGCCGGCGGAAGATTAGCCCGATAAGGGAATGGATGCGCAGGTTCTTCCAGCCGCTCCGCGAACGCGGTCGGGTTAAGTAGTGCCGGAAAGGGGACTGCCAGATGCGAGGCGGTTGCGCTCGGGCGCACCGGCCCGATTTCAGGTAGCTTGAGAGGTAGAGTAAGCAAGCCGGTCTGATCATCGGGGCCAGGCGCTTTCTGCGCAACCACCGGAGATGCGCCGGTTTCTATTTGCGCGAGGCGCTTGGCTGACTGCTCCAATGCCACGGCGTAGCGGTTATCTTGAGCACCCGCGCGCTGCATGGCAGTGAGCGCCGATCGGGCCGCGGCTAAGTCGCCCCGATCGACGGCTTCATCAAACTTTTGCAGGTTCACCAGCACAGCCGAGAGTATTGTTTCGGTCCCGGCCAAACGACTCGAAGACTTTGGTGGTGGGAGCGGCTCGTCTGACAAGGAGTTCCCGCCGATTTTCCCGGAGGCTTCGCTTAAAACAGCAGCCAATTCGGCCGCGGAAGCGAGACGCATTTGAGGGCTCTGGGCCAGAGCGCGTTGCAAAGTGACATTCAGTTCTGGCGGACAGCCGGGAAGCACTTCGAGGAGGGAAGGTGCGCGGCTCAGCCGATTACCTGGAATGTTTGCCGACCGATGCTGCCCGGAGACGAACTCGTAAATGACAACTGCCATGGAGAAGATATCGGATCGTGCATCGCAAGAATGTCCTTCCAACTGCTCAGGAGACATGTATTGCGGAGTTCCCAGCGAACGGCCAAGCACTGTTAAGTTAGAGGCGGGCACGTAGGCTATTCCGAAATCGAGAAGTTTCGGCTGCCCGCTCGTTTCGACAAAGATGTTGCTCGGCTTGATATCGCGATGAATAATGCCATGGGCGTGAGCATGCGCCAGAGCGCTACAAACGCCGGCCATGATTTGCAGCTTTCTTTCAAGCGGTATGGATACCCGATCTGCAATGATGCGGCGCAGATCAGATCCTTCGAGCAATTCCATGGCGATATAGGCGACGTCTTCCTGCTTTCCAAAATCGAAGACGGTGACAAGATTGGGGTGCCGCAGCTTCGCGCATGAGCGGGCTTCGCGATAGAAGCGTTCGAGCAACTCGGGATCGTGGAATCCGTCGATTGAAAGGGTTTTGAGAGCAATCTCGCGATCGAGGGCAGTGTCTTTGGCACGATAGATCACGGCCATCGACCCACGACCGAGCTGATCGATAATCTCGTATCTGCCGATTTTCTTCATACGTGCTTTCCCCGGCGGCAGCACACCACGATGCAGCTAGCGTTGTCCGGTGCACCGGCTTCCAAGGTGGCGGCCAGCAGGCACTCTGCGACCGCCCTGGCTTCAGAGTAGGAATAGAGAATAGAGCGCATAGTGGATGGCTCTACGACTCCATAAATTCCATCGGTGGCTAACAGGAGAGTGTCGCCGTCCTGGAGCTTTTGCACGGCGGTATGAACGTCCAGTTCACTATGCGTACCGACCGCTTGCGTGAGCACGTTGCGCATCGAATGCGAGCGTGCCTGCTGCTCGCCCATACTGCCTCTTCTCACCTGATCGCTGACCCAGCTGTCATCGACGCTTAACTGCTGCACTTGTCCGTCGCGCAGAAGATAGACACGACTATCGCCAACATTTCCGATAACGAAGCGCTCCTCATCTACAGAAAGGGCGATGAGAGTGGACCCCATCCCTGCATACTGCGGCTTTTCCATAACCGCGCGCCAAATCTGCCGGTTGGCCATCTGGATCGCATTCACCAGGCGATTTTCGTCAAGAGTACGCGTGTGATCGTAGCCAAAGGGCCAGGTTACGTCGAGGGTATCGCGCGATGCGGCCAGAAATCGATGTGTGACTTCTACCGCGAGCTCTGCTGCCAGCTCGCCGTAGCCGTGTCCTCCCATGCCATCCGCAAGCAGGCAAACGCCCAGTTGATCGTCCACGCAGAAGCGATCCTCGTTGTTTTTTCGAACACAGCCAGCGTCCGATATGCCAAACATGTGAATCACAGGATGGGGCACCTATTTTGGGGCAGTCAGCAGCTTTCAGAAGTTTGCAAAGAAGCTTGCGGGAACTTGTGCGGCCAACTGCCCGACGTTTTTCAGAACTGGCCGGCGCTGTCCCTGAGACAGCGAATACACATTGACCTTGGTCTGTTTTAGATCGAGGTCGTGGGCTCTGAGAAGGCAGGCCACTGCTTTTGCCAGATCGAGCTCCTTAGGCTGGTAGTGACCGCTCCAGTTATCGATGTACTCGACTTGCCCCATCACGATTCGTATCCGGCCGGCGCATATGACTTCTTTTCCGGTGCTCAGGCTCGAATGGCGATACTCGGTGACGGATCCAGGGAGCTGGCGCCTGACATCATTCGGCGCAACCAGAATGTTTCCGTATCTGTCTACCACGTAAATGTCGAGGGGACCGGGGATATCGAAAGTTGGTCCGAATTGTCTGTCCTTGACTCCCTCACCAGATGACGTGTAAGGGTTGCACGATGTCTCCTTATACAGGCAATTTCGGCGAGTGCCGTTCGCATCGGGCGGGCTGGGAAGAGAGATCAACATGTGATCGTTAATCCGCTCCTGCTTCCGTACGTAATGAACTCGAGGCAAAGTACAGCCGGGCTGGATATCAGTGCCGAACTGCTGCTGCAGCTCTTTTGAAAGCTCCAGGAATTCTTGCGCGCTTAAGTTTGCTAGTGGAATATTCGCCAGAGCCTGTGCCCGCCCGCTGGCTGGAATTTTGCCCGTCAAGATGTCCGTCCGGCCAGCCGCCACGAAAGAACCGGAACGCGGATCGATATCAATACTCTGCGGGAGATTCGGAAATCTTCTTTTCGTGCCTTCGAATTCGGTTCGCTCATGCGCGAAGCCTGGCTGGAGACTGGCCAAATTGCTCTTGCCCCCTCGTTGCTTGCGTTGTTCAAAGGCGGCATGCTTGAGCTCCTGCATGGCAGCGGCCATGAGCGAATCCACCGCTTTCTTCCGTTTGTGGTAGCTGCGGGTGTAGTTGCCGTCGCTAAATTTGATTATTTTGCTTTCGGTCCATATCCGGCACTCGTCCACCAGGATCACGAGAGCGGAGATGTATTGAGTGGGCGTCATCTGAGACGCATTCGCTAAACCGAGACGTTTATCGATCTGTTCCAACCCGGTCCGCCGAAAACCGTTATCAGTTGCTCTCTTAAATTCGTTCAGAGTCGGCAGATGCTGCATTGAATCCTCCTGCGCCCTTTGAGATGGACGTTCTCATCAATAAGCGACATTGAATCGATAAGAACGTCACCGGCGAGCCGGAGGGCGGTTTCAAAAATTCCATCGCGGTGATGCCTTTTTCTGTGGAGTGTCGCTTGAGTGAGTGGCGGCAAGCGAAATGGACGCGAGCCGGACTCAAATCGAAGGAGGCCAAAATGGGCCGCGAAAGCACGCAACACAAACTCGATCGGGTACGCTCCCCTCGTGTTCACATCACATATGACGTAGAAGTTGGCGGCGCAATAGAACTGAAAGAACTGCCCTTTGTCGTGGGAGTTCTGGGTGATTATACGGGCCAGCCCGAAGAGCCGCTGCCAAAACTTAAGGAGCGCAAATTCGTCGAGATCGACCGCGATAATTTTGACGCGGTACTGGCGGGCATGAAGCCGCACCTGTCATTTGCTGTAGAGAACAAATTGAGCGAAGAGAGTAACGCACCTGATCTAAAGATCGATCTACGCTTCAAGGGCATGGAGGATTTCGAGCCGCAAAATATCGCGCGGCAGGTTAAGCCTCTCAAGGAGCTGATGGAGCTGCGGACCAAGCTTGCCGATTTGAGGGGAAGCTTGCAGGGAAACGACAAATTGGAAGAGCTTCTGCTGGATGCAGTGGGCAACACAGAGAAGCTCGACAAGTTAAAGGGCGAAATCGAAGGAAAGTAGGCAGAAGATGGCGATCACTCAACAATCAATTGCTGACCAAAAAGAAGCAGTTCAAAGCAGCGATATCAGCCTGCTTGACGAGATCGTAGAGCAGGGTCGATTTGGCCAGGAGGCGCCAGCGCGCGAACGCGGCAAAAATCTTATCAAAGAATTCGTTGCCCAGGTGCTCGACGGATCAATGACAGTAGCCAAAGATGCGGAAATCATGATTAATGCCCGCATCGCGCAGATCGATCATCTGCTTTCGCTACAAATCAACGAGATCCTTCATCATCCGGCTTTTCAGAAGCTCGAAGGGTCCTGGTGCGGACTGCGGCATCTGGTCAATCAGACCGAGACCGGGCCGATGATGAAAGTGCGAGTGATGAACTGCACGAAGAAGGATCTCCTGAAAGATCTGCAGAGGGCGCCCGAGTTCGATCAAAGCGCGATGTTCAAAAAGGTGTACGAAGAAGAATATGGGGTGTTCGGTGGAGCGCCGTTTGGCGCACTGATCGGAGATTACGAATTCGGCAGGCACCCGGAAGACGTTGAGCTGCTCGAGAAGATTTCCAATGTTGCAGCGGCGGCACACGCTCCGTTCTTTGGGTCCGCCAATCCGGACATGTTTAATCTGGCAAGCTTTACCGAGCTCGGCGCACCCAGGGACTTATCGAAGATCTTCGATACTACCGAGTACGCCAAATGGAAGTCGTTTCGGCAATCGGACGACGCGCGGTATGTCGGACTGTGCCTGCCAAGAACGCTGGGGAGGCTGCCGTACGGCAAGGACACGAAGTCGGTCGAGGAATTCAATTTTGAAGAGCAGGTGGATGGGACCGACCACTCGAAGTACGTTTGGACAAACGCCGCTTATTCGATGGGCACATGCCTGACGAAGTCGTTTGCCAGATTCGGAATGTGTGTCGCGGTGCGAGGCGCAGAGGGCGGCGGCTTGGTCGAGGGACTGCCGGTACACAATTTCTACACAGATAAAGGCGACCTGGCGATGAAGTGCCCGACTGAGATTCCGATTACCGACCGGCGGGAAAAGGAGTTGGCCGATCTTGGTTTTATTCCGCTTGTCCACTGCAAGGGCGCCGACTATGCGGCATTCTTCAGCGTGCAAAGCGGGCAGAAGCCGAAACTCTACGACGTCGAAAGCGCGAATGCCAATGCTCGTTTGGCTACGCAGATGCCGTATATCATGGCGGTTTCCCGCTTTGCCCATTATTTGAAGGCTATGATGCGCGACAAGATCGGTAGTTTTATGTCGCGCGAGGATGCCGAAAATTTCCTGAATCGATGGATTCGAAATTACGTCGTTCCGGATGATACAGCATCGCCCGAAGCGAAGGCCAAATGTCCTCTGCGCGAAGCTCGGATCGATGTCGTTGAGGTTCCCGGCAAGCCGGGTGTGTACAAAGCGGTAGCTTTCCTTCGACCACATTTCCAACTGGACGAACTAACTGTTTCACTTCGGTTGGTAGCGGAGCTTCCCGCATCGGTGAAGTAGTCAACTTACGCAACGTTTTGGCCGGGATCGCCCCAAACCGGCCTGTCTGAAATCAATAACTAACTTTTGAAGGAGTAATCACATGGCAGTTAATGCTTATTTAGAAATCGATGGCGTAGATGGTCCGAGCACCAGTCGGGAGAAGTGCATCGACATTCTAAGTTTTAGTTTCGGTGCTTCCCAGACGTCGACTTATGGGGAGGGATCGTCGGGACAGGAGGCCAAGGCCGGCCGGGCTAATCTCAGTGATTTGAACATCATGAAGGTAGCCGACAAGACCACTCCGTTTCTCTTCGATCACTGCGTAACAGGCAACATCCTGAAGAAGGTAACGCTCTATTACGACAAACCGGTGAATGACAAACAGGAAGATTATTTCAAGGTGGAACTCGAGGACGCTCTGATCACGTCGCTTCAGCTCAGCGGCTCAAGCGAACACCCGACAGAAGCGGTTTCGTTCGCCTATCAGACCATCAAAGTCTGTTACGCAGCGGAAAAAGATGACGGCACGCTGGATGCGTTTGTCCCCAAGGGATTCAACCTGCACACCCTGAAGCCGGTCTAACAGAAGAGCGACAAGCGGGTTTCTCTTTCCGGGAAAATGACCATGACCGCGATCCAGATGTTAAAGGTGGGCCGTGTTCGCGAAGCGCAGCAGGCAATCGGGGCATGGCTTCGCGATCATCCGTCGGATACCACGCAACGCACCTTTCTGTTTGAACTGCTATGTTTTTCAGGAAGCTACGACAGGGCTAAAAAGCATTTGGCCATACTTGCGAAGGGCGGCCAATCTCAAGAACTGGGGGCCGTCCTTTATTTTTCTGCTCTACACGCGGAAATGCTACGGCATGAAAGATATCAGGACGCAACAGCTCCTCCCGAGTGCGTTCAATCTCCGCCCGGGCGATTGAACGGTTATGCATTTCAGTCGTTGAGCGACGCTGATCCAAAGATCGGAGCGCGGGTGGAAGTGTTTGCGGCCGGATCATATTTATGGATTCCATTCACTCACCTATCGACCATTTATATGGAGCCGCCGCGCCGATTGCGTGACACGCTGTGGGCGCCTGCAACGCTCACTGCTTCGGCTGGGTTTGAGGATTCGGAGCCGCGGCAAGTCTTGCTGCCCGCCATTTATCCGTATTCCTGGGAGGCCGAACACGAAGCGCTTTGGCTTGGCCGAACTACCGAGTGGATGGCCCGGGGGAGTAGCGGTGAAACGCCAGTTGGCCAGAAGATGCTAATTGTCGACGGGGAAGAAATGCCTTTCCTGGAGATTCGTTCTTTGGAATTCGATAAACCACTGGAGTCCGGCGATGGCGTTGCGTGAAGATCTCTATGCGCCGCTTCCCGGAGCAAATCCTGCTGGTATCGATCTGCGTTATACAGCGGTCTACGAAAGAATTAAGGAAGCGCGCCGGCAGGATGAGGACTTGGACCCGGGAGTATGGAAGCGGGAGCGTAAGGTTGCCGATTATGCGAGCGTGATCACGCTGGCGCAGAACGCGATCGCAACGGAAAGCAAAGATCTTCAGCTGGCGGCCTGGTTGACGGAGGCCCTGCTCTATAGAGAAGGCTTCAGCGGGCTTGAACAAGGCTTGATCTGCTGCCGCGAGCTGATCGAGCGCTTCGGCCGCGCGTTGTTCCCTCCTACTGACGACGATGATCTGGAGCCACTCGCCGCTCCTCTCGATTGGCTTAACGCCAGGCTCGAGGTTCCCCTCAAATCGATCGCGCTTAACTCCGCCGGCCACAGCTGGTATCGCTTCAAAGAATCGCGGGCTCTTGGTTACGAGGAAAGCGTTAAGGATCCAAATCACAAAAAGAATCGCGAAAAAGCGCTTAAAGAGGGCAAGCTTCCGCCGGAGGAATTCGACCGTGCATTCACGGCGACAGCAAAAGCTTTTTATGTAGCGACTGAGAAGAGTCTGGATCGCACTTTAGCTGCGATCACTCAATTGGATGCGGTCTGCACTGAACTTCTGAAGGAAGTTGCACCAAGCTTTGCAAAGCTTTCCTCATCAGTAGAAGAAGTGCGCCACGTAGTCCATCAGCTGCTCGAAAAGAAACGTGAGGTCGAGCCCGATCCACCGGAAGCGCCGCCGGTAACGACAATCGAAAGCGAGATGGAAGCCGTCGCAACGGAACCTGAGGCGACGCAACACGCGTCAGGGGTGCTGAAGGTATCTCTTAACGGCACGTCCGAGCCGGTTGAACGCCGAGACGCTATAGAAGCGGTTGCTGCCGCAGCGGCGCTGCTCCGCAAGCGCAATCCGTCCAGTCCCGCTCCGTATCTCATGCTGCGCGGTCTACGCTGGGGCGAATTGCGGAGCGCAAGTGTTTTGGGCGACGCGACCATGCTTGAGGCGCCGCCGACCGAGGTACGCTGCCAGATCAAGAGTCTCGCACTTGAGGGACGTTGGGTGGAACTGCTCGAAACGGCAGAGACCCTGATGGCGTTCCCCTATTCGAGGGCGTGGCTCGACCTGCAGCGTTTCGTCGTTGAATCATGTGTGGCTCTAGGACCTTCGTTCGACGCAATTGCACGTGCCATTCGATCGGAACTGAGGACGCTCCTGCGCGATATTCCTGAGTTGCTCGACGCCACGTTGATGGATGAAACGCCGGTAGCCAATCCAGAGACGCGGTCCTGGCTGCACGATTTAATAAGCGAATCGCAAGAGCCGGCGCCTGTTTTAACGCGAAATATGGAATTCCAGACCTCAGATTCATTCCGAAAAAAATTTGTCGATCCGTATTTAGTGGCGATGTCGGCCATGGCAACTGGCGATCATCAGAAGGCGTTTGAAATTATGCGAGAAGAGATCGCCAGGCAACGTTCCGGTCGGGGCCGTTTCTTTCGCCGCCTCCAACTGGTGCAGCTCTGCATCTCGGCGCAAAAAGAGACGATCGCGCAGCCCATTCTGGAGGACCTGCTGGCGGCAGCCGATGCCCACAAGATTGAGGATTGGGAAGATCGTGAAACTGTAGCTGAGGCGCTCGCGATCATGATGAGCTCCAGCAAACGAATTCAATCCGACGCCAAAGAAAAGCAGAAGTACTTTGAGCGTATTTGTCGCTTAGATCCAGTGAAGGCACTTGCCACCGCGGTCTGAAATGCGCTCTCCTGCCGAACTACCCGTTACTCTGTCGATCCTCGACCGGCTGATCGATACAGACCCAAGAAGCTCAACGGAAATTCCGCTGTCGCGTGAGCAATCGCTCCAGCAGCTTCGCGCCGGGGTCAGGCGTGACCTGGAGCGGCTGCTGAATACGCGTCGTATTGCTTTCGAGCCCGATGCGTTATTAGCGGAGCTGAACCAGTCGCTCTACGTCATCGGACTCGCGGAGTTTACGAGTTTCAGCTTATCTGATTCATCCGAACAATCACGGCTTCTCCGCCATATCCAGGGTGTGATTCGTCAGTTCGAGCCGCGCCTTACAAACGTGCGCTTGAGTCAGCTTGACGATCCGATGAAATCGCGCCAAATGCGCTTTCGAATAGAAGCGGCACTACTGGTGGATCCGGCCCCGGAGCGCATTTCGTTTGACACTACGCTCCAGCTCTCCAGCGGCGAATACGTCGTGCGGGAGGCGAACTGATGCGTTCGGACCTGCTGCCGTATTACGAGAATGAATTGTCCGCACTGCGGCGACTCGGCGGTGAATTCGCCGACAAATATCCAAAGATTGCCTCGCGGCTCCAGCTTGAACCGAACAAATGCGAGGATCCTCACGTCGAGCGCCTGCTCGAGGGATTTGCTTTTTTGGCGGCGCGGATTCAACTGAGACTCGACGATGAGTTTCCGCTCATTACCGAGTCGCTATTGGAAGTTCTGTACCCCGATTTTCTGCGGCCAATTCCCTCTACGTCCATTGCTGAATTTCAAATGGATGCCGAGTCAGGTTCAGTGACAACGCCAATTACCGTCAAACGTGGAGCGAAGCTCTATTCACGTCCGGTGAACGGAGTGCCCTGCAAGTTTCGTACAAGCTACGATCTAAATCTGCTGCCGCTCAGCATTTCCAAAGCGGAATGGGTGACCGCCGATCGCGTCCCGTCCGGCATGCGCCAGGCGGACTGCGCGGGCGCTATACGCATCGATTTGCGTGGACCGCACGGAGTGCCGATTAGTTCCCTGGATGTTGATCAACTCCGCTTCTTCCTGGACGGCGAAGCTGCTTTGACGCATGCCTTGTATGAAATGCTTCATTGCAACCTTCTGCGAGTCGGCGTGCGGGCAAAGACGGTGGCCACGCTTCATGCCAGTTCGGTGACGCCGGTTGGCTTCGAAGAAGACGAAGCGATGCTCGCGTACTCGCAGCGTTCCTTCACAGGTTATCGGTTACTTCAGGAGTACTTTGCTTTTCCGGATAAGTTTCTCTTCTTCGATGTAAAAGGTTGCCGGAATGCGTGGCTAGCGGCAGGTGCGGATCAGTCGGCCGAGATCTATTTCCTGTTTCCACACTCGGCGCTACGCGACAGACAGCAGCGTCTCGAAGCAGGTGTTAGTGCGAGGACGTTCCGCCTCAATTGCACGCCCGTCATCAATCTTTTCGAACAGACTTGTGAGCCGATTCTACTTGACCAGCGGACTCCGGAGTACGCCCTTACACCGGATATCCGCCGTCCGCAGGCGGTTGAGATTTATTCCATTGAGCAAGTCGCCATTGCGAGTCCTGGTTCGAGGGAACTGATCCACTGTGAGCCCTTCTATGCGCCTCATATTCAGGCAGCAACCAGCGGCGGATCGCCAGAACGTTATTTTGTGAGTTATCGTCGACCGTCCAATCAGCCGCAAGATGCCGGCATGGACGTGGTGATTTCTCTGGTAGATTCCTCGCGGAAGCCGTGTGAACCATCGAATGACACATTGAACATTCGTACGATTTGCACCAACCGCGACCTGCCTTCACGACTTCCCTTTGGGAACGCACAAGGGGATTTCGAGCTGGAAGGGAACGTGCCGGTCAGTCGTATTGTTGCGCTTCGCAAGCCAACGCCATCGTTGCGGCCGCTGGGCGGCCCGGGTTCGCTCTGGAATCTCGTCTCGCTGTTATCGCTGAATCACCTGTCTCTGGTGGAGCAAGGGAAACCGGCGCTGCAGACGCTGCTTCAGCTTTGTGATTACACGCCGGCGACTCACCGCCACCGCTTCCTGGAGGGTATCGCCGGTATACGTAGCGAGCCGCACTTCGCCGGGCTTCCATCCGAGCATGGCATAACCTTCGCGCGCGGGACCCGGGTAGAACTGCAGTTGGATGAAGAGAAGTTCGTGGGGCGGGGTGTCTATCTTTTCTCGGCGGTGCTGGAACGTTTCTTCGCTCTCTATTGCTCGCTCAATAGCTTCAGCCAGCTCACCGCAACGGTTCTGCAGAGAGGAGAGGTGCTTCGCCAATGGAATCCGAGAGCAGGTCAGCGGTTGCTGATGTAGGATTACCGGAATTCGTCCCGGAGCTGCAGCACCGTCCTGGGTCCTTCGACTTTTTTCAAGCGGTACGTTTATTGAAGCTGGTTCTGCCGCAGCGTGATGGCGTTCGCTTTCATGCGAATCCAAAACTGGAGTTCCCGCCCGCTCAAATCGAAAGGCTGCAAATCTCGGAAGGACTGGCGCATCTCGCCGAAAACTTTTTCGGTTTAGTCGGCCCGTTGGGGGTGCTGCCCTATTTTTATTCAGAAATAGTGAGCGATCGCACGCGGGCGAAGGATACGGCGCTGGGAGCGTTCCTCGACATCTTTCATCAGCGGCTGCTCACTCTCCTTTGCCAGGCTTGGCAAAGCCAGCGGTTTTGGGCCACCTGGGAGCAGGGTGAACACGACGGTGTTACTTCGGCACTATTGGCGCTGCTGGGACTTCGTACAGACGGCCTCGCCAATCGCCAGAAAATCTCCGACCAGGCACTACTCTTCTACACGGGTCTACTCGCTATGCAAACGAGGCCTGCACGCAGCCTGGAGCAGATACTCGCTGATTATTTCCAAGTACCGGCGGAAGTCCAGCAATTTGCCGGAGCATGGTATTTGCTGCCTGAGGCTCAGCAATGTCGCTTAGGAAATGAGAGCCGTTTTGAGGAGCTTGGCATGGGAGCGATTGTGGGCGATGCAATCTGGAACCAGCAGTCACGAGTCCGTATTGTCCTGGGGCCGATGCCGCTGAATCGATTTCGTGAATTTCTTCCTGACGGGCCGGCCTACGGCGAAACGGAGGCCCTGATTGAGTTCTTTGCGAATCGTCAGCTCGATTTCGAGCTGCAACTTTTGCTCGATCGCACCGAGGTTCCCGTTTTCCAATTAGGCGAGGAGCTTCCGCTGGGGTGGTGCTTGTGGCTCAAAACAGAGGAATTTGCAACTAACCCGGGCGATGCCGTTTTGCCATTAGGACAACAGCTATGCATGTAAATCTGAAGTCGCTGATCGGGCGACTGGACGAATCAGCTCGAAAAGCTTTGGAAGCGGCGGCGGGATTGTGCCTCTCGCGGACGCACTACGATGTCGAGATTGAGCACTTTCTTCTCAAGCTCTTGGACCAGCCGAGCGGCGATTTTGCGGACCTTCTGAGCCATTTTGAAATCGACCGCGCGCGCCTGACTGACAATTTGACCAGAACCCTCGACCGGCTGAAGACAGGAAACGCGCGCACTCCGGCTATCAGCCCGTCTTTGAGCCGAATGCTCAGCACAGCCTGGACAATTGCCTCTCTCGACTTCGAAAGCAATGTCATTTCACCTGGGCACACGTTGCTCGCGCTGTTATTGAGTGATGATCTGGCTCGCATATTGCGTGAGATCAGCCCGGATGTGGCGGGGATTTCGAGTGAAGAGCTCAGAAAGATAATTCCGGTTCCGTCTCGAAATTCGTCACGTCAGAACGGTGCTGGGTCGAAAGCTTCGGCGCCCGGATCCGGCAAAACGCCCAATCTCGACCAATACACGGTCAACCTTACCGAACGTGCCCGGCAAGGTGGAATCGATCCCGTGCTCGGCCGTGATGCGGAAGTGCGGCAGGTCGTTGACATCTTGACGCGCCG
>DATAYL010000231.1:0-9828 GCA_036272575.1 Bryobacteraceae bacterium | reverse complement strand
CAACCGATGACGGTCTCGGCTTTCACGATCATCAGGGCCGATTTCCAATCACTCCACAGGCAGCCTAGCCAGACCCAAAAGATTCGGTCGGCGGGCGTTAGCTTCAGCCGTTTGGGAGCCGAACGACGCAGGACCATCAGTTGTTGCCGCAAGGCAAGGTTTTCCAGTCGCAGCTGGGCCGAGGTCTTGCACATGGAGGTGATGGCGCTCAGCACAGCGACCAAGCGTCGCTGCGCCAGCCAAAAGAGCAGATAAAAGTCGATCAACTTCAATGGTTGCAGATCGATCGGAATATTTTGGAGGCACAGTCGCCAAACATAACTGCAAACCGAAGCAATCTCTTCCGATTTCGACGCGCTTTACACTTGTGCGAAACCGCCATCCACAAACAATTCTGTTCCCGTGACATAGCTGCTGTCATCGGATGCAAAAAAGACCACGGCGTTCGCGATCTCATCGGGTGTACCGAATCGACCTAGAGGAACGCTATTGGGAATCATTTTTTTGCGTTGCTCGCCGGCTTCTCCGGAAGCGAGCAGATCAGTCAATCCGGGCGTATCGATGGAGCCTGGGCTCACAGCGTTCACGCGAATGCGGCGATCCTTCAAGTCGGTTGTCCAGGTCCGCGCAAAGGAACGAATGGCGGCTTTGTGGCGCTATAAACACTGTTCATTTACAGGCCTTTGCTGGCGACGACGGATGCATTCTGGATGATCGAGGCGTCGTCTGGCAGCAGCGGAAGCGCCTTCTGCACCGTGAAAAGCAAACGCTTCACATTGATGTCAAATATCGTGGAGAGTCCCTCAGTCATTTCGCCGAAACACGCATACTTCGCAATACCAGCATTTGCAAAAACAACATCGAGCTTGCCCTTCTCCCGCTTGATTTGCTCGAGCAATCGATCTCGTATGGCCCGGAAACTCAAATCCCACAGAGATCAGGCCACGGCGCGATAGTAGTAGTTCAACATGCCGCCGAGCCGTTCGCGGCAACAAACAGGACCTGTATCTTGCGGGTTTAAGTTGGAAACGATCAGTCGATTACCGATCCCCTGATGATTTTGCTCATATTGATACAACTCAGCAACGCAACACCCATATTAGGGATGTGCGTCAGATTCACTATTGCTGGCATGCGTGGCACGGCCGTGCAGTATGGGTGCATGCGAGCCTCGTAAGAAGAGGCCGGGCTGTGGTCTACTGCAGCCTGGAAGATGAGAACAGCCGGGTTTTGGAAGTGCCGCTCTGGATGTTGGACGTTGCGGCGTGCTCGAAGACTCGGTATCCAAGCTAGGGTTGTGAGCACGGACTCGTTGCGTGAACTCAAACAGGTGCTTGGGCCTGCAAGGTTGCGGGCGCAAGCCTCGAACAGGCCAGAAACGCAGCATCGATACTTGCAAGATGCAAAAGGTGCTGAAGGTGGTACCGCCGATTTCCAGGAGACAGAACCAACTTCCGTTATTCGCTCGTCCCCAGCGCAATCCGCGTTGGACAGATCTGTCGCGCGACGTTCAACAGAAGATCACGCCGTTGCTGGCGCAGTTACTCAGGCAGCATCGAAGACCGCCAGCACAAGGCGCAATCGCAAAAGAGGTGTGCGATGAGTGACAAAATCAAGCCGCATCATATCGAGCGGAAGGTTTGTACGTGCGCCAATCCTCGACGTTTCAAGTGCAAACTAACATAGAGAGTCAGAAGCTGTAGTATGCCATGCGGGATCGACTGTGCAGTCTCGGTTGGTGCGACATCGAAGTGATTGATGAGGATCTAGGCCGATCGGCGTCGGGTACGGTGACCCGAATGGGCTTCGAGCGTATTGGTTGCGGAAGTGTGTTTGGGTCAGGTGGGCAGTCGCTGCGAGAGAGGTCTCGCGTCTTGCACGCAACAGTCGAGAATGGCAGAAGCCGCTGATTCAGCCACCCAGCGATCGTGATCACAACGAACTCAAACGGATTCAGGCCTGTATCCACGGTCTGGTGATCGTCTCATTGCCGTCGGAATACAGCGATCCCACTGATTCGAGTTTTTCGGAACCTACGAGAAAGCGTATCAGGACTGCCTGTTTCCTGGTCAGTGTGTCGAGTTCTTAACTTCGCCCACACCGCATGACTAAGAATTGAGCATATCGCGTCTGGCAGTTGCAGTTATCGACACTCTCAGCATAGATTGACGTTTCCTAACTACAGCTAGGCTTTCTCATAAGTATTGACGCCCCAGGCACTTAGAGAGCTTCTTCCCGTCTGGCACCACTCGTGCCTCATCTGAGGTGTGAACAGCGAGAGCGTTCATCACAACAAGGAGAAGAAACGCTATGGAAAGAATTAACAAGCTCTATATAATTATTGGTCTGGCTGCCGCATATTGCCTTTTCTTCGAAATAGCTGCGAATGCAGACGAGTTGAATGAGGAGACAATCATGACATTCAGTGCGCCGGTAGAAGTCCCTGGCACGGTGTTGCCGGCGGGGACCTATGTGTTCATGCACCCTACCGATGAGGCTGGTCTGAATCTTGTAGAAATCTTCAATTCAGATCAAACCAAACTCTACGGAACTTTTCAAACCAATTCCACCGAGCGTCAGCAGCCAGCCGGAGATACTGTGCTCACACTGCTTGACCTGGGATCCGGAAAGCCGAACGCAATACTGAAATGGTTCTACCCCGGTAGTCTGACTGGAAATGAATTCGTGTACCCGCATCGCCAGGAGAAAGAGTTAGCTCACGATACACAGCGCACGATTCCGGTTGGCGCGAAGGCAACTAACGCGGACGTCCAAGCCGGCGACTGAGTTGTTTGGTTGGCGGTTCGCTCTGTCGGTGCCGGTTGCCGTGGGAACGCAACTTGGGAGCGGCCGCCGGCGCCCTAACTTTCCCTAAAAGAAGGCCGGCGCCGCTGCTTCTTCACCGGGATCTGGCTCATTGACAATCCTGTAAACAGTGGCGCGATTGATTCCCAGGATCTTGGCGGCCTGCACCTTATTGCCTCCCACCTGCTCAAGCACTCGTAACACGTGACGACGCTCTACCTCAGCAAGGGGCAACAATTCGTCCATACCGTCATTCGTCGTTTTTCCGCTCGAGTCCGAATCCGTTCCGGCAAGTCGCGCACATCGATGAACTCGCCTTCCGCCATCATGCATGCACTGCCGAGGACGCTCCGCAATTCTCTGATGGCCACGGATACCGTGCGAGCACGAGTTGGCCACGCGGAGTAATGCCCTTGATCGGCTTGCCGTACTGTGCCGCAAACTGGTCGATAAAAAAGCGTGGCAGCAGCGGCAGGTCTTCTCTGCGTTCTGCCAACCGCGGCAATTCGATCTCTACAATGGACAGTCGGTAATAGAGATCCTCGCGGAACTTTTTCTCGGCGATCAGTTCCAGAAGATTACAATTCGTTGCGGCGATAACGCGCACGTCCACTTTCGTTACGGCAGGGGACCCGACGCGTTGAATCTCGCGATTCTCAAGCACACGCAGCAGTTTGCTTTGCATCTCGAGCGGAATCTCGCCTATTTCGTCCAGGAACACGGTCCCGCCGTGCGCGTACCCGAACAAGCCGACCTTGTCCTGCGCTGCCCCGGTGAATGCTCCTCGAACATGTCCGAAGAGCTCGCTTTCAAAGAGAGTTTGCACAATAGCGGAGCAGTTGCACACCGCAAGGCGATTGTTCGACACGGGGCTGAGCCGGTGCAATGCGGCTGCCACCAGTTCCTTACCCGTGCCACTCGCGCCAGTAACAAGGGCCGTACGATAATGAGGCGCAACACGCCGGATTCTCGCGAACACCTGAAGCATGAGCGGACTGCGTCCGATCATGCCTTCGAATTGGTGTGTCTTGAGGAGCTCTGCATCGAGCTGTAATGCGGTTTGTCGCTGCTGGGCTTCAGCTACGAGTTTTCCAATTCTGTCCCGCAGCAATTCACATTCACTGGTTTGGGATGTAATCGCTGGCGCCACGACGGATCGCCTCTAGCGCCGACTCGGGCGAATACTGCCCCGTTATCAGAATCACTTCCGTTTCCGGCGCGGCCTTGACAATGCGGTCCAGCACCTCTAGCCCGTTCATGGTTGGCATCATGAGATCCAGCAGCACAATTTCCGGACGGCGATTAAAGACCATCTTCAATCCGCTATCCGCATCGGTTTCGGCCAGAATCTCCACCGGGTGCTGCTTTAGCGCAGCTTTAATGAAGTCAAGACTGCCCTTGTCATCATCGATAGCGGCTACGGTGACAAGTTGCGATTCCATCTGTCGGTCCATTATGCTTGAGCACCAAGCAGTTGCTGAACCTGCTGTCTCAGAATTGCCGCTCGCACAGGCTTCGTCAGATACGCTGTGAACCCAGCCGCCATACCATTTTCGCGGTCACGCTCCATTGCGAATGCTGTGACCGCCACTACCGGCAAGTCGGCAAGCGACCTGTCCTCCCGAATCCTCTTGACCGCCATTAGACCATCGAGATCTGGCATATCGATATCTAAGAGGACCAAATGGGGTCGTGCCTGCTGCATAAGAGCAAGCGCCTCACGGCCGTTCTTGGCCTCGATAATTTCGCAACGCACGGTTTTCAGAATCGCGCGGATTAAGTCCCGGCTCGCCCGATTATCGTCTACAATCAAAACTTTTTCCATGATTTTCTACGCCGTACTCGATCGGCGCTGCCTCGAACCGAGCTCGTCACTAGGAGCGGCCGGTATCGTGAAAAAGAAACGGCTCCCTTCTCCTGGTGTGCTCTCAACCCAAATCCGCCCGCCATGGAGTTCTACGATTCGTTTCGTAATCGTTAGACCCAATCCAGCTCCTTCTTTCACACCGCTAGTGGTCGGCGACACCTGATTGAATTCCTCGAATATTGCGATTTGCTGCTCGTGTGGTATACCAATGCCGGTGTCGCTTACGCAAAAGCGAATCTCCCCGTAATCCGGTTCGGCGCTTACTTGAACTCTGCCGGCCACCGGCGTAAATTTCACCGCATTGCTTAGCAAGTTGTAAAGAATCTGCTTGAAACGAGTGCGATCGCCATGCGCAAACAGTCTGGAAGTCGCTTGGCTGCCGAGCTCGATTTTCTTGGCTTCGGCCAACGGTCCCGTGACGGAAAGGACCTCATCGATAGCATCCGTGGCCGCGAACTCCTCGTGGTGCAAATCGATCCGCCCCGCTTCGATTCGGGAAAGATCCAAGATGTCACTCACTAACGCCAGCAGGTGATGTGCGCCGTCGCTGACGTGACGGACGTAATCGGCATAGGCGTCTCCAAGAGGTCCCTCGCCCTCCTCGGCAAGCAGATCGGAAAATCCAATGATGGAGTTGAGGGGCGTGCGGAACTCGTGGCTCATTCGCGCGAGGAATTCGCTTTTCATACGGCTCGCTCGCGTTAAATCCTCATTCTGCTTGGCCAACTGCCTGTTGGCCTCGGCAAGTTGGGAAGTCCGCTCAAGAACTCGTTTTTCGAGTTGTTCATTCATGAGCCGAATGTCGTTCTCTGAGCGCTGACGGCGGCCGATCTCGCATTCCAGGTGGTAGTAGACGGCAAGAAGAATGGCGAATCCCAGGAGAACGCTGGACGCGAATACCATGCCCGCGCTAAGCGTCCTACGTTGTTGCTGCTGTTTCCTAAGCGCGAGGAGAGATTCTTCCGCCGACTTTATCTCGGAGATGATTTGCCTGATCCTCTCAAAAAGTTTGCGCGTACCTGCGTCATCAAATAGAGCGTCACCAGCGGCCCCCCGTTGCGCTTGGCCACATCGAGTCTTCGGCGTTCCATTGCAATACCCTCATCCAGGCTGTGTTCCAGGAAGCTGATACGCTGCTGCTGTTCTCGGTCGTCGATCGTGGCCTGGCGAATCTCTCTAAGTGCCGACTGCATGGATATAACCGAGTGATCGAGCAGTTGAACTGCGTCAGGAGCAGTCCCGCGCGAGGCAACTATGGAATTGCCGAGAGCATCCGCGAGGTCGCCCACGCGATCCAGAACCGCATTCGCATCGGAGATTTGACGCTGTGTTTCCAAAAGACGTGAAACATTCCAGGTCGATAACAAAGCAGCGATCGTTAACACCAGCAGAGCAATCCCGAATGCACTCCTGACTTTTGTTGGCCGGAAAATCGGCATGGGCATCGCAGCTTCGTATTCTATCTGCGATTTGGGGAGAGCGCTCACGCCGACCGTCGCAACCGATTACCGGTGAATTGTAAAGCAAATGCGCAAATATTTACCAGCCCTGTCGCAAAAAGAACCACTAGGCTGCTTCGCTTCGGCCAGCCACATCGTCGGCCTTCTCCTGGCAATAGATGCACAGCTCAGCCCACGGTATCGCCTTCAAACGCACTGGGGCGATTTTCTCGTCGCATTGCAGGCAGATGCCATAACAGCAATCATGAATGCGGTCAATAGCCGAGCGAAGCCGCCGAACCAGCGCCGATTCGCGGTCAAGAATCTGCACGGCTACGTCGCGCTCGGCCGCTTGTTGAGTCATGTCAGCCGGATCGGCCGCCGGTTGTATATGAATCGCGTCGGTCAATTCGCGGCTGTAGCCAGCTTCTTTCAGCCGTGACTCCAAAATGTGTTTAGCCAGTTTGAGATCTGTGTTCACTGTTGGGATTCCTCTGAGTAAATATTGACCAGATGCATCCGGTGTTGTTCCACAGAGTGCAAGTTGGGTTCCAACTGGTAGCGCATAGGGACATGCCACGCCTACTTCGTGCAGCGCCCGTTGAGCTTTGCGGGCGCGGAGGATCGGTAGCAGCAAGCACTAGAGTGCACAGAGCAACAAGCAGAATCCAAAGCCACGCCGGATACTGCTTAAGCGGAGATGCGTTCCTTTGGCGATTCACGCCTGCCAAGAATGCACGACAGATGCGAGGCTATGGAGGGTTCAGAAATGATTTTGCCCATGGAATCGGGTTAGGCAATCACGATCGAAAGCCCCAGACCAGCACGGCAGTGCTTGTTCTCGCGACAGGGATGCCGAAAGTCTTTGCAGTCTTGCCGAACAGCCAGGACACTGGTCGTATTTGGCACGGCCGAATCCGCCGGTGGCCCTGTTTTCTTTGCATCGCGCATCCTTCGACCATTCATCAAATAACGGAACCGGCAGCAAACCTGCTGTTTGGTAATTCGCATGCCGTGTACAGGCGTTCAGCAATGACGCGTTATATGCGTCGTTGACGGACGCCTGAACAGGCCGCTCAAGCTCTTTACAAAGAGGTCCAGACTGACGATCTCGCGGCTTATAGGAACAGTCTCGCCTTCGGATGATGTGGTCCAGGACAAGGCCGACCGCGAGCTCTTTGTCTGGAAATACTCAGAGATGCACAGGTTGATGAAGGAACCGGATGGAAGCCTAGAGCTTTACATTGGCGCAGAGAACCGGCCGTTCCGGTGCCGCTAGTTTCGAAAGACGGTAAGTGGCGATTTGATGTCGATGCGGGCGAGCAGGAGATTGCATTTCGCCGTATCGGCAACGACGAGATGACCGCGATCGACACTTGCCTCGCGATCGTGCGGGCTATCGGCATGGTGACAGCGACACCGGCGACGCGCGTTTATGAGCTTTGGGCAACTGGCGAGTCTCCGGTGTATGAGAGAGATCTGGGACGGAATACGGCGACCGTTGCGGAGTCGATGAAGTCATGGATGCCCAACGGGAACCAACCCCATCAGGAAACCTCATCCGCACTCATGCGGTTTGCCGAAAACTCACGGAAGAATCCACACCTGCTGATTGAGCGCTCGCCATCGTTTCCTGTTCTAGAGATCACCGCCGCCGCTCAACGGCTGCACGGGCGCACGGGCTGGCGCGTTGTGATTTTTCGGAGCTAGAATGGCTGTCTTCAAATATGTCCGCCACTGTTCTCCTGAAGGACATCATCGACGCGCTGGAGATGCAATTGGACGAGTCGTCTTCTTTCTTGGATCTGGACACGGGTCGGGTCGAGACCGTGTCTAATGATCTTCTGGGCGAGACAGACGATTATCTCGGCGAGGAGCCGGACCTTACCGCGTGGCAGAAGCAAGAATGGGAGATTGCTAAGCGAATTGCTTCGACTGATCGGTTCCGGCCGCTTCCCAACAAGTTCGACGTTCACGAGTGGGCGATCATGCAGGACTTTTCGAATTCGCTGCCGTCCGACAGAGTTCGCCAGGAGCTGCTGAACGCTATTCACGGCGCAGGTGCATTCCGGCATTTCAAGGATACCCTTCGGCGGCACCAGATCGAGTCGGCTTGGTTTCAATTCCGCGCCCAGGCGCTGAGGCAGATCGCGCTCAATTGGTGCGAAGAGCATCACATCCGCTGGCAGTAAGGGAATATTCCAAGTTGGCCTCAGATGGGCGGGTAGCAAGCCCACGCCTCACATACATCAACCCTTCGCGACTACCCGCGAGTAACGAGTTTCTGGCAACCGCCCTTTCCCACGGCGAACGGGACGTGGAGTCGAGCCGATTCTGCTGCCGCCTCGCAGCCCAAATTTGAATGCGTTCGCCGAGCGCTGGGTGCGCTCGATTAGGCAAGAGTGCTTATCGAAGCTGGTCCTGTTTGGTGAGGCCTGACTGCGCCGCGCAGTAACTGGTGTGCCGTGCGATCCTACCTGTTGTGGGCTGCCTTGTGCGCGGCGAGCGCCCACGCTCTTATTACGTGCAAGTCGGCGGTGGACAGTCGGGCCTCGCGATGCACCAACACATATTTCGGAGGCGGCATAACGTGGCCCTGGACAGCTGCCTCGATGGCCGCTGTGAAGCCCCTCCGTTCGCTCTCGCTCAATTTGTTCCACTTGGATAGATCCATGAATGCGCGGCCCCTTTCCACATCCGCGTGAACTTCCCCGGAAATCGGAGGGAAATGCGAGTACCATGGCCAGACGGTGTTCTCGGAATGACAATCCTGACAGGCGCGTCCCAGGATCGCGCGAACCGGCCGGGGGACGTTCGCCCCGGTCAAGGGAGATTTCTTCATAACTTTCTGGTTCCCAGTGCCCGCGGTCACAGTTGTTAACGCGAGCGCGAAGGCGACAACAACAATCACTCCGACAAAGAGTCGTCGCAAGGCCATTGGGTTTTGCCTGGTCATAGCTGTCGGATGAGAAGATCAACGTGCAAGATGTCCAGGGGCTGTTGAGAATTTGTAAGAAACGCGCCGAACAGCACCCGCGACCCCATTCGTGAGGCGCGCAAGGCGAAGCGGGCACTAGCCGGGCGACCCGCCAAGGCAGGCAAAGCGATCACTGAACTCCTGGCTGCGCTTAATCCGCCGGCGCACCTTTTGCTCGGACCGGACGCATTCGATTACGTGCAGAAGGAGATGGAATCACTACGTTCAGAACTTGCAGAGTGGGAGCGCCTCACGAGATCGACCAACTTCTAGGGGAATGCATGAGCAGCCTGCAAAGCCACGCGAGCCGGAGAGCCTGCCATCACAGCGTATGCGCGCTCTTCGGTAGGTCGCATCCCCGGCTCGGCTCGCAGGTCGTAGGTATCGGAAAATCGGCTGGCGCTGAAATCCGGCCGTTGCGGTCTCTCGATTGATGAATTCAGGAAGATAACCGGCCAATAACCTGAGCCATGCGATCGAGGCTGCGAGTAAGAAGCTATATTCTCTTTCAGTTGGATTTGCTTCAGGAGGAGGAGCTTCGTGGCCGGCTAAGATCTTGGTGGGTCAACGTCGGACGGCGAAGCCCCTTTGAGGTAACGATTGTCGTTCTCGGAAATTCCAAAAGCAGTTGCTACGAAGAAACAAACAGTATGTGGCGAGCAAGCGGGCGCTCCCTCAAGATCGTCAGCCAAGGTTCGCGGGGACAGACGCTAGGTCACGGCAAGAATTGGCCCAGGTGG
>DATAYL010000230.1:0-5306 GCA_036272575.1 Bryobacteraceae bacterium | reverse complement strand
TGCCCCGGAGAGCAGACTGAACGTTGTAGTCGAACTGATCGGCACCTCGGTGCGGCTGACATGTAAGCTTGCGACCATTTCAGCCAAGTCCGCGCGCGCCCGATCCACGGCGACTTGATAATCGCGCGGGTCAATTTCCACTAGTGGAGTCCCCTGCTCGACGTGTTGGTTGTCTTGGATCAATACCGTAAGCACGGTACCGCTGATGCGGGCACTTACTGGGTGTAAGTGACCACCCGGCTATAGTGGCGGCCAGTTTGCGAAAACTGTGGGCTGCTACTGCTCCCGATGTGTCTCTAGACGACATACGAACCGGAGATCAGGAGCTAGCCGCTTCCTTGGCGCCCCAGCGTTTCGCGTTTGACATTTTCGCGGCTTTCAGTGTGCTGGCAATGCTGATAGCGGCCATCGGTCTATATAGCGTTTTATCTAGTACTCTACTTCGAAGAACACACGAAATAGGAATCCGGATGGCTATTGGCGCAGGACCGGCTACCGTGGTGCTGCAGATTTTGAAGCAGGCCGGTGTGCTGGTTGCGGTGGGCCTTGCGATAGGAGGCCCGCTAAGCGTCTTCCTTGTCCGCTACACGTCGGCAATCGTCAAGGGCGGCTCGGCTCATGCAGCTGGCACGATAAGCTTGGTTGCGGTATTTCTGCTTTGCATTGCGGCAGGGGCGGCTTTCTTACCGGCAGTTCGAGCCACCCGCATGGACCCCGTCAAGGCGTTGAAGCATGAGTAACCACGGATTGCTTTTCGCCAGCCATAATCTCGGCCGCTAGAGCGAGTTGCGCGTCCAGAACTGCGCCGATCTGGGGATATTCGACCCGCAAACGTTCTAAATAGGAATCGCTTATCTCGGGGGAGCAGCCCATGCGGGACCACTGCTGCTGATAACGGACGCCATTCGAAAAGGTGCGGAACATTTCGAGTGACATTTCCTCCAGCAGAGTATTCAGGTGGTTACCGGATATGCCCGCCGTGCGCAGCGCCTGCTGCGCGCCAGCCAACAGCGGGATAGGCAAGATGCCCGCCAACGTCACCGCAGCGAAATAAAGGGACTTAGTACCCGGACGCAAATCGAAAGCACGGGCGTCGTTGCGTTGCAGCAACCGGCGAATTTGACGGATCGCCGTGAGCTGGCCCTCGATAACAAACCAGCTTTTCCGCTGGGTATGCACTTGCATCAGCGTAGCTGTCCAGGCGCCGCGCGACTGCAGAAGTTCGAGCGCATCGTTGGACAGGCAGCTTTCACAGAGCACAAAGCTGAGGTTCTTCAAAGGCAATCCGGACGCACACAGCTCGTTGATCACCCGTGGAAGCACAAGGTCGGGCACGCGCATGAGAATGAGCTTGGCTGATTCAAGTTCTTCAAAGGTGCCGACGGGATAGCCGGCACCGAGGAAATTCGAGAGACGGCGGGCCACCCGCGGGGCGCTAGCTTTAATCGGGCCGAGATCTTCAGGAATGCTAGGAAGCCTTAATACTAACGACGAAGTTGCATTGCCCTCAATGAGCAACCCGAGTGGACGCTGGTTCTTCATAAACCCCGCTCGCTTTCAGGGCTTTCACACGATCGCGAAATTGCGCCGCTTTTTCAAATTCGAAGGCTTTTGCCGCCTCGCGCATCTTGAGCTCCAGTTCTGCAATAAGAGCCTCTCTCTGATCTTCCGTCAATTCGGCTTCGGGATCGTTTTCTTCATCTAGCGGAACAGTGACATAATCCGCCTCCGCGATCGCCACCAGGCTCATGTCGATCGGTTTGATGATCGTTTCAGGCGTAATGTGATTCGCCTCGTTATAGGCTTCTTGAATCGCGCGCCGCCGATCGGTCTCGTTCATAGCTCGACTCATGCTATCGGTGATGACATTAGCGTACAGGATAGCCCGGCCTTCCACATTCCGTGCGGCGCGGCCGATGGTTTGGATGAGCGACCCGCCAGACCTCAGGAAACCTTCCTTGTCCGCGTCGAGAATTGCCACCAACGAGACCTCGGGTAGGTCAAGCCCTTCCCGCAGGAGATTGACGCCAATCAGCACATCGTAGCCGCCACGCCGCAGATCGCGTAGGATTTTGATTCGATCGAGTGTGCTGACTTCCGAGTGGAGATAAGCGCACTTTACGCCGACCTCGGAGTAATATTCAGCTAAGTCTTCCGCCATGCGTTTGGTCAGGGTAGTCACCAGCACGCGCTGGTTGCGTTCGACTCTAAGCCGAATTTCATGTAATAGATTATCGACCTGGCCTTTGATAGGGCGAACTTCGATTTCGGGATCGATGAGCCCGGTGGGACGAATAATCTGCTCGACCACGACGCCCGCGGCTTTCGTCAATTCGTAAGGACCAGGAGTTGCGGAAACATAGATTACCTGATCGACGCGATTTTCGAATTCTTCGAAAGTCAGGGGGCGATTGTCACGGGCACTGGGCAGGCGGAAGCCGTAATCCACCAGTATGTTTTTGCGCGATCTGTCGCCGTGAAACATTCCCCCAAGCTGGGGAACCGTCTGATGACTCTCATCAATGAACATTAGGGCGTCGCTCGGCAGGTAATCCAGTAGGGTGGGCGGGGCTTCGCCGGGCAGGCGGCCTGAGAAGTGCCGGGAATAGTTCTCGATGCCGTGGCAGAAGCCGATCTGCTTGATCATCTCCAAATCAAACATGGTTCGCTGGTAAAGGCGCTGCGCCTCGATCAGTTTGCCGCTATTTTCGAGTTCCTTGTGCCACCACTGGAGCTCGTTCTCGATGCTTTGCATCGCCTGTTGGCGAGTGGGGGCATCCATGACATAGTGAGTCTTCGGATAAATAGGGAGTCGCAAATAAGTTTGCTTTACCTGTCCGAGTAGAGGATCGATTTGACTGAGAGATTCAATTTGGTCGCCCCACATCTCGATTCGGTAGGCGTTGTCATCATAGGTCGGGTAAAGCTCAATGACATCACCGCGGACGCGAAACGTGCCACGCCGGAAATCATGGTCATTGCGGTCATAGAGAATCTCAACCAGCCGCTGCAGCAGCTCCTTTCGGCTGATCGTTTGGCCCTTTTCGAGCATCAGCAGCATTCCGTAGTAGGCGTCCGGCGAGCCTAGGCCGTAGATGCAACTGACGCTGGCGATGATGACGCAATCGCGCCTCTCGAATAATGATCGAGTGGCCGATAAGCGGAGTTTGTCCAATTCGTCATTGATTGTCGCTTCTTTTTCAATATAAATGTCACCGGACGGGATGTATGCTTCCGGTTGATAGTAGTCGTAATAGCTGACAAAGTATTCCACCGCGTTGCCGGGGAAAAAGGTTTTGAACTCGTGATAAAGCTGTGCGGCTAGTGTCTTATTGTGAGCAAGGACGAGGGCGGGACGCTGACAATGCTCGATGATTTTGGCCATCGTGAACGTCTTGCCGGAACCGGTGACGCCCAACAGCACCTGGTGTTTTTCACCATCAGCAATACCACGGTTCAAATCTTCAATAGCGGCTGCTTGATCACCTCGGGGTTTGTAATCGATTCCCAACTTAAAAGGCACGCACTTAGTATAAGTGCCGGCGCGCGGGTTGCGACCTTTTCTGATCTACAGCGAGGTAGGAATTGAGTCCGCTCGTTCGCGCTCGGCGTTGAATTCGCATCCGAGCAGCGCGATACAAGAGACGAGATACAACCAGATGAGAAGGACGATCACAGTTCCCAAGCTTCCGTAGAAGACATTGTAGTGAGCATGCCCGACATAGAGGGCGAAACCAGCGGTTGCAATCAGCCACAATGTGGTTGCGAGAAATGCGCCCGGCCAAACTCGGGCGAACCTGGATTGAGCGGTCTTGCGGAGCCTCTTCGGCTCGGGTCGGTGGTTCGGGCCGAAGTAATAAAGAAGGCCGGTGACAAAGGTGGTGGTCGCAAAGGCTAATACGTATCGGCCGATGCGCCACAAGAGTTCCAAAGGGGCACTCAGTTCGGCAACGCCACTCCAATGGACGAAGGCCGATTCGATCCTATCGCCGAACAGAATGAGCGACGAGGCAGCTACCGAGGGGAGGGCCGCAATCAGCACCAGGAAGATAGCCATGAGCCGCTGTTTGATGAAGGGTCTGCCAGAGGGTATGCGATAGGCGGCCTGGAAGCCCTCCATCAGCGTGACCATCGCGCCGGAACCCGCCCATAAGGATACGGCTATCGCGGCAAGCGGTAACGAGATGTGCCGCCCAACGTGTTCCTTCAGTGGGGAGAGAACCAGTAGTTCGGTTCCGGGCGGTACCACCTGGCGAGCGAAGCGCGCAATTTCATCAACCACCAGCGGAGCGTTCACTTCGAATAAAAGGGCTGCAATGGTTGTCAAGATGGGAAACAGCGACAACATGGAAGAGTAGGCAGCACCTTTGGCAATGCTGAAGCAGTTGTCTTCGTTGGCGGCAATCACCGCTCGTCGCAGAAGCCACCAGGTCCGGGCCCAAAATCCGGATTCGATAATCAGCCCTTCCGGTTGGCCCTCGAACGAAGTTTCAGTATGCGCGGCCGTGCCCTCGGGCAAGCGAATGTCACCTCGTTAGTCGATGATACCCGAGTTCATTGATAGCATGTTCACTACCGTCACTGATGACCGGCACATCTCCCGCTCGTTTTTCGCGCCGCGTTTGTCTCATGAGCGTGGCTTTCTCCGGCGCGGGTCTGCTCGAGTCTCAAATTCCTACGTCCGAACCTGAATACTGGAGTCTGGCGCAGGCTGCCGCTGCCCTGCATCGCCGCAGTATTTCTTCAGAAGAATTGACAAAACTGTGCTTTTCACGTATTCAGCGGCAAGATCCGGCGCTCAACAGCTTCATTACGCTTACGAAAGAGGCGGCACTCGCGAAGGCACGGTTATGCGATCAGCAGCGAGCTCGTTCCAAGCAGAAATTTGACCCGCTTTTCGGTATGCCGGTGGCGCTGAAGGATAACATCGACACAGCCGGAGTTCGAACCACAGCTGCAAGCCGGGTATTTCTACATCGAGTTCCCACTCAAGATGCGGAGGTGACGAGACGCATGGCGGCTGCGGGCGCCGTTTGTCTGGGCAAACTGAACCTTGATGAGTTTGCGTTTGAAGGCACAGGGACTACGGGTTGTTTCGGCCCAGTCCACAATCCCTGGAATCGGGAGCACATTACCGGCGGCTCTTCGGCCGGCTCAGCGGCTGCTCTGGCTGCGGGTTTGTGCTACGCCTCGGTGGGCAGCGACGATGGCGGCTCGGTACGTATTCCTGCCGCGTACTGCGGCATCACAGGCTTCAAGACGTCGTATGGACGGGTGAGCACGCGCGGTGTGATTCCTTCCGCCTA
>DATAYL010000229.1:0-19228 GCA_036272575.1 Bryobacteraceae bacterium | reverse complement strand
AGCTCAGTCGGTTCATCAAGCGCCTGGCCGCCTTTGAAGGCCTGATCATCGACGACCTCGGCTACGTACTGCAGAGTCGCGAGGACATGGAAGTGCTATTCACACTGCTTGCCGAACGCTATGAGCGAGGTAGGTTCTGATCTCGAGTAATCTGCCGTTTTCCAAGTGGGAAGGCATCTTTAAAGACCCGATGACGACAGCCGCAGCCATTGACCGTCTGGTGCACCACTGCGTAATCCTCGAGTTAAACATCCCGAGCTATCGGGTTGAGCAGGCGAAGAAAGCGAAGCAGGACTCCGCTTCCGAAAATTGATTGGCGTTCCGATTCGCTCGCAAACGGCGCCTCACAGTACGGGGTCAGTCTCAGCAACCAAATTAAGTAGCTTACGGGCGAATTCCGCCGATGCGAAAATATGCCCGTTCTCGCGAAAAGTACAATTGCCCTTTGTCGGTTCGGACAACCTCAGCGCGGTTATCGAAGGCCGGGGCGTCACACGGAACCTGAGTTGTATACCCCACCGTGAATTCGTTCACTGGCCTGATTAGCATAGCCCTGGGCGGCTCGCAACCAGCAGCGACCAGGTGTATCCACTTCATCGAATGAACGTAAAAGAAAACATTGTGGCCGTTTCCGTTGTTCTGTCATTTCCCGAGTTCACGGATCAGTTCACGAGTACCGTCTCTCGCGCCAGCATACGTATATCGCATACTCATTCGTTGACTCCACTACAGAAATGATTGCACCTCTTTGTGCGGCAACAGTCGGGAATCAACGTCGGAATGGTATCGATTCGCCGAGCGTCCGGCGCAATGCCACACATCGAGGCCGTCGGCGGCGTTCCAAGAAGGAAGAGGGCATATTGAATGGGGCTGCCGCATGAGCGTTAACTTAAAGAGCGAACGCGGATCCGGCGAGATAATCCCGTTTGATGTGGCGACCGGCGCCTCACCGATCCGGAACACAATTCTTTTTCACGACTGACTTACACTATGATCGGCTACGCCGCCCGCGTCGGCAGACCGCCACGCCCGCCAGCCCGAGAGTAACGAATGCCCAAGTCCCCGCCTCGGGCACAGAACTGAATTCGGCTCCGGTCCAAGAGAACGTACCCGTACTCGGGTCCGTCAATGTGAATTGATAGGTGGCGCGTACTTCCAGGTCGAAGATTGGAGGGGTCTCAAATGCAGGCACCGTACACGGCGCGCAAAAAAAACCTTCCGCCTCACCCGTGGTCACGACGCTGACGACATCCCCGCGTGAAAGCCCTGTGACGCGCGGCACACCTGCCGTTCCAGAAAGGTTTATTTCGCCGTCGCAGTTACCGCCCCCCAGAATTACACCGTAATCACAAAAAGAGCCCATATAGTTGAAACTGCACCCGTTGGTGCCAAGTCCACAGCCTGCTCCCGGTGGAAAATCGTACACTCCTTCAACGCCGCCGCCGGGGCCGATTTGCTCGGAGAACCCCGGGAAAGGTCCCCCGAAACTAAACGCACCAGAATTCCACGTCCCGCCGCATCCGGTGGCATCACAGGTAGCTTGAAAACTGGGGAGCGAACTCGCGCTAACCAGCGGCGCGGTCACTAAGAAGAATATCCAAAGAGTATTTCGCTTCATATATTTGGCCAAAACGTTGGTCCTTTCCTCGACCCAGACCGGACCCGCGGCGCAACGGCGTCTCTATTCTATTCAAAAAAATGTCCCGGCGCCTGCGACCAGTGGCCGAGAAACTGCCTTAAAGGAATGCAAGGAGCGCGCAAAAAAGTCGGGGGTCACGCCGTCTTTCGTTCTGGCTCCCGGTCTTGCGGTTGTGATGGGAATTTCGGCTACCACCGGCGGAACACTTCGTCCAGTTCGTTGTTCAAGACCTTGGTGCGCGTTTGCAGCACAATAGATGGCACCACGTAACGTCCACTGCATCGATTGTTTCTTGACGAAGCGCCGGCTCACGACCTGATTGATGGTGGACTCCACGAAGGTTGTGCTGATGGTCTTACCGTTCAGGTAGCGCCGCTGTCATCGGCGCTCTCGCCGGCGGCGGTACCGGAGCTGCCGTCGGTGCCGGTTCCGGCGCTGCTGCCGGCACACTCACCCGTGTCCTCGTGTCGGGTCCTCGCGTTCGCATTCCCGCTGAAACGCGACTTCAATTCACCCTCCGCCAAGCTATCCATTTACCGGTCTAACGATGAGCGCCTCAAAAACAAAACTCCAAATCTGGTTTGCCCACGCGATGTGTACCTACAACCGACCCTCCGAAGCCAACGAGCTGAAGCAAATCGCCTCTCGCTTGCGTAAGGCAGTGGTCGTGAACCCCGCCGATTACGACGACGATCCCGAGAAACAGAACGACCTCAAGAACTCTTGCAACCCTGGCTTGTTCTCAAGTAATGTGAGCCGCAAATAGCGCTTGTTATCGAGCCAGAGCGATTCTGTTCTCAACTCGTTACACTTAAGCAAATCGATCCACAGAGCGTGGTTAGCCTTGGCGCGCTGCGCTTCGAGTCGCTTTAACTTAGCTTATTCGATCTGGCCGCCGCCCCACCAGTAGCCGGGCCGCGTACGAATCTTTAGTCCAGGTCGGTCAACCTTAACCACGATGTTGTGGAAGCCTCGTTCGCTCTTGATGTCGTCAGGCAGGGCATAACTCAACACATACTGGCCGTTGAGGTCTTGGCCGATATCGGCGACTGCTTTTTCCAACCCGCGATTGGTGGCAAAATTATAAACCTGGCCGCCGGTAAAATATGTGAACGCACGGGCGGGCGTCGGTTTCTCAAATATGTCATGGATGGAGCGGACCAGGGGCGGGACCAGTTCCAACGCATTGCCAGTGTACCGTTGCTGGGAATCGCTAGTCATCGTATTGACGCCGCCACCGGCGATAGGAGCCGGCATTACTTCGGCAGGAATGTCGCCGTGGGGCGGACGCGGATAGATAGGACCTTTCGTTATGGCGCTGAGAGTTTTGGAAATATCCACGCAATAGACGGGTGATGTTGTCGAATTGCATGTCGCGTATCGTTTCCGGAAGTTTTGCTTCACTCCCTTTGTTGACGTCGCCGCTTTAACATGCGGTCGCCTTCCAGAACCGCGTCGATGATGGCCGACGAATTCGAACCAGCCCGCAAGCGCTGCATGGCATCATCTAATTTGTCTGGGTCGCTGGTAAAGTCTTGCAGAAGCTGCATCCGGTGGTCAAACGCCAAAATGGCGACATCGCCATTCACGCCAGTCACCAGTCCATGCAACAAGTTCGCCGATTTTTTGAGCTTTGGCAGAAAGCCTTCCATTTCAGCATTGGCCTGCACCGCCAGCACAGACACGGGTTGTTCGATCAGGTCGGCATCAATCTTTTGGGCTTTGCCATTATCGTAAACCTTGAAGTCGCTACCCTTCAACCCCGTTACATAGCCGTGGCCGTCTGGATCGAGAACGGTGGTGGATACAACGACGCGGCTTGTCGTGACTGTAACGAGTGGCTTCTCCTTGTTTTGCTGGTCGAACGTTGGCTTGTCGTCCACTGCTGTAGCATTGGTTGCCGCCGGTTTTGGATCTGCAGGCTTGTCTGAATCCGCGGGCGCCAACTGGCCTGGCTGCGGAGGGCCTGACGGGCCCGGCGGCAACTGTCCCGCAACAATTTGCGCCCAAGCAAGAATGCCCGCTGCCAAACATGTGCTTAAAATACGAGCATTCGCCCACGCAATCGCTTCACACTAGTTGAATGCTAGCCATTATACGCGTCCGGTCCTCCCGCTTGCCACGCAGCCCGCGAGACAAAGAACGCTTCGCGCTCGACCTGCAACCGGTCAGACATGCACATCGGCAGCGCAGCGCGATGGGGAACCCAAACACATCGCATCGTATTGCTCGATGCGAGGGACGAGCCATTGAGCAATATAATGCAACCCACACGGGCGACGGACTGCTCTCGTGGAGACACTCCTCGACTCCGGCTTTGCCGTATTCTCCATCAATCCGAGACAGGTTGATCGCTTTCGCGACCGCTTTACTGTCGCAGGCGCCAAAGATGACAAACGCGATGCGTTAGTTCTGGCATCCTCCCTGAGGACGGATCGTCGCAGCTTCAGACTTTTCGAAATCGACTCACCCGATATTATTCGTTTGCGTGAACTCTCCAGATTCGAGGAGGAGTTAAAAGCAGAACTGCGACGGACAACCAACCGCCTCTGGCAACAACTCCATCCTTACTATCCGCAAGCGCTACAGCTGAGCCCAGCGGCAGACGACTTGTTTATATGGGATCTTCTGCGGAATGCTCCGAACCCCGCTGCGGCATCGAAACTGAGCCTCGCTCGCATTCGAAAGCTGTTGTTCTCGCACAGCGTTAGCAGATTTACGGCGGAGGAGGTGCAGAATACCCTTCGGAGATCGGCGCTCCAGTTGGCAGAAGGCGCTGCGGAAGCAGCAAGCGAACATGTGCTCCTGCTGCTGCCTCAAATAGCTCGTCTCGACCAGCAGCTTCGAGACGTGGCTCGTCGTATTAAGCAGCTACTGAAAACGCTTGAGGAGGCAGGTGACTCCGACGTGTCGATCATCCAGTCTGTTCCCGGCATTGGACCGGGCATAACAGCCATTCTCTTATCCGAAGCGTCACGGCCGATCCGCGAGCGGGATTATGACTCTTTCCGTTGTCTTGCTGGTACAGCACCTGTAACGATCCAGAGTGCAAAGCGAAGAATGGTTTCTATGCGTCGAGCCTGCAGCGAGAGGTTAAGACAGGCATTGCACCATTGGGCAACCAGAAGCATCATCTGCGATGAAACGAGCAGAAAACGGTATGACCGCTTGAGAACTTCCGGCCATCAACACGCGAGGGCGTTACGCGGTCTCGCTGACAGACTCCTACGAATGCTAATTGCAATGCTGAAGAATCAGATGGTGTTCGACTTCCAGCGACGCCAAAATACTCCAGCGCCTTAATGGCCACAGAGGAGCCTGAGCAGCCTGTCTTTTTTCAAGACGCCCAGCATTGGTTCGTAATGCCAGGAATATCGCTATGCAACAGCAACTCGCAAACTCAACAAATGCCGTCAGGGCGCATCAATCTTCCGCCATGACTTTGGAATTCGTACATCGGCTCCATTTCGTACTTGCATTGTTCTCGATCTCTCGTCCGCTTTGTGTTGACATATTGTCTGAAGCAAATCCATACTGATGTCAGATGTCGACCCGGGATCCAGAGAATCGCCTTACTCTTTTGCAAGAGACCTTAGACCTGTTGATATTGCGAACTCTGGTATTTGGCAGCCAACACGGGCAGGCTATTGCCCGAGCGATTCAGGAATCATCCGGCGATGAACTTCTAGTGGATCACGGTGCGCTGTATCCGGCCTTACAGCGTCTGGAAAAACAGGGCGCAATTGCGGCGGCGTGGGGGATTTCACAGAACAATCGAAAAGCTCGCTTCTACCTCTTAACTGCCAAGGGCAGGAATTGCTAACTCACGAAACGGATCGTTGGCGCCGGATGACGTTGGCGATTGCAAACGTATGGGTCCACAGGAAGGATAATGATGGGACTATTCCAAAAAGGTCGGGCGCAGGCGGACTTTGCCACCGAAATCGAAACACACATAGCCGCCGAGGCGGATCGATTGCGCGAGGAAGGCATGAGCGCGCTTGATGCCGAGCGTGCGGCGCGCCGGAAGTTCGGTAATGTCCTTAGTGCTCAAGAACGTTTCTATGAGACTGGACGCATTTTGTGGTTGGAAGATCTGCGAAAGGACGCTCGGCAAGCGCTACGCCTCTTCCGAAAGTCACCTGCCGTATCCGTCACCATCGCGCCGGTGCTTGCACTGGGAATAGGGTCTACCACGGCTGTCTTCAGCATTGTGGATGCCGTTCTCTTGCGGCCATCGCCCTACCCTTTGCCTGACCGTCTGGTGCGGATCGAAGAAAGGAGTGCCGGGGACGCACCTTCCTCCGACGTGTCCATCGCGGACTATCAGCGCTGGGCAAAGCGAAAGGACATTTTCGAAGAGGTCGCACCCTTCAGCAAAGACATCGTCACCCTCACCGGCAACGGTGAACCGGAACAGATTACAGCCGTGCGCTCCTTACGCTTATTTCAGGTGCTCGGGCTTCCCGCCCGACTCGGCCGAACTCTTCTTGCCTCCGATGACGAACACGGCATTCAAAACGTCGCCGTACTTAGCGACCGTTTGTGGCGTCGCCGGTATCACGCAGATCCGCGCATTCTAGGCCGTGAAATTATTATTTCCGCGGAAGCCTACACGATCGTAGGTGTCATGCCGGCTGACTTTGAGTTCCGTTACCCCGAAGCGGAACTGTGGACACCGCTGCGGCTGGCCGTAACGTCGCCATGGCCTCAGGTCGTAGCCCGCCTGCGTGCGGGGCTATCGATCAGGCAGGCCCAAAGTGCGATGGAGATCGTAGCTCATCGGATGCAACGGGAAAAGCCAAAGGAGCGAGTCGGCTTCAAGATCATCGTGACGCGATGGAACGATCTGCCGGACCAAAAATATAAACTCACTCTGATCTTCGTGTTTGCCGCGATCGGTTTGGTCATGTTTATTGCTTGCGTCGATGTTGGCGCTCTGCTGCTAAGCCGCGCAGTACAGCGGCAGAAGGAAATTGCCATTCGCGCATCGCTCGGTGCCGGGCTATCGCGCATTGTGCGGCAACTACTAACGGAAAGCCTCGTGCTTACAGTCTTCGGGAGTCTTGGTGGGATCTTGGTCGCGCGCTGGTTAATGCAATTCCTGGCGAAGCAATTGGCGGCGCTTCCGATTGTGCTGCCCCACTTGCATTTGGTAGGGCTCGACAGGAGAGTTCTGGTGTTCAACACCACTCTGTGCCTGCTTCTGGCCGGTCTCTGCAGCTTGGCGCCTATACTTTTAGCAGTCCGGATCGACCTGCAGTCCGTGTTCCGCGGCAGATATGCCGCCCAGGCATCTCGCGGTTCTTCTCGGCTCTTCTCCACCCTCATCGGTGTGCAGGCGGGCTTAGCGTTCCTGTTGCTCGTGGGCTCGGGTCTCATGATTCGCAGCCTGGTCCTTTTGCAGCAGACCGACCACGGCTTCCGCCCGGACCATGTGCTCACTGTGCGCGTTCCAGTTGGCACACGCACAGAGCCTCGTCCGATCGGCAAGTACGATACTCGACCGCAGCAGATGGCGTACTATCGCGAGATCCTGAACCGTGTGAAAATGCTCCCCGGAATAAAGGCCGCGGCTATCGTTAATAATCTGCCGCTTTCCGGTGTTAGCACTTCTCTCAGCTTCGACCTTGGTGATGCCGGCAGCGAGTCGTCGGCGCGCACTATCAGCCCCGAGTACTTCGCGGTCATGGAGATCCCGTTGATCGCCGGCCGCACTTTTACCGATAGCGATCAGGCCGGCGCCCCCGATGTCGCGATCATAAATCAGTACCTCGCCCGCCGGCTCTTTCCGAACAGAAACCCGCTGGGCGAAAAAATGAAAGAGGGATCGCGGCCCGGACCGACCATCGTAGGCGTGGTGAAGGACTCTGCCCAGACCAGTTACGAATTGCCGCCTGAGGCGGAAGTGTACATTCCGTATCAGCAGTTCATTTTTGCCATATTCATGGCTACCGTCGTCGTGCGAACGGAGGGCGAACCGGGAGCACTCGCCGCCGCTCTTGAAAAACAGGTCTGGGCGGTCGATCCGAATCAGCCCGTCGTCAATGTAGAAACGATGGAACAGGTGATCGCTGCTTCCATCTGGCGACCACGATTCTCAGCATGGATCTTCTCCGTGTTGAGCGGATTGTCTGTGCTTCTGACGGCGCTGGGCATCTATGGAGTCGTCGCCTATACATCCAATCTGCGGGCTCACGAAGTAGGCATACGAATGGCGCTCGGTGCCACTGCTAATTATGTGTTAGCCGGGATTATGCGTGGGGCGATGATCCCGTTACTTTTTGGTGTGAGCTTGAGCGTCGTGGCCGCTCTGTTGTTATCGCGGCTTCTCGCGGACCTGCTCTACGGAGTCAGTAGTAGCGATCCCTTGACATATCTCGGTGCGGGAGCCCTGCTTCTGGCAATTGGAGCAATCGCTAGCGCACGCCCTGCGTGGCAAGCGGCAATTCGGGATCCACTTCAGACATTGCGCTCCGAATAGGGCTGTCAAGCACGTTGATCGGCACCGCCGAATTTTTCCTACGATTGATGGTCCAAAGTCGCGATGTGTCTACAAATCGCCGATTGATGCTGAAATCTGAAATCACTTCCAAGGAAGGATTCATTCGTTTAACTTTCTAAGAGGGCGCCGCCCTCTCGCGCGCACAAGCCGTTTCCCCAATCTTCCGCGCTTCGCTTGTGCAGACCTCCGCTGCGCTCCGCCCTTTCCACTTCGTTCCAAGGGTGGGGATACCCCTCGGCTTGCACTTGCTACCTCCCGCCCCTCGCCGGGAAGGCAGGGGTGCATGCGACGCACCCCGAATCCAATAAGCAGAACGCTAAAAACTGCGGATTTCGCTTGCCAGCGAGGTGGGAAGTCCTTTCCACCCTCCGCCGGGGGTGCTGTTGGGAACAGCAGAAGGCATCCAGGCAAAAACAGCCTGGTTCTGGATGAGAGCGGCTGGCTGAAGCGCGCCGCTGCAAGGAAGGGAAAACATGAAGACCATAGCCAAGATCATCAACATTTTCGGAGACGTGAAGGATCTCTACGCTGTTTACAGCGCCATCACAGAAAGCGCCCCGACCGAGCCGCTCAAGGACCTATCTGTCGATCTCTTAGTGATCACCATGCGGCAGCAAATCGCCCGCACATCAGTCCCGAGTGATCGGATCGACTTCGCCGTAAAACTCCCGCACATGCCCCCGATTGAGCTATACGCGCTTTGCACGCCCGGCGATACTCCTGATCCGGTCATCACGGTGATGTTGCCACAAGAAGACTGAATTTGAAACGATGGGCTTGGCTCGCTAGGCCCTTCTTCACAGCAAGTCGAACCCGAGCAAGGAAGCCGTCGCACCTTTAGAAAGCCTTCCTCCAGGGGGCCTTGCCCCCGGCGCGGCAAGGCCATTGGCCCTCCGGGTTTTGGTTCCTCCCTAAAGGGCACCCTCCAAAAAGCTTCGCTCCAAGACCTTGAACCTTTGCCGCCCCCACCCTCGCCGGTAGGCAGGGGTGCGCGCCGCGCACCGCAAAGCGATTATGAAAACCACAAACACAGAAAACAGGATTTCCGTGAATCCACCACACTTCCCTACTCTCCCGTTGATCGAGCCTCAGCATTCCGTGTACTCCTCCGAGTGTCTATGCGGACATCGGTTTGAAACACCGGTTCCTGAATACCATTGCCCACACACTGCAAGCGCCTGATTGTGATCGCGTGGGGCGACAGCGACAACCGCAAAGGAGGCAATCACAATGCAACCCGATAAATTGACGCCTGTATCGTACGATACGCAGACGGAGGCCACGATCACCGAGCGCGAGTACGGCGCATTCCAACAGGGGTACGACTTCTTCCGCGAACTCTTTGCCAATTCCCTGCCCCATGTACTCGTGACCTTGCAACGCCATACGCGAGCGAAAGGCTATTTCGCCCCGGATCGGTTCGCCGGCCGATTGGAGAACACCACGGCTCACGAACTGGCCATGAACCCGGATGTCTTTACAGGTCGTACCGATGAACTGATTCTCTCGACCCTTGTGCATGAAATGGCGCATAATGCCGCGTCCAGGATTATGCCGCGCCGAGTGGGAGTTTCCGTTGAGTGAGATAGGAATCGGCGCGGCGTACTCGGCATAATCAGAGGGATTCGAGGAAGGTGAGCAGTTCGTCGGCTGGTCGGAACCGACCGGGTTTAGACTGCGAAGGGTTCACGCGAGCTAGCGCTTTCTCTTTCAGCCGAAGGTCGGCATGTACATATATTTGTGTGGTCTCGACCGATTCGTGACCGAGCCAAAGAGCGATAACCGTGCGATCAACGCCGTTTTGAAGCAGTTCCATCGCCGTGCTGTGGCGTAGGATATGGGGACTTACTCTCTTGCCTTTGAGCGATGGGCACTTCGCCACCGCAATCGCGGCGTATTTATGAACGATACGTTCTAGGGCCTCGCGGCTGAGTTTCTCGGCTCGAATGGTAGGGAAAACAGGATCGTCGGCGTCACCTGCCCGCTCTTTGCACCACGCTTCCAACACGCGTGCGCAGTCGCGGCGAATCGGCGTGCACCGCTGCTTGCGGCCCTTGCCCTCACAGCAGATATGGGCACCAGTTCCAAGCGCGATATCACTGCAGCGAACACTCACCAGTTCCGATGCCCGCAGTCCTGTTCGTAAGCCCAACAGCAGGAGTGCGTAATCACGGCGGCCGATCCAGGTTGAGACGTCTGGACCAGCCAACAATGCGTCCATCTCTGGCCGATTGAGGAAGTCCAGTACCCGCCGCACATATCGTTTGCTTGGCATTGCAAGGACCTTCTGGCAAATGGAGCACGATGCAGCGATCTGTGGCCCCATTTGTTACGAAGCGTTTGCTGCGATAGATCGTCAGCATAACTTCCCTCCGGATCTTCCATCGCCCGAAGTGGGAACTCATCTGCTCAGCATCATGTTTTCGCACCCGAAGATGTACTGCATCGTTGCCGAAGCGGAGGGTCGAATCGTGGGGAGCAACTGTCTCGACGAGCGCTCAATCATCGCCGGCGTCGGCCCCGTCACCGTCGATCCACGCATCCAGAATCGCCGCATCGGACGGGCGCTTATGGAGGCCGTGCTCGATCGTGCGCGGCAACGCCAGTTCGCGGGCGTGCGTCTCGTGCAAGCGGCCTTTCACAATCGGTCCATGTCGCTCTATACGAAGCTCGGCTTCGTTGCCCGCGAGCCACTTTCAATAATGCAAGGACCGGCGATCATGGAGACCCTCGAGGGAACAGAAGTGCGCCCGGCGCAGGAAGCCGACGTCGAAGCCGCAAGCGTGCTGTGCGAACGCGTGCACGGCCACAACCGCGCCGAGCTACGTGATGGCATTCGCGCCGGCTCCGCACGTGCCGTCATCCGAACCGGCGCGCTTACCGGTTACGCTTCCTCTCTCGCCTTTTTCGGCCACGCGGTCGGCGAAACGAACGAGGATTTGCAGGCGTTAATCGCAACTGCCGAAAGTTTCGGGGGCCCCGGAATCCTGGTGCCGACCCGTAACCCCCAGCTTCTTCGCTGGTGCTTGGAAAAAAGTCTGCGTATCGTGTACCCCATGACGCTCATGACCATCGGACTCTACAACGAGCCGACCGGCGCGTACATGGCTTCGGTAACCTTCTAAGGTACGCAAACTGGCGCAGTTGAGAGCGCTGCGTTCACACTTAAGGTGCGATTCGGATATTCGCTCCCTGCTCATCTCATCTTTGCTGGATGAGACTTGGTGTTGCAATCCTCGGCTACAATTTCGGCACGAGCACCCTTGCCCGATGATCCGATCAGAATACGGGCAGTTGGTCGGCAATCCGGACAGAACTAGTTCTTGCGATCGCCCGGTCCGCTGTAGTCCCACAGCGTTTACTAACCGATCAGAAACCTGTGCGACCCACTTGGGCGTAAAACGCGCATTCCGCGGATGTGAACCTCGCGAGATAGCTCACGCCTGACGGCCCAGCGTTTAGAAATCTTCCAATTGATCGCGCGGGAGTCGAGGGCCGGCAGAATTCAACATCGCGATAGACCGCGTTCTGCGGCATCTCCGGGGCGCAAACGAGTTTGCTCGACCAAGTAGGGAACGAACGCCGCCGGCACATCTTCTTCCTCACGCGCCGGACTTCCTCGGAGGCGGTCCGCCATCCCGTGTTGAGTACGTTTCTCGGTTATCTACTGATAACCGGATAAGGGACAGATTCCTTCCACGTAACCACATATTAACCCTCCGTCGCTACCCTTGGACACATGGCAAAGGCGTTCCTCCGGACCTATACTGGAGCCCTCTTCCTCGTGTGCTGTTTCCTCCCTACATATGCCTATGCGCAATCCCCGAACGCCTCCGCGACCGGGCAGGTCACCGACTCCAGTAAAGCGATCATTGTCGGCGCGCACGTTGTCGCTATCGACGTGAGCACCAATATTCGCTCAGAAGCGGTCACCAATGAGGCCGGCGAATACTACTTTCCGGATCTTTTGCCCGGAACATATCGCATGCAGGCCGAGAAACCCGGCTTCAAGCAAGTCATAAAGCCGGACATCGTGCTCCATGTTCAGGGGGCTGTCGAAATCAATTTCGAGCTGCCGATCGGATCAACGTCCCAAAGCATAACCGTTGGCACCGGTGCACCGACCGTACAACTCGCCACCTCCGAAGTTGGGGCCGTGGTCGATGCAACCACCATCCGAGCCCTACCGCTGAACGGCCGTTCCTGGACCGATCTGGCGACACTCCAGCCGGGCGTTGCGCCGGTTTCGACTCAGGCCTCCTACTCTGCAGCAGCCGATCGCGGTAATCGCGGCTTCGGTTCTGAGTTGAGCATATCGGGCGGACGTGTTCGGCAGAACAATTACCTCATAGACGGCATCAGCGTCAATGATTACAGCAATGGAGGGCCGGGAAGCGTCCTCGGCGGCACTCTAGGCGTAGATGCCATCGAAGAATTCTCTGTGCTGACCGCGGACGCTCCCGCAGAGTATGGACGAACTTCAGCCGGCGTAATCAGCGCCATCACTCGGTCCGGGACGAACGCCGTGCACGGCTCCGCCTATGAGTTTTTGCGCAACAGCGCGCTTGACGCTCCGAACTACTTCGACACAAACGGAACGCCTCCCTTCAAACGCAATCAGTTCGGTGGCGCACTCGGTGCTCCGCTTTGGAAGGATCACACATTTCTGTTCGTCAACTACGAAGGGAATCGGCAGTCCACCGGCATAACAAACGTCACCACCGTACCCTCCGCGTCAGCGCGCGCCGGACAGCTATCGACGGGAAATGTGACGGTCGATCCCTCAGCGCAAAAATACCTCACATTTTGGCCTCTACCAAACGCAGGACTACTTGCGGGTGGAGACACCGGGACTTACAGATTCACGGCACAGCAGGTAGTCAATGAGAACTTCGCGACCGGCCGCCTCGATCATAAGCTCACGGCCAGAGATAATCTGTTTGGCACTTTCTCGTACGATGACACGCCCTATCGATCTCCTGATAACCTCGAAGCGGTCCTGCTCAGCGATCGCACGACCCGCCGGACCGTCGCGGTTCAGGAAACGCATACCTTCAGCGCCTCGGTCCTGAACAGCCTGCGGTTTGGAGTCAATCGGGAAGGCGTTCAAAACAATTTGAGCGAGCAGGCACTGAATCCGGCGGCAGCCGACCTGTCTCTTGGCGCGATTCCTGGCGAACCGGCAGCGCAGGTCAGCATCGGCGGTCTCACACCGTTCATGGGCGGGGCTCAGGATGCAACGCGTTTCCTCTGGACCTCCTATCAGCTCTACGATGACGTCTCCCTTATTCGGGATCGGCATTCGCTGAAATTTGGTTTCGCCTTCGAAGGAATGCAGTCCGAGATTGAATACTATTCCTATGTCACCGGACAATTCTCGTTCGGTTCTCTCGATGCATTCCTGACGAACAAGCCATCGCGATTCCGGGCTGCTCTTCCAGGTTTAACCACTCCGCGCAGCCTGCATCAGAAGCTGTTTGCCGGCTACGCTCAGGACGACTGGCGCATACTCCCAAACCTCACACTGAATCTGGGACTGCGTTATGAGATGAGCACAGTGCCCACCGAATCAAACGGCAAAATTTCCACTCTGTTGAGCTTGACCGGCGCGGAGAACCACCTCGGCAGTCCCCTTTTCAACGACCCTACGCTGTTGAATTTCGAGCCGCGAGTCGGCCTTGCGTGGAGTCCGCGGGGCGATGAAAGAACCGCCGTACACGCCGGATTCGGAATCTACGACGTGCTGCCCCTGCCCTACGAGTTCCAGAATATGGAGACTCGCGCAGCTCCCTTTTATCTGCTCGCCACCGCCTCCAAACTGCCGGCCGGTTCGTTTTTCCAGGGAGCACTCGCACAACTTCACCCCAATACGCTGTCCGTGTCCTGGATCGATCAAAACCCGAAAAGAAACTACGTGATGCAGTGGAACTTCAACATTCAGCGCGAACTCACGAAGAACCTTACCGCAAGCATCGGCTATGTTGGCACCCAAGGCGTGCATCAGCCATTTCGAGTTGACGATGCCAACGTCGTTCAGCCCACCCTGACCTTGGCAGGTTACGTCTGGCCATCGCCGGTCGGAAGCGGCACACTGGTGAATCCAAACTACGGTGAGATCAGATCCATGCAATGGATTGGCACCTCCCACTACCACGCCCTCGAACTCAACGTGACTCGGAGAATGGCCCACGGCTTCCAAATACGCGCTTCCTATACCTGGGGCAAGAGCATCGATACCGGTTCGTCTACCATCGTCGGCGACGAATTCCTCACCAGTATGTCGAGCCTTTCTGCCTTCAATCTCCGTCTGGATCGTGGAGTCTCGGACTTCAATATCGCCCAGACCCTGGTGATCGCCGGGACGTGGCAGCTTCCGAACCCGGGGTCCTTACACGGAGCCCTGGCGTGGAGCGCCACGGGCTGGGAGTTGAACGGGCTTTTCCGGGCAAACTCGGGCACTCCGTTTACCACCACGTTCGGCACCGACGGCGACCCAGTAGGCCTCAACAGCAGCGATCCCTGGGACTATCCCAATCGGCTAACCGGCCCTGGCTGCAATTCGCTGGTGAACCCTGGAAATCCGAACCATTACATCAAAACAGAATGCTTCTCGCTTCCCACGGCGCCATCCCAGGCATTCTACTCACAGTACTGTGATCCGAGTTTCCGCTATCCGACCTGCATCAACCTGCGCGGCAATGCCGGACGTAATATCCTGACCGGACCCGGGCTCGCCGACTTCGATTTTTCTGTGATCAAGAACAACCGCATCTCAGAGGTGGCTAACCTGCAGTTCCGGGCCGAAATCTTCAACCTCTTCAATCGCGCAAATTTCCAGGTCCCGCCGCTCGTGACCGGTACGGACATCTTCGATTCGACCGGCGCACCCAATCCAAACGCCGGCAAACTGACATCCACAACCACGAGCTCACGACAAGTTCAGCTCGGACTGAAGCTGATCTGGTAGACGAAAGACCAGAGACGCTTCTGATTCGGAATCTAGCAACGAAAAGCCAACAACACGAATGCAATCCAGAAGAGATTTTTGACCTCAGCCGCGGTAACTCTAGCCTCGGGCAGTTCAGTCGAGCCCATCTTTGCTCTCCAGGGCTCCCCCAGCAGATCCCAGCGAACAGTAGTGATCATGTTCGACGGCTTCGGACTTGACTACCTGGAGAGCAGCACTGTACCCACACTGCGCCGCTGGCAGAAGGATGGCCTTTTCAAGAAGGTGAAAGGAATCATGCCCTCAGTGACGAACGCCAACAATACGTCTATTTGTTGCGGCGCGTTCCCGCAGGTCCATGGAATCACTGGAAACTCTTACTTGGACGCCGCTTCTGGACGTGAAGAATACATGGAGGCTGGCAATCTTCTCCTGGCGCCCACACTGTTCGAGTATGCTGCTCACCGCGGCGTGTCTTCCGCCCTGCTTTCCAGTAAGAAGAAGACAATTTCACTGCTCAGCAAGGGTACTTCCGTCGCAATGACACCGGAAGAACCGCCGGCAGAATGGGTCGAGCGCCTAGGCCCCGCCCCGCCTATCTATAGTCGTGAAGTCAATTACTGGGTGCTGCGCGCCGCTATCAACCTACTCAAAAACCGTCCGGAGATCGGATGTCTGTACGTTCACACTACCGACTATCCAATGCACACATGGCCTCCGGACGCCAACGAATCGCAGGAGCACGTAAACAAGATCGACGAGCTATTGGGAGAAGCCAGTTCCGCTGCTCCCGACGCCGCCTTCCTGCTCACCGCCGACCATGGAATGAATCACAAGCGTAAGTGCTACGATCTCGACAAGGTTCTCGGCGGCATGGGGCTTCCGATTCGAATCTCTATCTCCGCCGAGCGGGATCGATACATGAAGCATCATCGAGGCTTTGGGGGTACATCCTGGGTGTACCTGCAAAAAGCGTCCGAAAGGGACAAAGTGATGGCCGCTCTTTCCTCGATTCCAGGCGTTGAATCTGTTTTGACACGCGATGAAGCGGCTGCGCGTTACTCGTTGTACGCTTCGCGGGTCGGGGAACTGTGCGTGTTTGGAGATAAGCAGACTGTCTTTGGAGAGATGGACCAGCCAAGCACGGATTTACCAGACACGTATCGCAGTCACGGGTCAACATCAGAACTGGACATTCCTTTGTTCGCCTACAACGCGCGGGGGTTGCCGCCAGCGAGCTATTTCGAACACAATCTTGATCTCACGCGCTGGCTTTATCGAATCTGAGCCCCTGGATTCGTTGCTGAGATATGTTCGGCTAAACGGGCGCCCGCTTTCGATCGAACCTTGTTCGAACTTCTCAGTATGCATATCGGTCGACGCAGATCGACTCCGGCGACAGGTATCGCCACGAATGTGCCAGCTTGGAGCTCATTATGGATTGCCGTCCTCGAAACGAAGGAGATTCCGAGGCCCTGCTTGATCGATTCCTTCACTGCCTCGATCTGATTGATCTGCAATCTCAATCGAAGTTCTGGATTGTTCCTGAAAAATCGTTTTTCGGTTAGGGCACGCGAGGATGACTGTGGCTCCCGAACAATAAATTGCTCGTTCTTGAGATCCTCTAGGCGGATAGAAGGACGCGCGGCAAGGGGATGATCTCGTTGAGCCGCCAGTACAAGACTATCTTCAGCTACGACCGTTGTCGTAACAGATCGAGATCGCGGCCGACGAGGAGTAAGACCCATATCTGCTTCACCAGAAATAATCTGCCGCTCTACGTCATCACAACTCATAACCGCAATAGTCGTATCCACGGTTTCAGTCTGTAGTTCGAAGTTGGCAAGCCACTTAGGAAGCATATACATGCCGACCGTAGTGGTCGCGATTCGAAGTTTTCCGTTCGTGTCGGACGCGAACCATAACAGCTTTTCCTCAGCTACTCGCAGGGCTTCCATCGCCGCTCCCGCTTGTTGATTCAGCATTTCACCCGCGTGCGTCAGATATAGCCGGCGGCCTTTCCGTACAAATAGTGGCACGGCGAGTTGTTGCTCCAACACCGCAATCTGTTTCGACACGTATGGCTGGCTCGTTCCCAGCTCATCAGCCGCTCGCGTGACACTTTGCAAACGTGCGAGCGATTCGAATACCCGAACGTTTGTAGCATTGAGCACACTTCTCATATTCGTGATTTCCCCAATCGATAGCCTCTCAATGCCGTATGACACGAATATGAATACCTCGCGTTGTCCTCTGTACAATCACGGATAGCGCTGAAGTCCACCTTGAGGCGGTCCAGGTTCTAGTGGCTTGTCGCTGAGTAACTATTAGTAGTGCGCCGGCGTCTTTCCTGGTGTGCCTTTCAAAGCTAAAGCGATCACACTGAAGCCGGACGAGCAGGATGAACTGAGGCAGATGTCGCTGTCGCGCAGTTTGCCGGCCGGCGATGTGCTGCGGGCGCGGATGATGTTGATGTTAGTTGCCGGCCGCAGCTATACGGAGATTCAGGAACGCTTGCAGACCACGGCACCTACCATCTCACGATGGAAGAAGCGTTTCCTTAAGGCAGGCATCAACGGCCTGATCGAGACACGGCACCCTGGCCAAAAGCCCACCGTGATCACGGCCAAACTGCAGGCGCGGGTTCTGGAAGTTACGCGCCGCAAACCGAAAGACGGTTCGACGCATTGGTCGGTTCGTAAACTCGCGCTCCCTAAAGATGGTCCAAATGGCACTCCTGTCCTACGCAGAACACGGCCGCGTGTTGTGGCGGACTAGGCTGAGGGTTAACCCATGGGGCGCGTAAAATGAGGCAATGCAGACGCGATGTAGTGCCGTCTTCGATCAGCGCGCTTGATCCCGAGGATTGGCCGCTCTGATATAACTGTCCACATGGCTCTATCGGCACGAAATCAGCTTCCCGGCACAGTAGAAGAAATCCGCCTCGGCGATGTCATGGCACACGTGGTCGTAAAGGTTGGCGAGCACAGAGTTGAGAGCCTGATTTCACGCGCCAGCGCCGATGAATTGAAACTTAAAAAAGGCGATGCCGTTCAGGTTGTGATCAAGTCTACCGAGGTCATGATTCGCAAAGATTAGTGATCTCTGCTCCCGCCTACCAAAGCAGTTTCAGCCCAAATTGAATTTGACGTGATGTAGTGGATGTGCTCGTAATTACGCCTGCTGTCGGCGATACGCCGCTCGGAGTAAAAACGACGGCGTTGGGCGTGTTGAAGTTTGCTCTGTTGAGCAAGTTAAAGAATTCTGCACGGAATTGTAGGTTCGCACGTACGTGGATGGCGGTATCTTTCATGAGAGAGAAGTCCCACGTGCCGAGGCCTGGACCAATCAATGTATCTCTGCCCAAATTGCCATAGAATCCGCTATTGGTCGGCGGCTGCAGGAATGCTGCCGGGTTGAACCATTGATTGACGTTGCCTAAAATCACCGGGCCGTTGAATGATGGATTCACAAACGGCCGCACCGGGTTGCGGGTGTCTCCATTGTTTGATGGGTTGTAGCTTAATTGTGGCGTGAATGGGAATCCGCCCTGAATCGTCACAATAGAATTGACTGTGCCTAAAAGAAACTGGAAACCGGTGCCTGGTCCACACTCGTAACGTTTTGATGACTCCCTACCGAGGGCGCTTAGTTTTCGGCAGTGGTTTGAAAACGTGGTGTCAGGGCGCACGCCGGCGCGGCTTCCGGGCGGATCATCTCGGAAGATTGGGTCTGGTGGTGAAGTGTAATCGATTCCGTTAAGCAGCCCGACGTTCGTAATGGTGGTGCAGACCACCGACCTCACGAATTTCGACCACCTTACCTTCGGTACACGCCTGGGTTCGTCGGAATTGCGGAGCGTCTTTGCCGAGTGACAAATGCGTGCGCCAGCTATGGTACAAGTCGTCAATACAAAACCCATAACGCGGAACCGCGTCAAGTTCACTATCCATGGCACCCGTGGTTCGGCCGGGCGGTATGCGTATACCGAACACTCATCCGGCGCGCCCGGTCCGCAGCACAATGCGGACTGAATGATATTCAGTGCGCGAGATCATTGGAAATACCGCTATGGATGTTCGAGGCCGGCTGCTGCTCTTCGCTGCGTCTGGCTGAGAACCCCGTTGTCAACTGCGCG
>DATAYL010000228.1:0-3507 GCA_036272575.1 Bryobacteraceae bacterium | reverse complement strand
TGGTCATAGGCGAGCACGGTTCCAGCAGGCTCAAGCTCGTGGTACACCTCAGGCACAGCAACCAAATAGCCATGCCCAGCAAGGAACGTGGCAAAGCGGCGAATCGGTCCGGTCATCTGGAAGATCTCGGAATAAAGGATGATGCCGGGGAACTGCGTCTTTTCAACAGCGGGGCGGAAAAAATAGGTCCGCATCGGACCGTTGGCTGTGGGAATGTCCTGAACGAGATCGTCTTTGAGGATCATGTGCCTACTTTACGAGATTAGTCGCGTTCCAGGATCGCGTTCCCCTGACGAATGATTCTCGGCGATAAGAGTCCCTGTGTCGTAACCAACGACCCATGACGATATTGCTTGGTATCTCTGAGTGTTGCTCGATGTGACATCCGTAGTATCCACGGGCCCGACAAGAGCGTCGAGCGCGAGGTGAACTCACGTGGACGAATGTCGGCAACTTGGACACTTGCCGGTTTTTCGGCAACTTGGATTACTTCCCAGTTGTCCAGTCGGAATTTGGGCTGGATGAGTGGCTGAAAGCCGTGCAAGAGACGAGTTTTTGCCCTTTCTGATGCCCTCGCCACCGCTTCAAAGAGCACGCTTTTTTGAACGAGGCCTTCGGAACGAACGCAAACGGCGCGCTGCTTCTGGCGCAATCCTTCGGTTATCGGACCGTCGCGGTCAGCTTTTCGCGCAATTGGCGGAAGTGCTCCAGCCCCTCCGTCGTCCGCGATAACCACCATGAGAGTAACTCGCCATCCACCACCTGCACGCGCTCGCGTGGAAGCAGCTCGGCGAAATCGTCGCGGTGCTCTTCGGTGAACCGAAACGGCTCGGTTGGCAGCAACACCACATCGGGAACGTAAGGCAGCGAATAGGTTGGTCCGGAAGGATGGATCGCCTTTTCCACGCGCACTGGATCAGTGGTCAGAGCCACGCGTATCCATTTTGTCTTGACACCCGCCATAACGTTCTCGATTCCGCACGACTCCAGCAGCGACTCCATATACGTCCCGGAACCACTGGCCATCCACGGCGATTTCCAAACCATGATCAGCGCCGTCAGCCGCGCCGCGTTCTGCATTCTTTGCCGGTTGCGTTCCCGTGCCTCGCGGATCCGGTCCCGCTCCCGGGCCGCTGACTTTTTCTGTCCCGTGGCCTCCCCCAGCAATTTCCATGTGGCCTCCACTTCATCGAGGCTGTCTGTTTGCGTAACCAGAATTCTCAATCCCAATGCTTCGAGGTTCTGGGCCGTTTCGAGACGGTTCTCATCGGTATTGACGATCACCAGGTCCGGGCGCAATTCTGCGATGCGCCGCAGACGCGGATTTTTCGTTCCTCCAATGCGCGTTTTTTCCCGGACCACCGCTGGCGGCGTCGTGCAAAAATCCGTTACGCCCACGATAGAATCCTGCAGCCCCAGCAGGCAAAGCGCTTCCGTTATGGAGGGCACCAGGCTAACGATGCGCATCATAAGGGTTGCATTCCTCCGCCACTCCGCGGAGTATTGCCAACCATCTCACCCTCTGTGAGCGCAAGACAATTGTTTTTTGCCTTGCAACCGGCATGGTCAAGGCCTCCGCCCCCTGCTCCGTTAACGTCTCGGCTTCGCGCCGAACGTCCGTCCACTCCTGCCATGCCCCCGATCTTTTGCAGTGCATCCTTCGTCGCAGTCGCCAAGTCGAGTGATCCCTGAACCTGCTTTCGCTCTGCCTGCAATGCTGCAACCTCCTCCGGCTTCGCTGTGGCATTCTGTTTATCTAAGGAAGCTTCACCCGAGAAAACTCGATCGGGTTAACTCTCTTCAGCTGCTCCTTAACCCGTCGACGCATCTCTAGTCCGAATGCTACGTATTCCGCAAGTTCTTCTCGAGTGCATTGGCCATTGGGATGAAGAAGCTTAATTAGACCGGAGATGGTGCGAACCGCAGCTTTACGGTCGCGCTGACCGACATGGTTTCCGAAGGCGAAATATGCGTCGTAAGCGTCGGTGAAAATTCAGGGGCCGCAGCTCATTGTGAAAGATCTCGGCCATATAGTCGGCCACGAACCCCAAATGCGATGTAAAGTGTTCAGGCTTCAGCTTCAACATTTCCCAGCCAGGAAGGTAGGCATGCCAACGATCATGAAAGGCCGTGTCATTTCGAACAGATTCCGGCAATGCTGAAAGAAGATGCGAGACACGTGCAATCGACTGAACATCTCCGTCAATGTTGCCGGCGAAGACGATGCCCGCTTCAGCCGAAATAGTGCCCTTATCATCTCCCCGGGAGAATGATCCCTGCTCCATATACCCCTTGTACATCTGCTTGTCGGATTCATTCTTAAAGTTCGAGCCAGCCACTTCGTCAAAGGCGACAGTGTCATAACGAACGACCAGGCCGGGCTTATCTTTCCGATTTTTCCAGCCGAAAAGATCAGCCACCGATCCCTGTCCCCCTGACAACAGGATGACGTAGGGCGAGATTTCTCGGAAAACAAACGATTTGCCCGTTTCGCGCGGACCTAGTTCGATCAGATTGTAGTTCTTCTCCACCATTGGAACGAGGCGAAGAAGCGTTAGCAGTTTGCGACGCCAGGTGAAGTCCGGGTGTGAAGGTTCGTAGCCGACGGAGCGCAGCAACACATCCGTCCACTCTGCGCGCGTGAACCCCCGTCGGGCTGTTACCCACTCCTCAAGTCGCGCACTAGCAACTTGAATCGGTTGCATTCTGAGAAGGACGAATGGCCGCGTCACCCCGCCGTGCAAGAGCGTCTCATCATATGTAAGTTCTACATTTGCCCAAACACCGCCCGTGAGTACCCGCTCATATTTTTCTACGAGCTTCTCTTCAATGTGCACCTTCTCAAGCCCAGCAGTTGCCAGACGCGCCCAATACTTCCCGCCCTGGTCTTTTTTGGTCGAATGTGACCGTAACCAGATCGATGAGTTTCATCGACCCTGTACGCTTCAGACGAGCCTTTAGCAGTTCTCCTTGATCGGCACGTACCACACGGTCGGCAATGGCCTGCTTTACAAGTTGAAGGCCCTGCGCGATCTCGCTTTCGTCGGTTGAGGAGCAGTACTTTCCGAGCAAATACTCAAGTACGTACACCGGTACGCTGAATCCGACCTTCAGCTTGTGGACCAAGTCCTTGCGCACCACCCTTCCCGGAAATGCCTCCACAAGCTTCTGATCTAAAGCGTCGATGACGACGGTCTCACCATTCATCAAGGTCCACCTTCAGAGTCACTTCTTCTCTCGCCAATATCTCTTCGTCATCCGCGTCGATTATCCTGACCTTCGCTACTCTGATCCATCTCCAGCGACTCGCGTCAATTCCTCAAGGATGGATCGTGCCAGGAATTACTTTGAGTTTCGATCCCGGGGGTGCGACCGGCATCAGAATGATGGGATGGTCTCGCTCGAGGGCTTCCACGAACGGCCCTCCGTTATAAACATCGTGGCTTATGCCAGCCAATTCTTTGGGATTCGGCAAGATAACCATCACATGAGGACCAACGAAATACG
>DATAYL010000227.1:0-7140 GCA_036272575.1 Bryobacteraceae bacterium | reverse complement strand
CCGGTGAAGGTCCCGGAGGCCGATTCCGTCGCCAGTGTCTTCATACGATCCAGGATGGTCGAAATATTGCTCAACCCGCCATCGACAATCTGCAGCTGGCTGACGCCATTATTGGCATTGTTTACGCCCTGCGTGAGCTCGGCGATGTTGGCGTTGTAGCCGTTGGCAATCGCTAAACCGGCGGCGTCATCGGCACTGCTGTTAATCCGGTAACCGGAGGTTAATTGTTGAATGGTTTTGCTTTGCAGCGCTGAATTGTTATTGAGGTTATTTTGTGCAACCAGCGAGTCAACGTTAGTTTGAAGAGAAATCATATTTTATGTCTTTCGTCCTTATTCTGTAGTCGTTTTGGCCTCGCGGCGTACAATCGACTGCTACAGAACATGTCGTAGATTTAGTGCAAGAATTTAGTTTTTTGTTGTAGAGAATGCAAGGTCTAAACGATAAATATTTCGTTCGGAAAAATCTGAACAGAGATGCGCCAGGAGGGTAGCCGCACCCGCCGCGGTGGAGTATGCAGGAAACTGCTCCTGCCGTTCGAAGGTCTGCAGATGCTCCACTACGCTCTCCAAAACCTCTTGCTTCTCGTTGTCCAAACGGCTAACGGATCGGAGGCAGTCGCAGGAGTGCCGCGCGCTCAGAAGGGCATCTTTCAAAGCGATACGGTCCGCCGTCCTCCAGGCGCTCAAAATGCGATCGGCGTGCTGGGCTGTATTCATCAGTTCCGAACTCCCTGAGTTCCTATCGTTCGGAAGAGCCGGGAGTTCGAACGAATTTAACCGAGATAGTCAAATAAAGACTTGTTGCTGATGTTGCCGTGCGCCTGGAGGGAGGCCTGGAGGGCGGTTTGGTCCATTGTGAGCTGCGTCGCATCGGTCGCCACATCGCTGTCACGAATGGCGCTCAAAGCAGTCGTAACGTCGTTTAACTTGGACGTCGCAGAGGAGGAAGCCTGCTGAATCCAGGTCTCGATGTTGCCATATGATGTGGATGCCTGATTGAGTTGGTTAACGCCGGCTTTTACCTCGTCAATAGCCGACGTCGCGCCGCTTTGATTGTTGGTCAGCAGGGCTTGTCCCAAATCGAAAGCCGCTTGAAAGATGTTGCCCGAGGCCGGCGTTCCAGTCGATGTCTGAACATCGAAGATCTGCTGCGCGGTCAGGCGGGGCACGATTTGGTTGCCGTTACTGTCGCTGATGGTCGCCGTGTTGGATGGAGTCGTTACATTCGCGGTCACGCCGCCAGTGGTTCCCCAATTATAGGTGTACGGCTGGACGTTGGAAGCGTCACCGCCAAAAACGTAGCGCCCGTTTACGGATGTATTCGCGATCGTGACCAGCTGCTGCAAGATGTCTTGCACTTGCTGGCCCAGAGTCGTTCTGGAGGCAGCGGTGGTAGTGCTGCTCGCTCCGGTCGAACCGAGCGAAACCAGCTGATCGAGCAGAGTGGCGGCATTCTGCAACGCGCCATCGGCGCTCTGCGCTTCCACTTGCTGGTTGCTCAGGTTGGTCTGCACTTGTGTAATCGAATCGATTTCACCCTGATACGAAATGATGGGGGCCACCGCCGCCGGATCATCCGAAGCCTGGTTGACCCGAAAACCCGACGAAATCTGATTGTTCACGTTCGCAATACGGGCTTCGAGGTTTGACAAATCCGCCAGGAACGTTCCGTTATACGCTTGAATACCGGCCATCATAAACGTTTAATCCTCCTGGGCTTAGGTAACCGACTGCATGGACTGCATGAAGTATTGCAGCGTCGAATGAATGGTTGACAAAGCCTGCGAAGAAGCCTGATAGGCCTCTTGAAACTGCAGCAGGATAGCGGCCTGGTCGTTCAGCGAGACACCACTGAGTTGCGAACGCGTGCTCTGCGCCTGGGTCAGAGCGGCCGTTTGCGCAGTCTGTGTTTGAGAAGCGGTGGATTCGAGCGTCCCCACGTTGGCCGCAACTGAACTGTAATAGTCGCTGTAGCTCGAACCATTGATCATGTCGGCCGCCGCAGTTGGGTTCTGGAGCTGCGCAAGTTGGCTGGCGATGCCATTGGCCACGGCCGGGGGCCCGGGATCGGCGGCCACCAGCTGCGTTGTACTGAAATTGGAGGTCACACCCAAGCTGCCAGCCACCGTTGTAGGGGAACCGCCAGTGTAGGTAAAGAGTGGCGTTGCAGTCTGGCTGGCTCCGGTCTGGCCGGTTGCCAACAATCCATTTACCGTGTCCGCTACCTTCTGAGCGAGCAGATTCAGGCTTCCTTGCTGGGTGCCGTCGCCTATGAGCGACGGAATGACGCTATTAGTGACCTGCAGCAAGCCGCCCAACTGGCCGCCCTGGATCAAGCTGGTTACGTCCCGACCGTCCGAAGCCAATATCTGCTGATCGGGCGCCGCATTGGATGTCGAGGAAGAGGGGTTCGTGTTCGTTTCCTGCAACGCCATCGAAGTCTGCCCGATCACGAGCGGGACTTGACCTTCCATGAGGACGGAAACCGTACCATCACTGGCAGGCTGTACCGAAATGTTGGCGTAGTTCGACAGTTGTTCCAGATTGTTATAGAGCTGTGCCTGCAAGCCGCTGTCGTTTTGACCGCCGTTGCGGATTTCACCGTTGAGGGTGGCAATTTGCGAAGAAAGCTGGTTGATCTGGGTGACGGCCGATTTGGTTTGGGTGACCGCACTGCTGCGCACAGAGGCCACCCCCGAAGCGACACTATTAAAGGCTTGTGCGACACCCGTCGCCGCATTCAGGACTTGTTGTTGTGCGGTGGTGCTTGTGGGGCTCGTGCTCCAAGCGGAAAATGCCGAGTAAAGCGTGCTCAATGCTCCCGGAATACCGCTCGTGCCGGACACATTGAAGAGCGAATTGAGCGACTGGAGGCTGGTCGTCTGCTGGGTTGCGGAGCCAACCTGTTGATTGGCGGACCAGACACTCTGTTCGGCAAATGTATTGCGCGCACTCTCGACATTGCCCGCCTCGACGCCGCCCCACACACCCTGCGAGGGATCGAACCGGGAAGCATTCAATTGCAAGCTTTGTGTTACGTATCCGGGCGTAGCGGAGTTACTGACGTTATTCTGGACTACGCTGATGGCACGTTCCAGAACATCCAGGGAATTACCCGTGGTAGTAAGAGCGGCGAACATAGAGCCCATAGATTAAGCCTCCATCCGCAGCGAACCGCCGCTTGACAGCAGGTCAGCGCCGCCATCCGCGTTATAACCAAGCTGCGTATTGGCACGAATGCCCGCCTGTGCGAGATAGAGTGATGCTGCCGAATCGAGTAACCGGCTGGCGGTAGCCGCTTTCGACGAAAGATTTTGGAGACAGGCCAGGACCAATCCTTCGCGGTCCGGGCCGGGCAGCGCGTTCATGCTCTTCAGACGCAACAACTGACCGGTAGCTTCGTCAAGCGCCAGCGCATAATCCGCATGTCGCGAATCGAGGGTGATCAATCCTTCAATAGCGCGGCTCAACTGCGCATCGGCGCCCGCTAACAGTTTGTCGACTTGCTCATTTTTCATTACGTTCCTACCACTGCTGATTGATCAACGCCCGACTGGCAGCAGGAAGATCCGGCTGGTATACGCCGGACTGCACCTGGCTAGTAAGATTGGCAATCCTAGATTGCTTATCGGCAGAAGTGAGCGTTTTTGAGAGAGCGATCAGGTTGCTGGCGCTCGAAAGACTCACGGTATCGTCCGAATTGTCCCCCGCGCTTGCCGCACTGGTGGACGTATTGTCAGCTGAATGAACCGCGCCCGAATTGCCGGACCCAGCGACACCCGAAATGTTTTGGTTTTCAATGCGCATTTTGCTAGCCTCCTAAACCGACCCTTAAAAGGACGGTGTCAGTCCACTTTCGTCGGACTTGTGTTCGTTCTTGGAAAGCTCGTAGACCTTGATAATCAGACGGACCTCGCCCAGGCCGACGCGCAACGCCGAAGCAATTTCCGGTATCGATTCTCCCCGCCGATGCAGGCGCAGCACTTGGCCGCGTCGGTTTAGATTGATGCTCTCGGCCTCGGCGATCCATTCGTCCTGCTCGCGCTTATTGTTTTCGAGTTGATCCAAGCGGAGCTCAAGACCGCTCACCTGGTCGGAAACCGGACTAACAGTATTGGTCACGTCTTCGGTTGTTGCCATATGAACCGTAACCCGGCGGACCTCGTCCTTAAGTTTTTTGTACAGCCAGAACTGCATCGACAAAGCCGGCAACGCTATCAGGCTGGCCAGTATCGACGACGCATAAAGCCACGAAACCATCTAGTACAGTCCTCTTTCCGTCGGCCACTTGTGTTCGACAAGTGATCGGAGCCGCAGAATACCCTGAGCGCGCAACTGCGAGATACGCGTGGTGTGGAGATTCATAATGGAGCCGATCTCACGAAGGTTCAGCTCCTCTTTGTAATAAAGACTCAAAACGGTGCGCTCATTCTCAGGCATTTTTTTCATGCCGTCGGTGACGACGCGTTCCAGTTCCGCTCGTTCGAGAAGGCGAGCCGGTGTCTCGTCTTCGTCATCACTGATAAATTGGAGCAGATCCACTTCTTCGCCGTCTACCACCTGCAAGCTGCCGAGAGATACACCGCGCAAATCGACCATCCACTGCTGGTACTCGGCCAAGGATATGTTGAGTTCGGCTGCAATGTCCTCGTCGAGCGGGGTGGCCTGCAGTTTACGTTCGGCGGACGCGATGGCTTGCTGCACCTGCTTGAGGCGCTTGCGTTTGTGGCTGGGAATACCGTCGAGTCCACGAATACTATCGAGAATGGCCCCTCGAATCTTATACTCCGCATAGGTGCGGAGAGTGGTATTGCGGCCTGGATCAAAATTATCGACGGCCGCCAGCAAGCCAACGATGCCAGCAGAAATCAAATCGTCCAACTCCACGTTCGGCGGCAGCTTTTCGTGGATTCTGGTAGCGATCCAGTTCACCTGGGGCAGGTGTTCGAGAATTAACTCGTCCCGTTCTTCACTCGATCGCTCTACTGTCGCGTAGGAATACATAAAGGTTCAGGTCCAAACGGTCAGGCCGCGATGGAGATCGCGCGCTCCTGCCCAATCAAGCCCCGCGTGAGTTCGGCTTTCGTCGCGAGGCGCAGATCTTCGGGAATCTGCTGCCCATTTGCCAGGAACGAGACCGGCAGTCCACAGCGGATGGCAAATTCGAGCGGGGCGGTACAGTTAGCGACCTCGTCCATATGCGTTAGCAGCAGCTTCGCCGGCTTGAGCGGCGCAAACCGTTCCCAAGTCTGCTGAGCGACTGTCAGGCTAAGATGTGCCGGCAGCACCAGCTGGATTTCGAGTGCGAGTTTGCGCGCGATGACAGCCAGCTTTGCCACTTCGTCCGAGTCGTTTTTGGCGAACCCAGGAGTGTCGATGAGTATCAGACATTTTGATGAGCGGGCGAGTGCTGCTTCGAGGTTCGAGAAATCATGCAGGGGCTGGCATTCGGCGCCGCTGATACGCGCATAACGCTGCAGCTGCTCCCAGGCACCCACACGCAGCGTATCGAGCGAGAGCAGACGCAATGGCCGGCGCAACTTCAGGCCGAAATTTAAGCCGATTTTGAGCAGCGACGTTGTCTTGCCCGCGCCGGGCGCTCCGACAAACATGACAGCCTTCGAAGCTTCACCCGGTTCTCCAAACTGCGTTGCGACTTCGAAGCGGCTTGAGATTTCTTCTTCAAGCACGGCCTGCAGCAGATCGCGGGCAAACAGATCGTGCTGGCCACCCATCATGCGGTGAGATGTTTCCGCGTGGGGCCTGGTTCGCTCCGAGACAGCGGACACTAGTTCCTGCGAGAGCTCGGTCGAAAAGCCCGCTCCTGTCAACCGATGAAAGATAGTTGCCAAATGCGGTGATAAACGCTCCGTAGCACGCTCGATGCTCGAACGCGCCACCGTATCGCGGAAGCCTTCGACCTGTTCGCGCAGTGCGGCCAGTTCTCGCAACACGACGTCGCTGTTCGCTTCAAAGCCGACTGCAGGCGATGCAATGCGGGCGGCGTCCCCTCGATCAGCGGCCTGCTCGAGACCGAAGACCACTTCGTATGAGCCAAGCTCCGCGAGCTCCCGTTCTGTTTGCCGGGAGCTGATTAACATGGCGTCCGGGCCGAGTTCGTTGCGGGCCTTGTCTACCGCGGCCTGGACGGAGGGAGCAAAGTAAGATTTCAATCGCATTAGATGACACCTAGTGACAGAATTTTGACGCCGGTAGGGACTTCGTTATGAGCCAGCGGGAACACATTGGGCAGCGATGGCTCGAGGATCTGCCGCAGAAAGAAGCGCGCGCCGGAAGAGGTTACGATGATGGTCGGTGTCTCGCGCTTGTCGAGTTTACGCTCGACGCGGTTCACCACCTCCCGCACGATCTGGGGCGAAAGAACCAGAATGCTGTTCTGCTCGGTGTGTTGTACCGCTGTTTCTATTGACTGTTCGACCGGTGACTCGAGGAAGAAGGCAGGCAGCTCGCCCTTTTGATTCAAATACGGCTTGGTGATGCTGCGCCGGATCGCCTGGCGCGCGAACTCGGTCAACAACACACTGTTCTTAGTGGTGAGCGCAGCCTCGCTGAGAGCTTCGAGGATCGAAACGCCATCCCGGATCGAGACGCGCTCGCGGAGCAAGTTTTGCAAAACTTTCTGGACCGCGGAAAGAGAGAGCATCTTAGGGACCAAATCCTCGAGCAGCTTGGCATGCTCCTGGCCGATGCGATCGCAAAAGGCCTTGGCATCCTGCCGTGAGAACATTTCGCTGGTGTGCTGCTTGATCAGTTCAGAGAAGTGGGTGCCGATCACGTTCACGGTGTCGACAATTGTGTAGCCCGAGCTGCGCGCGGCATCCACTTTGTCGCCGGGCACCCACAGTGCGGGTAAACCGAAGGCTGGTTCGCGCGTCTGCTGCCCAGCGAAGTCCTTTTGCGCTTTCGCTGTGGGCACGGCGAGCTCGCTGCCTGAGAGCAATTCGTAGCGCCCGATTTCGCTGCCTTTGAGCAGCACGACATATTCGCGCGAACGCAGGGAAAGATTATCCGTTACGCGGACCGGCGGCAGCAGGAAACCGAGATTCGTTACGAGCTGGCGGCGAATGCCCGCAATGCGTTTCAGCAGGGGAGACGTTTTGCCGCCGGCCACCAGACT
>DATAYL010000226.1:0-1867 GCA_036272575.1 Bryobacteraceae bacterium | reverse complement strand
CGGCGTTTTTCGTTACTAATCGGCCGGAAGCTGCCGAAGCCAATTCGATTCAGAGGCTTGGAACGGCACAGGGAAGCATAGCGCGTATACGTCAACCTGAGTACGGCAGTTCGACGGATGGCTCGGTGACGGATGCCGGATTCATAGTCGGAATAGGAGATGTCATGGAAGAGACGGGAAACATTAAGGTACAGTTTATAGCGGGCTTTGGTCCGATTGTCCAGCGGCTGGGAAGAATATCTTGAGATTCTTGACGCGTTCTACTCCGATCATGTCGAGGTCAGCGACGACACGGAGACTGGCACGATATCGGGCGCCGTACGTGTTCGCACACTGCTTTTCAAGTTCCTTGTCCCGCTTCATGCGATGGCTGAGACTAGCGGCCTGTCGATTCAGATTCGAGAGAGCCCGATTCACGGGGACACCGTAGATGAGACACATTCCGCCTGGTCAGTAGATCTGACGAGTGTCAGGCAGGACGTGCAGACTGACGTGGTGCACTCTTCGACGATGGGCCAACTCCCGCGTGGTGTACGAATGCCATTACGACCATCACCAGACCGGCGGGCCCCTGACTGGCGACGATCTTGGCCTGAGTCCGTCACCGGCAAGTTGTGGCGATCAACGGCCGTCCTAGCCGCGGGGAACTTTATTTTGCTGCGAAATCAGCACCGGATCCAGGGGAGGAATGTAATGCCAACTACCGCTGTGAGTGCCACGCTGAAGTGGGACGTTTTAGTAACAAACCGCCAAGGTCTCACTCGCGATCTGCCGCCGGGCAAGGAGCAGTGGACGTGGGTGCCCACGTCAGCGACCCTCTGGAGGGAAGCGTTAGCAGTTGTGCAATTACATCGGGCGCCTCAGGACCAGAAGCTTTGCCGTTAAGAGATACACGGCTTCCCCATTCTAATTCAGCATGGTGCCTCGAACCGTCACGACTCCTTGCTGCGGTTTGGAGCGGGAAGGCGTGATCTCAACGATTTCGCTTTCCACATGTAGAGTGTCGCCCGGACGTGTGGGCCTAGGCCACGCGATTTCTCCCCCCAAGCCAACGATGCCGTTCGCAAATGGCAGACCACCGGTAACAAGGAGACGCATAGCTACCGCTGCTGTGTGCCAGCCGCTCGCCGCCAATCCTGTAAAGATGCTTACCTCCGCCGCCGCTTCCTCAAATGGAATGGCTGCGGGTCAAACTCGACGGCGAACTCTTTCATCCTGGCCAGTTCGATGACGTAGCTCGCCGACGTGAATCTTAGCCCGACGTTCAGATCCTCGAGATACAACTGCTCGATTTTCTCGGTCACGATGCGGCCGCCTCGTTATCGAGGTAGTCATTCAGATGCGATTGAACCCGTCGAAGCGCCTCGTCGCTGCGCTGTATACGACTCATCATCAGCGCGCCTTCGAGCGACGCGATGATCAACGTGGCCACAGCTTTCGGATCAACTCCGTGTTGCGTTTCGCCGCGGTCCCGTGCTTGTTCCACGATGTTCTGCAAGCGCGTTATCCAAGACCGAAGAGCCTTTGCGACGTGCGCTCGAAGGACCGGATTGCCATCATCCGCGTCGACTGCGGTGTTCAAAATAGGACAGCCGCCACCAACGGTGGATCGCTGTTCAGTGAAATTTGCGATGAACTGCTTAAGCTTTTCGATACCGTTCGCCTTTTCGTCCACATGCAACCACCGGGCGTTCCAGGCGGCATCCCAGGCATAGTCGAACGCCTTCGCTGCAAGTTCCTCCTTGCTAGAGAAATGGCGGTAGATCCCACCCTTCTTGAGGCCAGTCGCCTGCATGAGGTCGTTGAGGGAGCTGCCTTCATATCCTCTTTTATTGAAGATCGGCGCGGCGGCTTCGACAATCTTTCG
>DATAYL010000225.1:0-6034 GCA_036272575.1 Bryobacteraceae bacterium | reverse complement strand
TTCTTTGCGTTCTGGGTTTTTCAGCTACCGCTCGCCTGGCTGCTGGCCATTCATCTCAACCGCGGACCGCGGGGCGCATTCTGGGCCGTTCTTTTTGCCGATCTCGTACTGACCGCCGCATCCTTCGTATTCTTTCGCCAGGGTAACTGGAAGCGTCAGAAAATTTAAGCGCCCGCTTGACAGTACAATGATCCGCATGCGTTTTCTTCCGTCGCGTGCTGTGGCTTTCGGAGCCGTCCTGTTTGCCGCTGTCGCTATGACTGCCGCTCCCGTCCCGCGGCCTGAATTTCCCAATCCGATCTTTGAACGGGCTGACTGGCTCTCTCTAAATGGCGCGTGGTCGTTTGCTTTTGACGATAGCGACGCCGGGCTCGCCGCAAAATGGTATAGCCATCCGCTCGCGCACCAGCGGCGCATCACGGTTCCCTACTGCTTCGAAAGCAAGTTGAGCGGTATCGCCGAAACCAGCTTTCATCCGGTCGCCTGGTATCAGCGCTCGCTTCAAATTCCCTCAGGTTGGCACGGCAAGAATGTCCTCCTGCATTTTGGCGCGGTCTATTATCAGGCTTCCGTTTGGCTCAACGGTCAATTGCTCGGCGCGCACGAAGGCGGCAACGTGCCGTTCAGTTTTGACATCACATCCGCTCTGCACTCGGGCGCTAACGTCCTGACTGTCCGCACGTATAATCCGCCTACCGACAAATCCATTGCGCGCGGCAAGCAATACTGGAAGCCGAAATCAGCCAGTATTTTCTATACCAGGACCAGCGGCATCTGGCAGCCTGTGTGGCTCGAATCCGTCGGCGCCAATCATCTTGCCTCCGTGCACATCACTGCCGGCCAGGATGGCATCGTTCACGTCGAAGGATTTCTGGCCCATCATCCGGCTGAGCCGTTGACCTTCGAAATGACCGTGCTTGACGGTTCGCAATCGGTTGCAACGGCCGCCACCCAAAGCGTAGAAGATCGCGTTGCCGCCATACTGCCGGTGCCGAACGCCAAGCTCTGGTCACCCGACTCGCCACACCTTTATCAGGTTCGCTACCGACTGCTGCGCGCGGGCGAGCCGCTCGATTCCGTCCAGTCCTATCTCGGCTTCCGCACGGTCGGCGTGGCGAATGATCGCGTGACGATCAATGGCAAGCCTGTTTATTTGAAGTTTCTTCTCGATCAGGGATATTGGCCGGAAAGCATTCTCACACCGCCATCGGACGAGGCCATCGAGCGCGATATCTCGCTCGCGCAATCTCTCGGCTTTAACGGAGTACGAAAACATCAGAAGGTTGCCGATCCGCGATTTCTTTACTATGCCGATCGCCGCGGCTTGCTCGTATCCGGCGAAATAGCCGACGCACAGGAATTTACCAGCGAAGAAGTAGAACGATTCGATCGCGAGTGGGCCGAAGCGGTCCGGCGGGACTACAATCATCCGTCCATCATCATTTGGAACGCCATTAATGAAAGCTGGGGCGTGCCCGATCTCAAAGACCCGCGCCAGCAGGCATTTCTTAAAGACACCTATCAACTTACTCACACACTCGACAGCACGCGCTTGGTGATCGATAACGAAGGCTGGCAGCATACGGACGAAACGGACCTGTTTGCGATTCACGACTACGAGAAGTCGGGCGAGAAACTCTTCGAGAAATATAAAGACGTGACCCCTCAAAGCACTTCCATTCCGAAGAATGGGCGCATTGCGCTGCTCCCCGGCTATCGCTACAACGGCTCGCCGCTTTATCTTTCTGAGTTCGGCGGCATTGCATTCATTCCCCCCGGCGCGAAAGTACCTGGAGAGAGTTGGGGCTACTCGGGCGTAGAAAAAACCGAGGAAGCCGCGCTTGCCCGGTTGACGCAGCTTTACGAGGGCTTGGCGAAACTCCACAACTTAGCCGGCGTTTGCTACACCCAGATCACCGACGTCGAGCAGGAAGTAAACGGCCTCGCGACCTACGATCGCAAGCTGAAGTATCCGGCCGGGAAGGTCAAAATACTAAATGATCAGCTGCATTAGTTTAACTGGCCGAGATTACCTTTTCGTGCGCGGCCTCGATTACTTGTTCGGTTGCTCCACCGATGCGCATGCGGTAGAAGGATCGCCACACAAAATACATTGACGCCAGCAGGAAAATGATCGCGAAGATGTGGCTGACTGCAGGGCCGCGTTCTGCCGAGAGCGAAACCGCTAGCTCGACCGCCAGCAATCCAAACAGCGTTGTGAATTTGATAATCGGGTTCAGCGCCACCGACGACGTGTCCTTGAACGGATCGCCTACGGTATCGCCAACTACCGTCGCGTCGTGCAGCGCCGTTCCCTTCAGCTTGAGCTCCGTCTCGACAATCTTCTTCGCGTTGTCCCAGGCTCCGCCCGCATTCGCCATGAAGATCGCCTGATACAAACCGAAGAGCGCAATCGAGATCAGATAGGCAATGAAGAAATACGGTTCCACAAAGGCGAAGGCCAGCGTCACGAAAAAGACGGCGAGGAAAATATTAAACATGCCCCGCTGCGCGTAGCGCGTACAGATCTCGACCACCTTTTTGCTATCAGTGACGGAAGCTTTGGTCACGCCTTCGAGCCGGATATTGGCCTTGATGAACTCGACCGCACGATAAGCCCCGGTGGTCACCGCTTGCGTCGAAGCGCCGGTGAACCAGTAAATAATCGCGCCGCCGGCAATGAGTCCGAGCAGAAATGGCGGATGCAGGATCGATAAGTTCGAGATCAAGTCGGGACGCAAACCGTTGGTCAGCGCTACGACAATGGAGAAAATCATGGTGGTCGCGCCGACCACGGCTGTGCCGATTAGAACTGGCTTCGCGGTTGCCTTGAAAGTATTGCCGGCACCGTCGTTTTCTTCGAGGTTGTCTTTCGCGCGCTCAAAATCGACATCGAAGCCGTAGCTGCGTTTAAGGTCAGCTGTGATGCCTGGAATCTGCTCGATGGTCGAAAGCTCGTAGACCGATTGTGCATTGTCTGTTACCGGCCCATATGAATCGACTGCAATCGTCACCGGCCCCATCCCCAGAAATCCGAACGCCACCAACCCGAAGGCGAATATCGAAGGAGCGGCCATCAGGTTGTCAAGACCGAGCGTGCTCACGCCATACGCAATGCTCATTAACAGAAGAATGGCCAGACCGAGCCAGTAAGCGCTCATGTTGCCGGCAACAAATCCGGAAAGGATATTGAGCGAAGCGCCGCCTTCGCGTGAAGACGAAACGATCTCGCGCACGTGACTCGATTCGGTGGAGGTAAATACTTTCACCAGCTCAGGAATGACCGCTCCGGCTAACGTGCCGCAGGTGATCACGGTCGAGAGTTTCCACCATAGGCTCGTATCGCCCAGTAAATTCGGAATCATCAAATAGGAGACCAGGTAGGTCGCGGCAATTGAAACGAGAGAAGTCAGCCAGACGAGCGAAGTCAGCGGCGTTTCGAAGTTCATCTTGTCGACGTTCGCGAACCGGCTCTTGGCCCATGCCGCATTGAGCAGATAAGATACGCCGGACGAGATGACCATCATCACGCGCATAGCAAAAATCCAGACCAGTAGTTGGCTCTGGACGAGCGAACTGCTGACGGCCAGCACAATAAAGGTAATCAGCGCCACGCCGGTAACGCCATAGGTTTCAAAGCCGTCGGCGCTTGGGCCAACCGAGTCGCCTGCATTGTCGCCGGTGCAATCGGCAATTACGCCAGGATTACGCGCGTCGTCTTCTTTGATCTTGAAGACAATCTTCATGAGGTCCGCGCCGATATCCGCGATCTTCGTGAAGATGCCGCCAGCCACACGCAGCGCCGCAGCGCCGAGTGATTCGCCGATGGCAAAACCAATGAAGCAGGGCCCAGCGTAATCACGCGGGATGAAAAGCAGGATGAACAACATAAGCACGAGCTCGACGCTGATCAGCAGCATGCCGATGCTCATGCCGGCGCTCAAAGGAATTTCGTAGCAGGGATACGGCTTGCCACGCAGGCTGGCGAAGGCAGTACGCGAGTTCGCAAACGTGTTAACGCGAATACCGAACCAAGCCACGCCGGAGCTGCCGCAGATGCCGATCACGCTGAACGCTAGAATGATCAGCACCTTGAACGCGTCAAAATGCTGCAGGACACCAAAGTAGAAAACGATGATTGCCCCGATGAAAATTTCGAGGATGATCAGAAACTTGACTTGCTGAATGAGATACGTCTTACAGGTCTCATAGATCAGCTCGGAGATTTCGAGCATCGACGCATGAACGGGGGCGTTCTTCAGCTGGCGGTAAATCACCAGCCCGAATAACAGTCCGAGCGCCACGATCAACAATCCATAAAGCAGAAGCGAGCGGCCATCGATGGTTCCCCCGAAAAATGTCGCCTGCGCCAGGTCCGGCAAAACCAGGCTGGCTTCGCCTCCGGCCTGGGGCGGCGCCTGGCCAAAAAGAGCGGCGGGGGACATCATCAGCAGAGCAGTCGCAAACGTTGCGTAAAAGCGCAGCAATCCTAGCCTCCTTAAGCGGTGGATCGAAGTGGCTAATACAATATCGCAATGGAAACGGGCGGGCAAGCAGATGGGCAAAAACGGACCAGTTGGTAGGGTCGGGCAGGAAAATCGAAATCAGCCTGGAAAAGGGGAAAGATCAGGCTGTCCCGGTTTTTGGTAGGGACGGGCAGATTCGAACTGCCGACCTGCCGCTTTAGGAGGCGGCCGGAACCACTTTGAATCGCGCACAACGGGCTGCCAATCGCCCTGTGCGCTTACGAGCCGCCGCCGATTTCTCTTGACACCACGACTCGTTGGTAGGGACGGGCAGATTCGAACTGCCGACCTGCCGCTTAGGAGGCGGCCGCTCTATCCATCTGAGCTACGTCCCCGCTACTTTTGCAGTCTACCAGCGGATGAGCCCATGGGCACCGATGTCCCGGCGGTATTGCATACCGTCGAAATGGATTTTGTCCACTGCCCGATAGGCATTCGCAACCGCTTCCGGCAGGGTCGGTGCCTTCGTAGTCACGCCTAGCACTCGGCCGCCGCTGGTCAGGAGTTTCGAACCTTCTTGTTTGGTCCCCGCGTGAAAGACGGTAGCGCCCATCGCCTCTGCATCGGCAATCCCCGTGATGGCATCGCCGATACGTACATTTTCGGGGTAGCCAGCCGCCGCCAGCACGACACACACGGAACAAGACTGGATATCGGACTCAAGCTTTGGCGGGCCGCCCTCACACGTTTCGAGGAGGGCAAGTGCCAAATCCCCAGAAAAGTTATGCAGGAGTGCCTGGGTTTCCGGATCGCCCAGGCGTACGTTGAATTCCAGGATTTTTGGACCGGCGGCGGTCATCATGAGGCCAGCGTAAAGGAAACCAGTGAAGGGGGTGCCTTCTTTTCGCATCTGCTCGATGGCCGGCAACATGATGCGTTCCATGATAATGTCGATCTCGCGTTGGGAAAGAAGGCGCCGGTCGACGTAAGCGCCCATGCCGCCCGTGTTTGGGCCTTGGTCGCCGTCAAGGAGCCGCTTATGGTCCTGAGTCGGCGGGAACGGTGTAACCGTTGTCCCGTTACAGAGGCCGATAAAGCTGACCTCCTCTCCTTCGAGGAATTCCTCAAGCAGAACGTTGGGGCCGAGCCGGTCGATCGCCCTGCGGGCTTCCTGGGGATTCTGCGCAATAACGACACCCTTTCCTGCCGCTAGGGCGTCGGCTTTAACGACAAGAGGATAGTTTGAATCAGTTAGCTGAGGCCAGGTGCGAGCGGTCGGGATGCCAGCCCGTGCAAAGAACGCTTTTGCGAAGAGCTAGGAACCTTCCAGGCGGGCCGCCGCCTGGCTTGGGCCTACGATCTTAAGGCCTCTCCGCCGGAACTCATCTACGATACCTGCTACGAGCGGCCCTTCGGGTCCTACAACGGTCAGATCGATCCGGTGAGCCTCGGCTAAATCCGCATATCCTGGAATGCCCTGAGGGGCGGATAGGCACTGAGCGATTTGAGCGATTCCTGGATTGCCTGGGGCGGCGAATAACCGCGTCACCAACGGCGACTGGGCCAGC
>DATAYL010000224.1:0-7706 GCA_036272575.1 Bryobacteraceae bacterium | reverse complement strand
TCAGCTTCCGTTCTTCTACGCCTTTTATCGTGTTCTGAGCATCGCGATTCAGTTACGCCATGCTCCCTGGCTGTGGGTTCCAGATCTGTCTTCCCCGGAATCGCTGCCGATTCACATGCTGCCGATTATCCTGATTGCGACGCAGTTTCTCTCTCAGAAGCTGACACCGGCGGCTGGAGTGGATCCGAACCAGCAGAGGATGATGATGTTCATGCCGCTCATGTTTGGGTTCATGTTCTACTATGCGTCGGCGGGACTTGTACTATATTGGTTGACCGGAAACCTGGTAGGAATAGCGCAGCAGCTGATCATCAACCGATTTATGCCCACACCCCCTCCTCCAGCTGCGGCGCCGCTCGCGGCCAAAGCTCCCGTGAAGAAAACCGTAAAAAAATAGACCGCATGAAATATACCGTCGAATCGTTGCGGCCGCAACTTGAAACCTTCCTTTCACCACTGCTCGAACATGCCGGCTTCGATGTGTCTTATGACCTTCGTTCGCCTGAGAATCCTCATCCGGAGGTCGAGAACCCGGAAGTCACGGTAGTTTTTGCCGGACCTGATGTCGAGTTGCTGCTCGAGAACCGAGCGGAGCTTCTGCTGGCCCTGGAACATCTTTCCATGGAGGCTTTACGGCTACCGGTGGAAGATCACTCCCTGTTGTCGTTCGATGCGAATGACTACCGTCTGCTGCGGGTCGAAGAGTTGCGCATGAGCGCGCTGGCAGCGGCTGAGAAGGTGAAGAAGACGCATGTTCCTTTTCATTTCAATCCAATGACGAGCCGGGAACGCCGGGTGATTCACCTGGCACTGCGGGACGAGAAAGAGCTGCGGAGCGAGAGTTTGGGAGTAGGGCCGGCGCGGGCGGTGGTGATTGTGCCAGCAGACATGCCGACGCCGCCCGCGCCACCTGTAGCGCCGCGCCCACCCTCTCGAAGCGGCCCAGGACCCGGCGATCGTCCGGACGGACGTCGTGGTGGTTTTGGCGGTGGCAGGAATCGTCCTCCATTCGGCGGCGGTGGTGGTGGTTCCCGCGGTAATCGTCCGCCATCGCGGAGCGGACCGCGGGGCGGAAACCGATAGGTCTTGCCAGTAGTGCGGCGAGAATACAGTTTAACGCGCGTGGAAATTGAACGGCGATGAACGCGGATGTACGCCGATGAACGCGTAAGCAGAGCCGACAACCGGCGGCTGGCTGACAATATCGTCGCGTTGTCTACTCCTTTGGGGCGCGGCGGCTTGGGCGTCGTGAGGATTTCGGGCTCACGAGCGCGCGAGATCGCCGAAGCGATTCTCCGTTTCCGCCAGTCTGCGAAATGGATTGCCTGGTCGAGCCAGCTCGCCGAGTTGGTTGACGAATCCGGCTCGCTGATCGACCAGGTCGTCGTTTCCTTTTTTGAAGGGCCGCGTTCTTTTACGGCGGAAGACGTGGTCGAGATTTCGTGTCACGGCTCGCCGGTCGTCCTGCTTTTCTGTCTCGAGCGTGCGGTGGGCGCGGGGGCGCGGCTGGCCGAACCGGGCGAGTTTACGCTGCGGGCCTACTTGCATGGGCGGATCGATCTGCCGCGAGCTGAGGCGGTGCGCGATCTGATCGACGCCACGACTCTCTTCCAGGCGCGCGTTGCCGCTCAGCAGGCCGAAGGCTCGGTTTCCCGTCGGATTCGTCCGTTCAAAGAGCAGCTGGTTGAATTGATTTCCCTTCTCGAGGCAGGCATCGATTTTGCCGAAGATGATGTCAGTGTCGCTCCAGCTGGCGAGATTTTGCGTCGTATCGACCACGTTGAAAGCGGGTTGCGCGCCTTAGTGCACAGCTTTAGAAGCGGCAAGCTGGTCTTTCAGGGGTTCAGCCTGGCAATTGCGGGCCGGCCGAACGTCGGGAAAAGCAGTCTTTTCAACCGGCTGCTCGAACAGGATCGGGCGATTGTCACGGAAGTACCAGGTACCACACGCGATCTGGTCTCTGAGAGCACTGCTATCGAGGGCATTCCTATGCGGCTGGTTGACACCGCGGGAATTCGCGAATCCTCCGAACTGGTAGAGTCGCTGGGAATCGAACGCAGCCGGGGCGCGGTGGCCGATGCGGATCTCACTCTACTGGTTTTTGATATCTCCTCGGCGCCGGTCGCGGAAGATTTCGGATTGATCGATACGCTGCGGGACAGGCGTCCATTGCTGGTTGGCAATAAGTCGGACCTTGGAGCGTGTCCTGATTCTCTTTCTGGTCTATTGCCGGTATCGGCGCAAACTGGTGAAGGAATTTTGGAGTTGCGGCGGGCCGTGATCGAACGGTTGGCTCCTGAGGGAATGGTGCAACCAGAGAGTGGAAGCCTTACCAATTTGCGCCACGAAAATCTGCTTCGCGAAAGCCTGGAAGCGCTGGAAAATTCGCGGCGCGCGGTAGAGTTCCAGATTCCTCATGAGATGCTGCTGCTTGATCTTTACGCCGCGCTGCGGCCGATCGATGCAGTGACCGGAGCGACGACCGCCGACGACATTTTGAATCGCATTTTCTCTACGTTTTGTATCGGTAAGTAGCCGATTTCCGCTCCCATACGGCGCGGTTCTGAAAGACCGGCATACTTGCGGGCGTAGAAATTTGTTCGCTGGTAAGTGAGTGTCCTATGAACGGAGAATCGCGGCAACTTCTGGCAAATGCGAAGCATCCCAGCTAGAAACCGAGTTACAAGCAGGTAGAGGCTCTATGGCAATAGCGATTGACAATTTCTTGCGCGATCAGCTTCTGGAGCGACGTCATAAGCTCGGACATGCAATTCAGCATTCGGGTGGCTCGGAGAACCTGCACCTTCTTCTGGAGGAGGTCGATCACGCGCTGGAAAGAATTGCGGAGGGATCATACGGCATTTGCGATGTTTGCAAAGAGACCATTGAATGCGACCGCCTCATTGCCGATCCGCTCGTCCGCTTCTGCCTTGACCACCTGACCCAGAGCGAAAAGACTGATCTCGAGCGTGACTTGCAGCTTGCGGCTCGCGTGCAGAGGGGCTTACTGCCGAAGCAAAACCTGGATCGCTACGGCTGGCGGATCTCTTATTACTACGAGCCCGCCGGCCTGGTAAGCGGCGACTATTGCGATGTGATCGACGCCGCCGGAGCGGGTCTCTACTTCATGGTGGGAGATGTATCCGGGAAGGGAGTTGCCGCTTCCATGCTGATGGCACATTTGCACGCGATGTTCCGCACCCTCATCTCGGTTGGATTCTCATTGAAATGCATGCTCGAGCACGCCAGCCGGGTGTTTTCAGAGAGCACGTTACCCAATCAATACGCGACTTTAGTTTGCGGCCACGCTCTACCCGACGGTAAAGTCGAGTTCAGCAACGCGGGACACCCTTTTCCGCTGCTCGCCCAAGCCGGAAATGTGATCGCGCTTGAAACTTCCGATGTCCCGGTCGGGATGTTCACCAGCGGTGATTTCTCGATTACCGAACTTTACCTCAATCCCGGAGACCGCATGCTGATCTACTCGGATGGTGTTTCCGAGACCACAGATGGCTCCGGTAAGGAATATGGCGCCGACCACCTGCGCGAACTCATCGGCCGGAGCAAGGCAGATCCTGCCGCGCTGCTCGCCGCTTGCCGCGACGACCTGACCACCTTCCGACGCAATTGTCACCAGACGGATGATGTGACATTGTTTGTGCTGGGCCGCGACGGACTCCTATAAAATCGCTCGGAGAACCGGGTGATCCGAATACAGAAGTGGAGTTCGTCAATTCATAACGTGCACGTCAGACACACGCCGCTAGTTGACGGTTGATTGGGCGAGCGGCGCAGCGGGGCCGAGCGTGATTGAATCCGTGCGGATTTTGTCCCATTCCTGCAGGGAAAGGCCATGCGATTCGAAGAAAGAACGGATTTTCGTCGAACTCCAGCCAAACAGATCTTCGAGCAGCGGCACGAGAACGCTGCAGGCGTTTTCACTCAAGATGGTGCGGCGGGCGATGGGAGTAAGATAGCGATTTTCGGAGACGGCGATCGTCAAGCCGTCGAGCCGGTTGACGTGCAGCATGACATGAACATCGGAACTGCCGTCGCCGACATAAACCAGGCTGTCGTGCCCGATTCGCATGTGTGTCCGCAACTGATCGACAACCACAACCTTGCCGTAGCCAGCGGGCAGGCGAAGAATGGACTCGATCTCGTTCGATTCGTTGTTGTAGCGGAAACGTGTTCCGTGGATGTGGTCCGGCGGAACGATTCCTTCGAGCGCCGATTGAATGACTTCTTCCGGCGCGGCCGAAACTACGTGAAAGGCAAAGTTATTGCCGTCTAAATCCTTTAGCAGGTCCGAGAGCAGACCGATATTGCTTTTCAAGCGGATCTGTTTGCCGACCGCGGCCAGATCTTCGCGGCGAACGCGGCGGAATTCGGGGTCGTGAAGGAGCAGATATGCTAATTCGCCGCCTTGCTGAACCAAATGGATTTGGGATAATCCGGCGACCCGTTCTTCAAAATTATTGACTCCCAGCAGATGGCTCAGGACCAAGCCCGAATCGTTGAAACTGAGTGTTTGATCGAAATCACTGACAAATAGATATTGCTTCCCTGATTGAGTCATGTAAGCTCCTAAGAAATTTAAGAAAGAAGAATGCTTCCTGGCAACCGGGGAGGAAGAAGCGGTGGAAGGACAACGCCCTCCCCTTTAGTCTAACGTGGCCGGACGGCCGGAGCGAGTGAGGCTGTGACGAGGGTCAGAGCGACCAGAATGAAAAGGGCTCCTTGCAGGGAGCCGCGCTGCGCGACCAGGCCGATGAGCGGCGGTCCAAACAGAAAGCCGATATAACCCGATCCGCTTACCAGCGCGATGCCGGTTCCACTCGCCACCGACTTGATGCGGCCGCCGGCGCCAAAGACCAGGGGAACGATGACGGAGAGGCCGGCTCCGGTGACGCCGAAACCGAGCAGCACCCAGTGGATGGAGTGAGTAGTCAGGGCTAGCGAGAGGCCGCCCGCTGCCACCAAGGCTGCGCCGCGTAGCGTACGCACGTGGCCCAAGCGGCTTGTGATGGCATCACCCAACAAGCGAAACAAGGCCATACCGGCGGAGAAGACGGCGTAACCGGCAGCGGCAATGCCGGCGGAGGCGCCGAGCGCTTGCCTGAAATAGACACCACTCCAATCCGCGATGGCGCCTTCGGAAAGAAACATGAAAAATCCGATCACGGCGAGAATCAGAAGCACCGGCGGCAGGCTTAGCATCCTCCGTTTGGGCGATGAATGAAGATCACCGGTGTGGAGCCGCTGGGCTTCCGGTAGATGCGACGCACTAGCCAGGCCGATGCCGAGAAATACCGCAGCGGCACCCGCGAGATGAGCCTGCGGGCCAACTCCACCGGCCGCTATCAAACCACCGAGAGACGCGCCGATCATGCCTCCGATGCTGAACATTGCGTGAAAGCGCGACATCGTCGGAGTGCCGAGCGCTTCTTCGAGTTCCGCGCCTTGCGAATTGATAGATACGTCATTCGTTCCCGCCATGGCTCCGAACAAGGTTAACGAGACGAACAGAGAGAATGCGCCGGTTGAGAGCGAAGGCGCGACGAGTGCCAGAGAAAAACCCACTGCGCTCCAAGTGGCTAGCCGTTTGCTGCCGAAACGCGCGACAAGCCAGCCGGCTAGTGGAACAGCCGCAACGGATCCGACCGCTGTGCCCAACAGCGTCAAACCAAATGCGGCATTACTTAGGCCAAGCGCAGCCTTAATCGTGGGAATGCGCGAAACCCAGGTGGATACGATCAGGCCGTGCAGCAGGAATCTGCTGGCAACGGCCCACCATGCGGCGGGAGCGTGTGCCGTTTCAATAACTTGAACGTTCGCGCTGTTTCGAGACAGAACTGCTTCCACCAATCCACTCTGCATAGGGATTGGACGTAAGCAGAGATTACGGGATGCGTGGGTTCCCTGAAAGCTGATATATCAGATTTCAGACTGCGCGGGCCAACCAGGCCTCGAGGACTGTCAGGCGCCATAGATGGATGTTCGCCCGGTCCTGCTCGATAGCATTTTGCACTACACGCCGAAGGGCGGGCTGCTCGACGATTCCTTCGCGCTCCAAGCGGCTGGCGGTCGCAAGCGCGCACAATCGGTGCCGCCATTCTTTTACGAGCCAGGAGGAAACCGGGATGTTGAAACCCTGTTTGGGCCGCTGGGCAACTCCCTCCCCGACCCGATTCCGCACAATCTGCCGCAGGATGCTTTTCAGTTCGTAGCGGTGTAGCCGAACACCGAAACGCAGAGAAGCCGCAAATTCCCAGAGCCGATGGTCTAAGAAAGGCGAACGCGCTTCGATGGCATGATACATGGTGGCGCCATCGACTTTGGTCAGAAATTCGCCGGTGAGCTCAGTCTTGGAGTTAAAGGCGAGCAGTTGCGGGAGCAAGTTGCGGGCGGAATCGAGCGATAGTGGCAGCTCGCGCTGGGCGATGGTGCGGTCAAGTAATTTCGGTCCGAATAAACCGTGCTTCTGGTAATAAGGCAGACCATCATGGTTCTTGACTGTCGCACCTAAGCCGCCGGTCGCGTAGGTGAGCAGACTTTTGGCGCGTTTGAGACGCCCGGCGTTGGGCAGCACGTTCACCAACTCCTGGACGCCTCCGGCGGCCGCGGCAGGAAGCCGCCGCGCGATGCGCTGGGCTAACAATGCGTTTTTATGTACCGGATAGCCGAGAAAGGCCTCATCGCCCCCGTCGCCGGTCAGCACCACGGTTGCTTCGGGCTTAATAGCAGCGGATACCGCTTCCATCGCCATTGCAGAGTAACTGGAAAAGGGTTCACTAAAGGCAGCGGTTAAAGATTCAATGGTGAACGCAGCCTTCGGATCGAGCGTTACGTGCTGCTGCGGCAAGTTCAGGATCTTCGCGGTTTCGGAAGCGGCCGCCGATTCGTCTTCTTTCTCACCCGGTAATCCCACCGTGAACGTCCGAATATTTGCGCCGAGTTTTGAAAGAGCCCAGCAGACGAGAGTGGAATCGATGCCCCCGCTCAACAAGGCGGCGATCGGGACATCCGTCACCAGCCGTAAGCGCACCGCATCGAGCAAATGCTCTTCGGTCTGCTCAACCGCCTCGGCAAACGTGGAACTCCGATCCGGTTCGTAATTGCAGCGCCAGTAGACTTGTTCGGTAGCCTTTCCCCGCTCCCAGACCAGCATGGTAGCCGGCGGGAGCTTATGAATGCCTTCGTAGATGGCGGCATCATCGGTAATGAAGCCGAACTCCAGGTATTCGAGGATGGCTTGCGGGCTCAGCTCACCACCCAAACCGGCGGCTCGCAGCGAGCCAACCGTCGAGGCAAAGGCCAACTGACCATCGCGCATTTCGTAGCACAACGGTTTAACGCCGAGCCGGTCGCGAACCAGGGTGAGTTTTTCCTGGAGGTTGTCCCAGACGGCAATAGCAAACATGCCGCGCATTTGCGGCAGTAGCTTCTCCATGCCCCAGCATTGGTAGCCGCGCAGAATCACTTCCGTGTCGCAATTGGAACGAAAGGTCATGCCTTCGGCGGCGAGCCGCTGGCGAATCTCTTTGAAGTTGTAAATGCAGCCGTTGAAGACCAGCCCCACAGTTCCGTCATCGGAGAGCATCGGCTGGTGGCCGGCTGAGCTTACATCGAGCACAGCCAGGCGGCGCTGCGCCAGTACGGCCGAGGGCCAACGCGCTACACCCTCGTCGTCCGGCCCACGCCGC
>DATAYL010000223.1:0-3497 GCA_036272575.1 Bryobacteraceae bacterium | reverse complement strand
CGAGCCGAATGGAAATTGTGTTCGGTAGGCGTAGTGAACCAGGTAGTGCTCCAGCATGTGTTCATGTTTTGCGATAAACGGTTGATAGTAATCGGTGAAAGCCTGAGCATAGCGACGACCAGAGGTACGGACGTTGAGTCCAGGTTTCAGCCGAAGACCGTGCACGAAGTGCTGGTACTGGTCTAAGTAGCGCCGCGGCGTGAAGTCCAGCTTGATGCGGGCCACCAGAAGTTCGAGTACAGTAGTCAGTTGAGCAGCCGCATCCGCGGAACACACCGCCAGATAAGCATCGTAAAACCCTGCGTCGATACCGAAAGTGAATCCCTCCAGCAATTGCGGTACGGCATGATGATCGCCGGCGGCGAGTTCGTCCAACTTGCCACACATGTTTCCGGCTAGAAGCAGACGCTTTGTGACGGCGAACCGGCGATCTTGCAAGATAGAAAGAAAGGCCGATCTGATTCTCCAGAAATAAGGACGCGGTGTTTCGGCGCTGTTGGCAGTTTGATCTTGGTCAGCCAACTCGGACGTGACCTGGTGGAAAGAGGCGGGGCTGGGATCGGCCAGGCAGAGGCGAGCAGCTTCGGGGCACGACAGGTCCAAAGATCGCTCGACTACGCCGGCCACACGGCGGTGAATGCGTGGGAAGGTAGCGCACGTGTTGCTCAGGTAATCTTCACCCAATTCCCTTTGGACGGAGCACAGGTTTTCGGAAAGAAAGGGACAGGTTGCTTCTTTTGACACAATTTTTGCGAAGCTACCGTCGTTTTTTGCTGCCGGCTGGATCTGTATCCACTGATCAAACTGGGGGCGCAACACGGGATGGGAACATTCCCGATATTTGTCGTATGATTTTCGATCGATCAGGACCTGCCAGCCGCTACAGCAGGTATCTTCGCAAGCTGCGCCCAGGCAACGGAACTGCTCGTATTCTCTGGATTGCTGATAGAGCGGGGAATTGGGCATAGTGGCGCCAAAAAGCGACTATACGAGGCTAGTCGGGCGCAGGTCAGATAAATCTCTAACGGTGGCACAGACTAAAATGCAAGGCAGCATGCGAGCCGTATTAGTGGATGACGAACCGGTGGCGCGGCGGGTTCTACGGGAAGAGCTCGAGGAGCTAGAAATTGTCAAGGTGGTGGGCGAAGCCGAGAACGGAAAGATTGCACTCGAGGTGATTGCGGCTTTGCATCCGGACGTCGTCTTTCTCGATCTGCAGATGCCCGTGATGAACGGGTTCGAAACGGTGGCCCAATTACAGGGCGCCGCGCTGCCCGCCATTGTTATCCTCACGGCGTTCGACGAATTTGCCGTGCAAGCGTTTGAAGCAGGGGCGATTGATTATCTGCTGAAACCGGTTGGCCAAAACCGGTTGAAGCGCACGATTGAGCGCCTCCAGCAGCACGTCGGTGACCGGAAGCGCACCGCTGAAATGATTGCGCAAATTCAGGAAACGCCGCCGTTTCAAGAAAAAAGTAAGGTTCAGAAAATTGTGGGGAAGCGCGGTGAAGAGTATTTCCTGCTAAACGTCGAGGAGGTTCTAGCCTTTCAAGCGGACGGACATCTTACCTGGATTCTGACGTCAAACCATCGCTATTTGGCCACCCAAAATCTAAAGACGCTCGAAGGACGGCTACAGGGTCCGGCGTTTCGGCGCATTCACCGCAACGCTCTAATCAACATCAATCAAATTCGCAAAATGAGCATGATCACCAGCCAGCGCTGGCTTGTAACGATGAGCAACGGGCAGCAGTTTACTGTCAGCAAGCGACAAGCAAAGAATATTCGTGAAGTCTTGCACTGGTGAATACTACACTTGCCGGCAAAAGGTGATCCTAGCTTTTGACGCTGGTCAGCGGCTCTGGTGCCGACGCCGGCTGCGACTGTAGGACCTGCGCCGCGGGCACTATAAACGAGACGGAGGAGCCACGGCTACTGGAGCGTATTTGTAGATCGGCCGCTTGGCCATAACAAAGCGCTAATCTCTGCCGGATATTACTCAATCCGACGCCAGGATGGCTGGATGCGCGGTCAGGTGTGAATCCCGGACCGTGATCGGTCACCGATATCTTGATACCCATGTCAGTGATGGTGGCAGCTAGCTTGAGATAAACATCTCCAGCTGCTGACATTCCGTGCCGGACAGCATTCTCGACCAATGGCTGGATGGTAAGTATGGGAATAATAACGGACTTCAGAGATTCGTCAACAGAGATTTCGGCCTCAAGCCGGTTACCGAGCCGAAGTTCTTCAATGGCCAGGTACGCACGTACCAAGTCGAGCTCCTCAGAGAGCGTCACATAGTTGCGCGAACTTTGGAGGCGCGCACGAAAGATTTCGGCTAGATTCAAGACCAGGTTTCTGGCCTCGGCAGACTCACGGCCAATAGTTCCGTATAGAGTATTGAGAGCATTAAATAAGAAATGCGGGTTGATCTGCGCCTGCAAGGCCCGGAGTTCGGCATGGCCGACGGATCGCTGCATTTCCTCATTTCGAAAACGCTCGATGCGTTCGAGCAAAACGGCTTGTACGCGCCGAAGCGCGAGCAGGTCTTCGCTTAAAAGACGTCTTCCGCCGGCGCGCGGCCCCAGCAGGATAGTGCAGCCGTCCCCGCGCAAAAAGCGAATCGGTATCGCTACACGAGCCCACTCTGCCTCGGGGTCGAGTTGCCGATCGACCTGGCGCGGGCTTAGGTGTTCATCTTCTTCACCGGCGGCATGCCGAAGAACGCGCCAACGGCCACTCTGGTAATAGCTCGCAATCTTAGCGGCGGCATCTTCCAGAAGTGCTTGCTCCAATTGGGCGCTAAGACTTCGCAGATACTCGAGTAAGTTGCCTAAAGGGGGCCGGCGAAATACCACTCTGGTAAATACGATTTGGAGATAACGCAGACTCTGCGCGAATACAAATAAAAGAGAGCACAAGAACGTCCAGATGATTCCTCGGTAGAAGCCGGAATGAGCAGCGGCCTGCCACAAGTGCAGTTTGCCATCGAGCAGGACGAGCGCCCATAACCAGGCGGCAATCCAGCAGGAACTGGCGACAAATCGAGCGAACACATCGAGTAGCAGAAAGCGGTAGTCGTGCAAGAGCACGATTAAAGCAATTGGAATGACCGCGTGATGCCAGAGCGCTTCGCCGATCCAAATGCCCGACGTATGCCCAGCCTGAAAGTGAAGGAACGAGCTGGCAAAAATGGCGAGAGAAATAAATGTGACGCGATTCGGAATGGATCGGCCACCGCTTCGGCGCATCGCGCGTTCGGTCCATAGCCAGGCGCCCAAGCTTAGCAGCACGAACCCGATGCTCAGTAAGAGCAGGGACGAGCGGGATCGATCGGTGAGCAACACGCCGCCGTGAATATACTGCAGAAGAATGCTTGCCGTACTTAAGGCATAACCGAACGCAGTAACAGCTTTTAGCTTTTCTTCGAGCGAGATGTGGAGAAAAACCGCAGGCAAGAGACTAAGGCAACAGAAACTAGCCATCGATGCAAG
>DATAYL010000222.1:0-6667 GCA_036272575.1 Bryobacteraceae bacterium | reverse complement strand
TAAATGGCACTTATAGTGGAACGAAGGCGTATGTTGTCAATTTTACGCAGTCGTTGTTCGAAACGCTGAAGAACACTGGGGTACAAGTCCAAGCGGTGCTGCCGGGAGCAACCCGTACAGAATTTTGGAATCGAGCTGGTCTTCCGGTTCACAATTTGCCCGACGATTGGGTCATGAGTGCTGACGACTGTGTGAACGCAGCTCTTATCGGCTTAGACAGAGACGAGTTGATTACAATTCCGGCGCTACCAGACACTCAATTTTGGAATCGATACGATGAAGCCCGCAGAGCTCTTTATCCGTTTCTCTCAAATCGCGAGGCTGCGAAGCGGTATGAGATTCACGGCTAAGCATTAGGTCGGTTCTTCTAACTCTTTAAAGTTAATCGGTCTTAGTATATGAAATTATTATTCAAATTGCTTTTTATTTTCACTGCTGTGCTCGGCCTAAACCTGCCTATGGCCGCCACCGCCGTTTCTCGCGGTAAAGTGCTTGTGGTGATGTCCGGAGCGCATCTGCTCGATTTGAAAGAGGGTAAGGTATATGCCACTGGCTATTATCTTAATGAACTTTATACTCCGCTCGCAGCGCTGGTAGAAGCCGGCTATACGCCTGTATTTGCCGACCCAAATGGGGACACTCCTTCGATGGACGCAAGCTCCAACGATGCCAAGTTTTTCGGTGGTGACGACGCTAAACGAATGGAGGCGCTGAAGTTCGTCAATAGTTTCGGGGAACTTCGACATCCTTTGCGACTTTCTTCGATAGTCTCTCGCAGGAATGACTTTGTAGGCATATTTGTTCCGGGCGGCCATGCGCCGATGGTTGATTTAGTGAAGGACAAAGACCTGGGCAAGATATTGAGAAGTTTTCACGAGAGTGGTCGACCTACGGCTTTGATCTGCCATGGGCCTATGGCCCTGCTTTCAGCGCTTCCAGAAGCCGAGAAATTTAACGAAGCATTGGTGAGTGGCGATGACAATTCGCTACCTGCATTGGCGAAGGGCTGGCCGTATTCCGGGTATCGGGTAGCGATATTTTCTAAGGCTGAAGAGCAACAGATCGAAGCTCCCCAACTCGATGGGCATATTCAATATTACAACGATAAAGCAGTTGCAGAAGCCGGAGCGCAAATCAGTAACGCAGCGCCTTGGCAGCCGAACGTCGTGGAAGATCGTGAACTGATCACGGGACAACAGCCTTTTTCGGATCAAGCGTTTGCCGCTGCTTTCATTTCAAAACTAAGCTCGGGACCTCGTTAATCGCTCGTTTGCCATTGGAGACTTTTGATCTGGACCAAGTGTCCAGGTCAAAAGGAAGGTTAGTGCGGGTTTAGACATCCGCCATAAATGGCTCGTCTGACCCCTCAACACTACAACCTCTATGAAAGAATACGCTCTGCTTTGCTCAATACTACTCATGATGAACATTTCTCCCATCTCGAAGGCCGCTGATTCATCGCCGTTGACTCCAGAAATCCAAAAAAACCTCAGTTCCCCAGTTATCACACTTATCGCTGAAGTGACGTTGAAGCCGGAAGGCGTGATGGAGGCAAGGGCAAAAGGAATCGCCTATGCAACGGAATGTCGCCAGGAAAAAGGGTGTATTCAGTTTCAAATCCACGAAGACTCGGAAGATCCCGGCGTCTTCTTTTTTTACGAGCAATACGCCAGTCCAGAGGCGTTTAATGCTCATGTTAATTCCGAACACCTGAAGAGGTGGTTAGCTCTATTGGAACCCTATTTCACCAAGCCTCTAGCGGTACATTTTCTGAATAAGATCGACCATATACAGAATTAACTGTGACGCTCTGGGCGATTATCACTGCAGCGGAGTAACTTAAATGGACGAAGATAATCAGAAACAAGATAGTGGCCAAACGACAGAGTTTGGCGTCAGCCGTCGATCCTTTCTTTCGCGGCTTGGCATCGCCGGAGCCGCTGCAGCAGCCGGCCCGGCTTTAACCATTGCGCAGGCTGCGTCCAGAGAATCTACATCCACTACCGAGATAGCCGAAGAAACGATCGAAGGCTCTGTACCTATTGTGCTTCGGGTCAACGGAGAGCGGCACAGGGTTCAATTGGATCCACGCACAACATTGCTCGACGCACTGCGGGAAACCATTCGTCTCACCGGCACAAAAAAAGGTTGCGATCATGGTCAGTGCGGTGCGTGCACCGTACATATTAACGGCCGCAGAGTTAACTCATGCCTAAGCCTGGCGGTAATGCATGAGGATGAAGAGATCACGACTATTGAAGGACTCGGCGCACCCGACAATCTTCATCCGGTCCAGGCATCCTTTCTTCAATATGATGGTTATCAGTGCGGATACTGCACCTCCGGACAGATGATGTCAGCGGCCGCTCTCCTTCGAGAACCATGTGGTCCTTCTAACGCAGACGTAAAAGAACTCATGAGCGGAAACATCTGCCGGTGCGGAGCTTATCCAAACATCGTCGCGGCGATTCAACACGCTCGCCATGAGGCCTAGACGAGGAGTTCCTCTATGCAAATATTCAAGTTTTCGAGGGCAGCCAACGCAGCGCAGGCAATTCAGGCTGCCGCAGTAGCCGACACCGCGCAGCAAGGTGCGCAGGTGCGATTCATCGCTGGCGGTACAACGCTGGTTGATTTAATGAAACTCAATGTCGAACGCCCCACAACGGTGATCGATATTAATCAACTGCCCTTTAACTCGGTCAAGAACCTCCCTGACGGCCGCCTCAAGATCGGTGCACTCGTCCGCAACGCTGATCTTGCCCACCATCCTGTCATTGGCAAAAGTTATTCCGTTCTATCGCAGGCGCTCCTCTCGGGTGCTTCAGCCCAATTGCGCAACATGGCAACGACGGGAGGAAATCTACTTCAGCGCACTCGATGCATGTACTTTCGCAACGATGCCATGCCCTGCAATAAGCGCGAGCCCGGCACTGGGTGTCCTGCGATCGGGGGCGCCAACCGGACTCTGGCTATCCTCGGCACCAGCGGAAGCTGTATTGCGACCAATCCCTCCGATATGAATGTCGCGCTTACCGCGCTGGAGGCCACGATTCAAATCCGAGGCACTCGTGGCGAAAAAGAGGTTTCGATTGGTGATTTCTTCCTCGTTCCCGGTAACACGCCCCATCGCGAAAATATTCTCGAACCAGGTGATCTAATCACCTCAATCACGTTGCCTGCGCCGAGGCGTAGCTGCAAACAGGCTTACTTGAAATTGCGCGATCGAGCCTCCTATGAGTTCGCTCTCGCTTCAGCGGCTGTGTTAGCTGAGATCAGAGACGGAAGTTTCAGTTTCGTGCGAGTGGCCCTGGGAGGCGTTGGTACCAAGCCTTGGCGTTCCGTCGAAGCAGAAAAAGCCTTACTGGGAAAGCCGGTCGAGGAAAAGGCATTTCGTCGTGCGGCTGACGTTGCTCTTCAGGATGCTCATCCGCAGAGTGAAAACGGCTTCAAGGTCGAACTTGCGAAGCGCTGCATCACGCACGCTCTCACATTGGCGACGAGGACCGTATAGGAGGAGGCGCGATAAATGCAAAACGTAGAGACGACAATCTCACCAGAAATAAGCGGCGCTTTGCCTCGCATTGATGGGCCGGTCAAGGTCACGGGTACAGCGGCGTATACTTCGGATCACAGCTTGCCCGGAATGCTGTACGCTGTTCCGGTCTGCGCCTCCATCGCGAAAGGTAGAATAGAATCGCTGGATACGAGCCGAGCCGAGTCAATGCTGGGCGTTAAGGCGGTGTATCATCGCAGGAATATTGGCAAACTCTTCCGGTCAGGGCCCGGCGACCAATTCCTGTCTGAACGCCGTCCTCCGTTTCAGGACGATGTCATTAGGTACTACGGGCAGTATATTGCCGTCGCTGTGGCACTCACGTTCGAACAGGCCACTGCCGCTGCGGGGGCCGTGAAGGTTGCTTACAGTGTGGACAAGCCTGATGTCCGAGACCGACTGGAGGCGCATGAGATCACGGAAGAAGCACCGGAGGTTGACAGCCACCGTGGGGATCCGGAACAGGCCTTTACTTCCGCCGATGTCAAGGTCGATGGGGTTTACAGCACTCCGGTGGAAACGCATAACCCGATTGAGCTTCATGCCACGGTCGCATCCTGGGATGGAGAAAGGTACCTGATCTATGAAACGACACAGGGAGTCGTGAACCATCGGGATATTGTTGCGCAGATGCTCGGTGTGCCGAGCGAGAACGTGCGGGTGATATCCCGCTTTTTGGGCTCTGGTTTTGGCGGCAAACTATCGCCGTGGCCTCATTCCGTTATCGCCGCCGCTGCCGCGCGCAATCTTAATCGGCCGGTTAAACTCGTGCTCACCCGCAGGATGATGTTCCAGAATGTAGGACATCGGCCAAGGACCCAGCAACGCGTGCGCTTGGGTGCAACACCGGAGGGCAAACTCGTTTCATTCATACACGACACATTGAATCACACCTCAATCCTGGACGACTATAACGAGGGCTGCACCGAGGTAACGCCGTACAGTTACAGCACACCCAATCTGCGTGCGACTTCCGCGATTGTGCGTCGCAATGTCGGTCCGTCAACCATAATGCGTGGGCCAGGGGCGGTTCCTGGTCTTTTCGCCACCGAGTCCGCGATGGACGAACTCGCCGTCAGGCTCAATATCGATCCGGTCAAACTCCGACTGATGAACGAGCCCAAGAAGGATGAGGGGCTTAACCTTCCGTTTTCTTCCCGGCATTTTGTCGAATGTATCCTGACTGGAGCGGAGAAATTTGGATGGTCATCTCGTGACCCTCGCGTCGCCTCTATGAAGAAGAATGGTCTCTCTCTGGGCTGGGGAGTTGCGGGCTGTTCGTGGGCAGCCGAGCGTTCGGATGCGCAGGCCGCGGTAGATCTTCGCGACGATGGCACCGTTCGAGTTGCAACATCGGTTCACGATATTGGGACCGGGATGTATACGGTACTTGCGGAGATTGTGGCGCAAAGATTGGGAATTCCGCATGCCAAGATTGAAGTTGTCATCGGCGATACGGCACTTCCTTCCGGACCTTCCTCTGGAGCTTCCCGGGCCACAGCCTCGATCATTCCAGCAGTGCTTGCTGCTGTAGAAGACGTCTTCCAGGCCCTCTTCAAGGCGGCAATTACGGTGGACGGCACCCCGTTCTATGAACGCCAGGCAGACACGCTTGCCTTCACCGAAGGTTGTTTGCAGATCCAAAAAGATGTGAGCGGCGTTAAAGTTCCGTTCCAGGAAATACTGAAAAGAAGTGATATCCGCCTCGTAACAGGGCTGGGAAAGTCGGAACGTACTTTGGATAATCCGGCGCGTAAGTTCTCGACTCACTCGTTCGGCGCGCAGTTTGTTGAGGTCACGTGGGAGTGGGAAACCGCGCGTCTTCGTGTCTCCCGTGTCGTTAGCGTGATTGATGGAGGCCGTATCATTAATCCGAAGCCCGCTCGCAATCAGATAGAGGGCGCGGTGGTCATGGGAATCGGCATGGCGCTATTTGAAGAGACATCTTATGACGAGCGCTTCGGAAGCCCGATCAACAGCAGTTTCGCGGACTATATCGTAGCCACAAACGCAGACTCGCCCGAAATTGACGTCACCTTCCTCAATTATCCCGACCTCGTTCTTAATGAGCTTGGAGCTCGAGGCATTGGCGAGATCGGTATGGCGGGCATCGCTCCAGCGATTACTTCCGCGGTGTATCACGCCACTGGAGTCCGTGTCCGTGATTTGCCAGTCCGCATCGAAGATCTGCTCGCTTCACCGCCACTGGTGCGGATCTAATCGGGGTCCGTTGGGCGTGCCAAGAAATAGCATGAAATCGGTCACCCAGATCCTCCAACGAGCAATGACGGACCGCCTTCAGCCGTGGGCGCTAGCAACTCTAGTTCGCACACGTGGCTCGACGTATCGAAAACCTGGAGCACGATTGCTCGTCGATGCACGCGGCGATACGCTGGGAGTTCTCAGTGGCGGGTGCTTGGAAGAGGAAATTGGGTGGCGCGGCCAACGAGTCATTCAGTCGGGCGTACCGGAGTTAGTCACATTCGATACGCGCCGGATCTATGGCTGCGATGGATATTTGGAAGTCCTGATCGAACGAGTTCCCGCCGCGGAGAAAATTGGAAATTTTCTCACGCGCCTGGGTGAAAAACTGTTTCGTCGCGAGAAGTGCCGCGTTCGCACGGACTTTGAAGGCGATGTTCGTGGATCGGATCTGCTGCCAGCTGACGCCATCGTTATCGAGCAACCAGGGACACTGATTCACTTTATCTCGCCTCCCATTCGCTTGTTGGTTTTCGGCGAAGGTCCTGAAGTCGGGCCAATACAAGCGCTCGCTTCAGATCTCGGCTGGATTGCCGAACAGCTCCTGCATCCCACGGAATTGTCCGACGATTTCGTCTTCGACGACCAGACAGTCGCGCTAGTGATGACCCACAACTTCGGACGCGACCTGGCCGCATTGGACCGGTTGATCCCCGCCCGATTGCCCTATGTTGGCTTGCTCGGACCACGGAAACGCCACGCAGAATTGCTCTCGCAATTTCAGAACTACCGCGAATTGCTTCCCCTCTGGATCAGAAATGTGTACGCACCCGCTGGCCTCGATATTGGCAGCGAAGCTCCTGAAGAGATCGCCCTTTCGATCGTCTCTGAAGTTGCCACCGTCCTCGC
>DATAYL010000221.1:0-4203 GCA_036272575.1 Bryobacteraceae bacterium | reverse complement strand
CGCGACGGCAGGCGGCGTGAGGAAGCGGGAGAGCTCGAGCCGGCCGTGGCCGTCCGGCGTGCGCATCATGGCAATCTCGACGCGCTGATCGCCCAGTCCAGTGACACGTCCAGCCCATTCTCCTTCGATCGTGGCCCGCCCTTCGAGCTCGAGGCCGAGCTCGCGAAAGAAATCAATCGTCTCTCCGAGGTCATCGACGACGATTCCTACGTTGTCCATCCGTTTGAGCGCCATGTGTCCAATCTACAAGGTGTCGTCGAGTCTAAGAACGGACCCTTTTTGAGGCGTCGCTCGACAGGTCCACTATGACGTCCTGTGCGAGCCTCAGCTCGGCAACCCATTGAACCCACGCCCATTCAGGATCATTGGCACGCACTTTTCGGCCCGCGCTGCTCTGGTTTTTGCCTGCTTCGCAGATGAGACGTGGAAAATGTATGACTTCCTCCGGCCTGGTGTGAGCGTTGCGAATGCCGACCTGAGAACCGCGTTGTCATCCAGCCTCCTCTGCAACTCCTCAGGAATCGGGTGCTCTGAAGGTTTCTTGATCTCTATCTTCTTCCCGGACTCCTCCAATTCGATGGCTTCGTAGAGGTAGTCCTTCAGGGTCGATCGCAGTGCCGCAATCTCCCGAAGCGAGGTGAATTTAATCCATCGCCCGGCCTGCGAATGCTCTCCAATCCTTTCGAGAATGTGCTTCGGATCTTCGAGCAGTGCGCCCTTGAAGAACGAGAACGCGCACGACTCCTTGAGCGGGATCACGATCGCCACGTTTTTCTTCAGAAAGGTGAAGCACGGTTTGCCCCACTTGAGTTCTTCGGTCAGGTCGCAGTCGAGCGCGATCTGGCACAGCTTATCTGTTTCCTTCTGCCATTTCTTCGCCATCATTACAACGAACTTGGTCTACGACGAGTGGCCGAACTTCTTGGGCAACCGCCCGATGGTGGAGGCGCTACTGAGCCGGCTACGGCACTACTGCCACACCGTGCTCATTGACGGACCTTCGCTGCGCGATCCACAAAGTTGAGCCGGTGATGGAACAACGCGAGTATGTGCGCCGGGTGTTGGACGCTTATCGCTCGACTCCGGGTACGACCGGCGTGGTCCACCGTCACGACCGCTGGTATGCGGCACAACTGCATGACCAAGCGGTACCGTTGGAAGCAGTGGAGAATGCGTTGACGCTCGCGGCAGCAAGGCGCCTGGCGCGTCCCGACGACGCTCCGCCACTGGGTGTCATCCGCTCACTGGCATACTTCTCACCGGTCATTGACGAAGTCCAGGAGCTGAAGGGAAGTCCAGACTACTTCCGGCATCTGCGCGATCGCATCGCAAAACTTATCCGGGCTCACTAACTTTCTTCCTCAAACTGCACAGGCGCGCGTTCGGCGTGGATGACACTGCCGCTCTCTAACGCTCTCGCTCATACGCGCCTTACGGCGCCAATGATGATCGCTTTCCCAATGTTGTTCTCAATGTGGGTAACTTTCATTCAGCGCTAGTGGGTCAGTTCTCGTGAGCACCGAGGTCCCTCACGTTCCCAGGCCACCGGTATTGGAACATAAGATTTTTAGCTCCGGCAGAGATTTTCTTATCCGAAAAGCCGGGCTCGCCCGCACTTTCGCGATTTACCTGTTCTAGAATTCTATCGATCAGGAGGCTGAGGTCTCCCTCGCGCTCACGCAGTGCAGGGACTTTGATCACGGCCACTGCCAAGCGGTACTATAGATCCTCGCGGAAGCAATTCTCAGATATCGCCGAGAGAAGATCCCGGTTCGTAGCTGAAACCACTCGGACGTCGATTTTTCCGATTTGCTGCTACCAATACGGACAACCTCTCTTTCTTGAAGCACTCTCAACAACTTGACCTGATCCGCGAGCGGCAACTCGCCAATTTCATCAAGGAAGAGAGTGCCAGTATCGGCTTGCTCGAAATACCCCGCTCGCGCCACGTTCGCACCAGTAAACGCGCCCTTCTCGTGACCGAAAAATTCCGCTTCAAACAACTCCTTCGGAATTGCGCAGCAGTTGACGGCGACAAAAGGTCCATTCGATCTAGGACTCCCGTGATGGATAGCCCGCGCGAGCAGTTCTTTCCCTGTGCCGCTTTCACCTTCGATCAAGATAGGGACTGACCGTACGGCAACCCGGCGGGCCATCAGCACCACGCGCTTCATCTGGGGACTCCGATGAATTATGTCTTTGAATTCCGCAGCCTCCGGTGGTAGTCCCATCGAGAGCGCGTCCAGCCTTTCGTCCGGCGCGCTAAACATAGCGGGAAGGAACTCCGCGGAAATGTCGAATGGTATCGACACGGCCGCGACCCCGTGCTGTTTCGAGGACTCGATCAGCTCCGCTTTGAATCCCGTCTTGCTGAGCAGTATCCACACGGCGGCCATTGCCGGCGTGCCAGGACTGAGGTGGAACGTAAGATTTGGCAACCCCTGTTTATCTTTTTCGATGGCCTGAAGGAGGGCAACGGCGGCCTCCTAGATTTTCCCGAAATTCGTGGGGCAGTCTAGCGAGACATGGCGGACGCTGAGCTTGGATTTGGATTGCTGACCCAACCATTTGATAAAGGGCTCAACATCTCTATTTGGATGGTCAGACAGCAAAAAAGCTTCGTTGTAGGCGCCGCTTTTCAAAGTCTGCGCGATCGGCCCGATTCCGGCCTGCTCGTCGCCCTGAGCGGCGCGAAGGTCCGTGTTGCCAATCCACGCGAGCAGCACACTTGCCATAAGGATTCAGCATAAATTAATTTGTGTCCTCCACAAGGTTTCTTGCGGATTAGCGCCGGCGCTTTCCCTTCATCGAAACCGCCTGTCCGAAAGCGCGAGACTCGAATTCCGCTGTACAGGCGAAGATAAGGTTGGTCAACGATTGAATGAATCGAGGGGTAGTTCGCTCCTCGCCAGCCAACCTTCCTGTTTGCTCCCAGAGCTGGTAAAGAGTCTCAGACAATCGCTCGTCAGGAGTTTTTTCGTTCGCATGCCGTTCCATCTCGTTTTGAATGGCGGCGTGAATGAATGCCTCCATTGAAGAAAAGCCTGTTGTTCGCCAATAATCGATCCGGACGAAAGTTGCTATGCCGCAATACGTTTGTAGCGGTGATGGAGGCCTGCAATGCCGAGTGCGACGGCAGGTAACGAACGTTACATGGCCGCCTTTGGCTGTGTTTAACGTGCAGTTAACGTGGCAGTTTCATTCTCCAAGACACTGATTTATAATCGGATCTGTTTTTGGCGAAGGACAGGTGCAATTTCGTAAAGCCGACGAGCATGTAATGAAGCATGTTTCGGGATCGGTGGAGGCCGTTAATGCCTGAACGATTGCCCCGCGTGAAGTGGCCGCGAACGTTCCCGATTTGTGCGCTGTTCGGTATCGTTATCGCTCTCGTCCTTACGGCAGGAACGGCCCTTGTTCAGGTCCGGCTCATGCAGCCGCTGCAGCGGCTCTATATCGTTCCATTCCTGAAAGCATCGGCTCTTCCGTTTAGGCTCTCAGCCAAACTCGTCGAAGTGCATTCGCCAGGGCACGGATACATCATAGCTGTTGATCCGTGGATTGCAGTTTACTCCGATCGGCCGCGTGAGGCTCGCGTTGACTGAAAGCGCCGTTAAAGCCGGCCTATCGAACCCGCGAGTGTACGGGGCGGACAGCATTAATCCGCGAGCTATCCGACTCTTTTTGGAACAATCTATCTTCCACGGGAATGCTGTCAAAACCTTCCGTCCAACGATCGTGGCTTTCAGCCTTTTTTTGCGGCTGGATTCCTGATCGGGGCGCTGTTCGATCAGCGGCACCAGGAAGCAACCCGCCGCGGAATCCAGATTCGCGGACCTCGGCTTATGACGCCTAGGAAAGCTCAGAAGTACTTGAAGGGCGACGGTATCGCCTTGTTCCTGGAACCGAAAGCGAGGTAAGCAGATGCTGCAAACGAAACCAATCGAGTTCAACACGAAACGTGCGTTCCCGCTCCGCATTAAGCGTAAACATGAGGTACAGGGAAGTTTTTGGCAACCTCAAAAATTTCGGCTGTAACTGTTGATTTTAAAGATGATATTCTGGTGGACGGCATGGGGTTCGAACCCACGACCCCCACGTTGCGAACGTGGTGCTCTCCCAACTGAGCTAGCCGCCCATCCCTGAGATGCGTCAGGGACGCAGCAAACATCAGCGCTGCTCTTCCTGCCGCTGCTCATCACT
>DATAYL010000220.1:0-20506 GCA_036272575.1 Bryobacteraceae bacterium | reverse complement strand
CCACAGGCGCCTTAGCCAGACCCAAAAGATGCGGTCAGCGGGTGTTAGCTTCAGACGTTTGGGAGCCGAGCGACGCAGGACCGTCAGTTGTTGCCGTAAGGCAAGGTTTTCCAGTCGCAGCTGGGCCGAGGTCTTGCACATTGAGGTGATGGCGCTCAGCACAGCGACCAAGCGTTGCTGCGCCAGCCAAAGGAGCAGATAAAAGTCGATCAACTTCAATGGTTGCAGATCGATCGGAATATTTTGGAGGCACAGTCGGAAGCCGCACCGTCGTCCGCGCTGACACTACATTTTCGAACCACTGCCGAATACCAAGCTCCATCGGGTTAGGGCGTCTATCAAAACGTTACGAGTGCGGACCAGGCGTCGATTTCGACTTTCTTTTAGGGACAATCATGTCGGAGGCGAACGTATGCCGGAAGCGGTGCGGATTAGCCAGTGTGATGCCAGTGGTCCAGCGATGATAACGGAGCAAAGAACGTAGGCCTGACGCTGTCATGCGGGCGCTGCGTGCGGCGCTTTCACAGACACAAACAATGCGGAGCCGCGGCGAGTAGGACGCTCCAGCCGCACGTTATGATCGAGCGGTTGAGTGGTTTCTGGCGCCAAAGGTGGAAAACTTCGTTTCCTGCCGCGCTCAAAGCCTCGCGAAACAGCCATTTTGCAACATCGGCACCGGCCGGGTCGTCATTTGGGTCCTTTCAAGTTACCAGGACTGCTGAATACAAACTTGCAACACAACCCTTCCGCTCAGTTTCCCAACTGCCTCTCCCCAAGATTTCAAGCGCAGCCCTTGGTTATCTTTAGCAACCCTCCACCACCCGCCATCCTAACGAGATGACATCAGGTTCGTTGCCGGTTTACGCAACACTGTCCCGAGCACCTTCCCGGGTCCGGGCTCCTGAACAAAAGCAACGACCCGTAGATTGGCGGGGTCAGTACCCTTCTTGAGCTTGACCTGGCAATCCTGGCCAAAGCTTTTGCCGCTCTCCAACCTACCCAATCTTTTCAGATATTGCACGACCGCAACATGGGTCAATCGCTTACCGTTATTTTCTCCGGCGGAAACCTGAGACTCGGCATGCTCGAGAGCGACGGCCAGATAGACGTCGGCGTTGTGCGAAACGGCTTCGCCATCGGCTTCGATGCGCGCCTGCACGACAGGCTGACCCTTATCTTCAACGCTCAGCGCGACGATATGTACGGGAATCTGCGGTGCGGCGGCGGCCTTCTCAAAAATTTGACTGATCTGTTGCGGCGTGTAGCTCTTCAGCACTTCGTTTCCATCGACAACTATCTGCGGAGTATAGGGCTCGCTCAATCCAAGAGCGTGTACGTAGGCGTTTTGCCGCTCTGTGAAAAGAGAGGACGAGTACGGATCTTTCCACCCGTCATGGTTCCAGTAGTCCACATGCTCACTAAGCACAATCAACTGAGCATTGGGAAACGGTTGGGAGGCATCCAATTGTTGCACCAAGGCGTCGATTGGCGGGAAACTGGAACAGCATTCCGAAGTAAACAGCTCGACGAGAACCGGCGAGCGGGCGCCCTGAGCATCAGCCGGGCGGCCGTAGCTTCCGGCCACCCCGTACGTCAGGAAGAATAGAACCGCGAAAAGTCTCATGAAGCCACCACAACCCCTCTTCCACGATAAGCCCAAAAGTGGCCGGAGATAAATAGCCACTAACAGCAGTTTGCGTATTGCCACTAGCGCTCACGTCAGGGCGGTCGAATTTAAAGGTGGCGTGAGCACGTTGCGCAGCCGACGGACAGCACGCGGCATTTGGTCCGCCTCAACGCTGCCAAAGCCCAAAATGAATCCCTGGCGCGCCTCCTTACCGAGATAGGAAGTAGAAAGAGGCCAAAGCCAGAGATTCTGGCGACCCGCCCGCACAGCAATTTCCTGATCGCAAAATCCCTCCGGCAGCAGCACGACCAGATGCATGCCAGCTTCTCCGCCGACTATCTCGAGACGTGAGCCGAATTCGCTGCGCAGGGCGTCGACCAGCGCACTTCTCCGCTCGCCGTAAAGGAGGCGCATTTTCCTTATGTGGCGAGCGAAGTGCCCTTCGTTGATGAAATCGGTCAGGACCGCCTGATAAAGGTGGGATGGGAAAAGGTCCGTGGCACGGCGCAGCGCTGTGAAACGGTCGACCAGGTCCGTGGGAATGACCAGGTAGCCCAAGCGCAAGGATGGGAACAACGTTTTGCTGAAAGTTCCGATGTAGATAACGCGCCCGTGATGATCGAGCCCCTGTAAGGACGCAATGGGCATGTTCTGGTAGCGGTACTCACTATCGTAGTCATCCTCGATGATCCAGGCGCCCGAGCTTTGTGCCCACTCGAGTAATTGAAGCCGGCGCGAAGCGCTCATGGTCGCGCCTAGCGGGAATTGGTGGGAGGGAGTGACGCAGGCCGCTCGCGCGTGACGGCAGCGCTTGATAGCGGCAGCGACATCGAGCCCCTGTCCGTCCACTGGAACAGGAACCAGACGACAATCGGCGAGGCTAAGCGCATAGCGCAGCAACTGGTAACAAGGTTCTTCGACCCAAACGGGGCTCCCCGGATCAAACAACACGCGGGCCGAAATATCCAGCGCTTGCTGGGAGCCACTGACGATCATGATCTGACTCGCGTCACAATGCACGGCGCGCGCGGCTCTGAGGTAAGCGGCAATCGTCTCGCGAAACTCCCTCGAACCCATGGGGTCGGCGTAGCTGAGAGCACTGGCGCGGGGGCTCCGGCAATGCCGAGCGACGAGCGCGGACCAGGCCTGGAATGGAAAGTGGTCGAACGCCAGCTGACCGACGCTGAATGCTCCCCAACCGTAAGCCCACGGGGCGCTAGTGCGGCGGGGTAATAGTGAGGAGCGGCGTGAGACGGGCCGAGGCCCATCGCGAGCTTCGGTCGGCACTGCGCCATGGGATTCGACGGACGTCAGTTGATCGGGCAGAGTGCTTGAGACGAACGTTCCTGCTCCTATACGGCTCTCAAAATAGCCTTCCGCCAGCAACTGAGCGTAGGCGTCGAGAACCGGAATGCGCGAGATGCCCAGCTCAGAAGCAAGTGTCCGGGTGGATGGAATACGTTGGCCGGAACACAAGTTGCGCCGGAGGATGGCCGCGCGATAGCCATCGTAAATCTGCCTGTGCAGAGGTTTGCTGGCTGCCCGATTGACGGCGATGACAGGGGAGAAGCCTCCGGGTACTTTCTTCATAACTCCAGCATAGTGGCCATAACGGAAATAGTCTGAGTGGTCATTGCCCCCAGCCACTTTGCATGCAAAAGTGGGGATAGGTCGAGCTTCTAAGGTGTGAGTTTTGAGGCTGCATTCCGGCGCGGCTAGCTTTGCCGCTACGCAGCTATTGCTTAGTTTTGCTTTCAAGGAGAAGTTATGGTCAGCATTCGGCAGGGGCTGCTTTACAGCCTCTCTTTCGCGGTTTTAATGCTGGTTGCTTTAGGGGACAGCGGTATCGCGCAGCAAGTATTCGGCAGCATAATCGGGAGTGTCACCGATCCCAGTGGTTCAGCCATCGCCAGCGCCAAAATCATTATCACCGATGTCAATAAGGGAACCACATTCCAGACTACGACCAATGATTCCGGCAATTACATAAAAGGTCAGCTGATCCCGGGCACTTACACAGTCAACATAGAGGCGCCAGGTTTTTCGAAGGTTATTTCGAATGGTTTGACCGTGCAGGTGGATCAGGCCACTCAGTTTAGCGCGACCTTGCAGGTGGGCAACATCCAGCAGCAAGTGGAAGTTACCGCTGCCGCTCCGCTACTCGAAACCGACAGAGCCGATGTCGCCCAGACGTTCACCTCGCAACAAATCGAGCAGCTACCCAGCAACGGACGCAACCTACAAGCTTTCGAGCTGTTGAATCCCGGCACGGTGAAAACCATGTTTGCACATGCGTCGGATGAAAACCCGCAGGGCAGCGTGCAGATGATGGTGAACGGTCAACCTTTTTATGCCACTGGCTATTATCTTGATGGAACCGTAAACCAGGATCCCATTCTAGGCATCATCGTCATCAATCCGACGTTTGATTCCGTAAACGAGGTCAAGCAGGCAAACCAGGATTTCGATGCCGAGTTCGATACCTTCAGCGCGGGCCTCCTAACATATTCCACAAAGTCGGGCACCAATCAGTTTCATGGTGACGCCTTCGAGTATCTCAATCTAAATACGCCCGGTTTTCAGGATTTCGCCCGTAATCCGTTCACCGAGACTACTTCGCCGACCACCCACACGAATCAGTTCGGTGGCTCAGTTGGAGGCCGCATCATCAAGGACAAGCTGTTCTACTTCGGCGACGCCCAATTGACGCGCAACCATAAGGGCGGGTCGGTTCTAACCAGCGTCCCCACGGCAGCGGATCGGTCGGGCAACCTGGGCGACTGGCTGGCACTGGGAAGCCAATACCAGATCTATAACCCGAACACCGGCAATAGCGTCACAGGACTCGGAAGGCAGCCGCTTCCAGGCAACGTTATTCCGACAGGAATGTTGAGCCAACAGGCTCTCGCAATTATGAACTACTTCCCGTTGCCGAATGCGCCGGGACCTTTCAATAACTACACGGTGAGTGGAACGGACGTAATAACGGGCAATCAATGGAATACCCGCTGGGATTATTATCTGAACGATAAGAATACGTTCTTTGGCCGCTACAGCTCAGCCGGCTTTACACAGGTGGCACCGGGCGCATACGGCCTGCTCGCCGGCGGACCCGATTTCAATAACGCGAATTATGCGGGTAACTCAACTGCGCTTAACCAGAGCGCCTCCGCTGGATGGACGTACACGGCTAATTCAAGTCTCATCAATGAGTTTCGTTTCGGCTATGTGCGGTATCACGTAACGGACGTTCCGAATGGTTTCGGCGATACGCCAGCTCTGAACGCGGGCATTCCAGGGCTCAATACCAGCCAGGAAACATCGGGTATGCCGGCGTTCAATATCCAGAATCCAAACGGCACAAATGAGCAGCTCGGCTATTCGCTTACGATCAACCAATGCAACTGCCCACTTACGGAACTGGAACGACAATATCAGTTTGTTGATAACATAAGTAAACTGCACGGCAATCACAGCTTCAAGTTTGGCGCAGATATCCGCTACGCTCTTAATCTTCGCGTGCCCAGCGACAGCCACCGGGCGGGTGAGCTGACTTTCAACAGCAGCGTGACCGGCCTGGTTAACGCGAGCGGCTCAACCAGCGACGGTTTGGGCCTGGCGAGTTTCCTGCTTGGCGATACTACTAGCTTTGAACGCTATGTGAGCTCCAGTCTCAACGCTCAGGAGCGCCAGAGACGCTGGTTCTGGTACGGCCAGGATGAATGGCGGCCCTCACCTAAATTAACGGTTACCTATGGCGTGCGCTGGGAGATGGTTTTTCCTGAAACGGTGAATGCTCCCGGAAATGGAGCGGAATTGAACTTGAACACGGGACAGCTTGACGTCTTCGGTGTGGGGCCTACGAGCATTCATGGCTATCAAGCGATGAACTGGCACGAGTTTGCACCGCGCGTCGGCATAGCGTACCAGATCACGCCGAAAACCGTCATTCGCACAGGTTACGGATGGAGCTACAGTCTGGGAACGTTCGGTTCTACGTTTGGCCACAATGTAACGCAAAACCCACCCGTGCTGGCGAACCAGAACTTAACGCAGACGGGGACCTGTGGAAACAATTTCTGCGATGTGTTCAACCTGGCGAGCGGGCCGCCTGCCTACACGGGGCTTGCCTACACTACGAACGGTCCTGGCGCGGGCGTGATCACCCTGCCCGGCAGTGGTCCCAACGCAATTGAGTCGAAGACGCGTCCAGGTATCTTCACCATGCCGGTGATTTACGCCTATAACTTGACTCTGCAGCGGCAGGTCACCAACAAAGTAGCGCTTACTGCAGGCTACGTCGGGAATTCAGGGCGCCACGGACCGCTCGGTACGAATAATAACTTCGACAACAATTCGATATACTTTCTGCCAGGTTTTACCGGAACCAACCTGAACGTGCTCCGCCCATTTGATGGTGCACTCGGTCCACGGTATAACTATGGCTGGACGCAACCGGTCGATAACTACTGTAACTGCGCCAATAGCCAGTATCACTCGTTCCAAAGCACGGTCAAAATCCAAGCCGCTGCCGGTTTTACTCTGCAAGGCAACTACACGTACCAGGTCTCGGAGGGTGATGGCTTTGGGCCGGACGATAACTACACGTTTCTTTATGATCGTCCCCTGGGCTACGGCGACTCAAACCTGATGCCGCACAATCAGGTGGTGTTTGCCGGCAACTACGACCTGCCATTCGGCCGCGGCCGCAAGTACGGGTCGAACGTAAATCGTTTTGTAGATGCGCTCCTTGGCGGCTGGAATCTCAGCGGCATTTTCAGCTACTACTCTGGCCTTCCGTTCATGCCGAGTATCGGTAGCTATCCGGCGGGAACAGGTCAGCCGTACGCAGGCCCCAACAATGTGCCGGACGTTGGCACGGGCAGTCCATATCCGTCGCATCAAAATCGCAATCAATGGATCGTGACCGAATCCGCGGCGAGCCTTTTAGCCGGTACGGGACCATTCAAGCTGCCTGCGGCCAACACCTTCGGGAACTATCCGGTCAATACCCTGATCGGCCCGCAGTTCACTAACGTCGACGCTTCCATCATGAAGCAATTCCTCCTTACGGAGCGGATTAAGTTCATGCTGCGTATCGACGCTACGAATGCGCTCAATCATACAAATTTGGAGCTTCCCAATGGGGGCAGCAGCAATCCGGACATCACCAGCGCAGCCGGAGGCCAGATCACTAATATCGCGTTCAACGGCAACGGCTACACGATGCGGCGCCTGCAGTTCTCCGGCACTTTCAACTGGTAAGCCAGCCGAGCTATTACGTGGTTCTCGGGAGTCCAATACCAAATCCCCTGGTGCCATAGATGAGATGCTGGATACCGAACGCGAGCATAGCTATCGCAAGCGGAAAGCGACAAGCCGAGGTTACCTTGGTCATGTATTCTGGACGTCCAGATTCGCATCAGGCAACGCGGTTTGACCGAGCAAACGTCGGTAAGTCACGATGCCCGCGGTTCACCCCTTCGCATTGGCGACACTGAAGCTGATGACGAGAAAAAGGATGACCAGCGAGGCCCAATGCTGAAGCCGGCAAATAAAGTCCTCCGGGTGTCCTGAGGAAGGCTTGCGATTTCTCAAGGATCTCAAGAGGAATGACGACCGGGATTGGTTTCGCGAGAGGAAAGAGACTTATGAGCGAGCTGTCCATCAGCCGATGGCATCACTGGTGACATTACGCAGCGAGCTGATCGAGGACTTGTGCAATGGCGTGATCTGTCTTGTAGTAGGCGATTCGATTTTACTGGCGGCCTTGTGGGCTACGTCGGGACGTTGCTGGAACAGAGTGTTGGTCAACGGTTCGCAGACACGTTGCTGAAAGAGGATGAACATCAGCGCGACTTTGGTTCCCTGATCGGTGAGCCTGTACAGATAACGCCCTCCCTGCCGAGCTAGCAGGCAGGGATGCTTCGCTGCCGCTGTCGCGATCGACCGGTCCAGTACTTGAATAACATCATTGAGCAAGACCATCGCGCGATCAAGCGCCGTTCAACGCCAAGCAAGGCTTTCGGGAATTTCACGCGGCCCGGCGAACGATTCAAGGCTATGAGGCGATGAACATGATCCGGGAGGGGCAGGTGCGCTGGGTGCGGCGAAAATGATGGTTCGGTCTCAGATCCGGTTCATCGGGAAGCTGTCCGGGCTGGCCGCTCAAGCGAAGACAATAGGCGCCGCTACGACCCGATTCCTGCGACTTTTCAAAGTTGCAACACTGCCACCTTGAGGTCAAACGCAAGCATCCGCAATACACTTTGAAATCGCACAGAGTGCTCTTTCGAAATCTTGGCAATGGCAAGTTTGAGGAGTTAGTTGATGCAGCGGGGCCGGGTATCTCCGCGCCACACTGCAGCCGCGGCTCTGCGTTCGGGACTTCGACAATGACGGCGACATCGACATTCTGATTGTGAATCTGAATGAACCCCCGTCCCTTTTGCGCAACGATCTCGGTGGCAGCGATCACTGGCTCAAGGTGAAACTGATTGGGACGAAATCGAATCGCAGCGCCATTGGAGCGCGCGTGACTTGCTCTTATGGGGGCAAGCGGCAACTCCAGGAGCTGACTGGGCAGTCAAGCTTCTAGTCATCGAATGATCCGCGCCTTCATTTCGGGCTCGGAGAGGCGGTGAGCGCAGATCTTGAAGTGCGTTGGCCTTTCGCTCAGGTGCAAGTGCTGAGAGGCATTGAGGCTAACCAGATTATAAGGATTGAAGAGCGATACCGGGCTACTGCGGCGCGTTCGGAGTGTCACCCTCCTCCTGGTCGGACTTGGTCTGGAGCCGCAACCCCTTGTAAAGATCCTTGAGCTGCTCCTTCATTTGCTTTAGCCGCTGAAAGTCGGCGAATTCCCGACGCGCGTCGTCGGCGCGTCCTAATTGCCGGTAGAGTGTTCCCAAATGATAGCGGGCCACTGAGTCCGACGGATCTAACCGGACGGCTTTCTCCAATAGAGGCTGAGCTTTTTGCACCTGCTGCATAGAAAGCAGAACCCTTCCTACACCGAGATTAGCCTCAGGATCGTCGGTCTCCAGCTCGAGAGCCCTGGAGTAATGGGCAAGCGCGGCCCGTAGGTCAGACCGGCCGAGCGCGATCCTGCCGAGGCGGCATTCGGACTTTTCATCGAATGCGTTTTGGGCCAGTGCGGCTTGGTATTCCTTTTCAGCCTGTTCTTTGTCTCCAGCAGATGCGGCGCTGCTCAACAGTTCGCCCAGCTCAAAGTGTAATCCGGGAATGCGATCGTCGATCTTGAGGGCTTCCCGGTATTGCGCGATGGCAGCGTCGTTATTACCTTGCGCGATCATCTCTTCGGCAATGAGTTCATGCATCCATGCAGATTTGGGCGCCAGCATGGCGATGCCCAGTGTCGTCTCGTCGGCTTGCTCGGAGTAGATCCGATGCGCGGTGTACAAGATGCCGGCATCATCCGGTTTGAGCTTCCGGAGAACGCTCACTACGGCGGCCGCCTTGTCTAAGTCGCGCGAAGCGTAATAGAGCTCTACCAACTCCATCCCAGCCTGTACTTTGAGCCTCTCCTCTGTGAGGTGTGGAAAGGCACGCTCTAGATCTGTGCGCGCGGCGTCTAAATGGCCCAGCCGCTTCTCGCACATGCCGAACAGCATAACGGTCTTCCAAAGCGACGGCTTGCTCTTCACCACAGTGCCAAGCTCCGCAGCCGCTCTCGCATAATCGCCCCGAAAATACAGAAGCGTTCCCAGGTCGCCGCGCGCAACGATGTCGCTGGGATTGAGCGCCAGGAGGGCTTCGAATTCACTGATAGCCAGATCCGGTTGGTTGGCCGCCAGATATTGCTGTGCCTGCCGCGAGTGCGTTTCAATTTGCTGCGACTTGGAGGCCGACTGAGCGAACGAAGGAGTCCCTGCAAGGAGGAATATCGCAAGAACACAAACGAACGCTTGGGCTGCCGTGCGCGTTCGAATACAGTCAAATCGTGCGGCCATCTCACGTCTATTTTGCTGGAACGAAATCAAAGTAGGCCAGATTATTGCCTTTCTTGTAGTGTAAGGTGAGCAACTGCAGGCCAGTCTTAGGGAAAATGATTTCACCGCAATCGGCCTTGTTCCAGGTATGAAACACCATCCAAGCCGGATCGTGTCGTTCAGGGTACAGGTTGCCGGTCTCAACGGGAAGCTTGCAGTCCGCAGCCGGTTTATTGTTCAGTGAAAACTGGATAATCTGCGCAATATGTGAATACAACACATCGATCTTGTACCTGCCTGCGCTCTTCACGTCCACCGTATAGTTCGCCCATTCGCCGTCTTCTTCCCATCCGAGGTACAACTGTTGCCATTCAGGCGTGACCGGGCTCGGATGGTTCAGATCGGCGAGCTTTTTTACGTACGATATGTCTACGCCTTCCTCTTCGCGGAAATGACAGATGCTGACCGGCACGCCATCTTCGCAGTGGCCAACTTTGTAGTTCAGCTCGCCGCTCCCATGGTTAACCGCGTCCACGTCGTGGTAAGCGATTCCTTCACCACCTAAATCGTAAAGCGCTGCTTGCAGGCGCCCTGGGATTATCTGTGGACCATCGGTATGTGTCGCGTCTCGGAAAGGTTTGCCCTTATACGCTTCAGGAACCTGCCCCTTCACTACAACAGCGAGCACAATCAACGAAAGGCAAAGCCGGGAAAATCTCATCTTTGCATGCGACTTTTCGACGAGAAAACACCGAGACTGATGCAGGGCAAATAAAAGGGCCTGAATCAATCTTGCCGCGGCTCAAAAAGAGAATCGCGCACCCAGCTGGAAGAATCGGCCGGGAACGGTGACCGTGGTAATTTGACCCACGCTCGGGTTAGGAACGCCCGACGCGAGCGCAGCGGAAGTCAAAGCTGAATTCGGCAGGCCAAAACTCGGATGATTGAGTATGTTGGTGGCATCCATGCGGATTTGCAAGCCGCCCCGCTCGAACTTGGGTATTCTGAAGGTCTTCGCCAGGGTCAAATCAACGCTCGTCAAATCCGGACCGCGCAGCGTATTTCTCCCGTTATTTCCGAAAGTGTTGGTCGCCGGCGTAGCATAAGCGAGTTGATTGAACCATTGATTGATGGTTTGATTGGCGATGTGAGGATTTCCCGCGAGGTTCGGGTACCAAGCCCCATCCAGCGCGCCGGAGTCGGTGCTGGACGCCATGGTCACGGTGAATGGATTGCCAGACTGCGCCACAAAGATGGACGATGCTTGCCAGCCGCCCAGGATTGCATCACCGATGCCATTGTTCAGGAAAGCGTGTCCCCTCCCCAGCGGTATCGCATACACGACATACCCCTTGAACGCTTGCGGGACATCGAAATTCGAGAGCCCATAATTGTTCGATGGATTGAACGCATCCTGGTAAGGCGCGCTGCCATAGTGGCTGCCCCATCCAGAGGTGTCCTGATCATCCAGCATCTTGGCCCAGGTGTAGCTGACCTCCGCGCTGAGGCCGTAGCCCATCCGTTTCCTTGCCTGTAGCTGGAGAGAGTCGTAATTCGAAATATTGTTGAAGGATCCGGTTAAGCCGCCCGGAACGCTGGGGCCGATGCCGAGGTATTGCGGATACGGCCGCGCGGACTGTCCTTGTCCAAGCTTATCCGCAGGAAGCTGGTTTATATCGGACTGGAATTCTAAGCCGTTCGCATGGCTGCCTACGTAGGCTGCCTCCGCCACGAAGCTCTGGCCAACCTGCCGCTGCACGCTGACTGACCACTGGTAGATGCGTCCGACCGGCGTGTGGTAAGGCATGTAAGGGATGTTTCCTCCGCCTTGCCCGTTGTACGCGCCAGGATTTCTGGAAGCCATGACAAACGGCAGCCCGGCTCCTGAACCCGAGAGAATGGCTACCGGGGGTTGGCCCGGATTGGCCGAGATACTGCCGCCATCGGCAGTGCCGAAGCCGATCGGTGATCCGTCAACGTCCATACTCCACAAACTGGCATACTCACCAAAACCGGCGCGCACCGACCAGACGTCCTTAGGAGCCCAGGCTATGCCAACGCGTGGCAGAAAGACCTTGTAGTCAGTCGCCATAACCTGGCTTCGCCCGTTGTTGCCGGCAAACCAAATAGCGCCCAACGTGTTTGTTACCGGGTTGATAATTGTCGGATCGAAGCTGCCGGCTTGGTTGTGCACCTCACTAAATCCACCGTGAACCTCCCAGCGCAGACCGGCATTCAAGGTAAGGTTTGGGCGGAGCTTGATATCGTCCTGAACGAAGAGCGACGGGTTCTTAGACCGCATGCCCGCTTCCCCCTGGTTGAGGGCACTCCATGCCTGGGATTGTCCCAACAGAAAGTCCGCATACCCGACATTGCTTTGTGTGAACTGGCCGTTGAACGTAAAACTTGCCGAACTCAGGTTTCCCCAGGGCGTGGAATTGTCCTGATAGGCCAGCACCTCACCGCCGAAGTGCAGGATGTGCTTGCCCCGAATCATGGTAACCACGTCTGACGGGTTAAACGAATTTTCAATATAGATTGCGGAAGTTTGCGGATTGAGAGTATTGTTACCTGCCGTGCCTGTGATGTTGATGTTTGGAAAAACGTCCGCCTTCGCATATTGGAGGCCGATTTGCGCTGGATATCCCAAGCCCAGGCTTCCCGGTGAAAACCAGTTGCCCTGCCGGGCAAATCCATATCGGAACTCATTTACGACCGAAGGACTAAACGTGTGAACGTCAGTGACCTGCGCTTCGTAGGCACCGGCGGTGCTCTGCTGGCAATTGACAGGGCAACTCGTTCCGCCGCTAACACTATTGCTACTGTGCTCGGTAATCGAGAAGGTCAGCCGATTCTTGGAGGTAATGTTATAGTCCAGGCGCCCGAACTCCCGGAAAGCGGGGTTATTGCCCACCTGCAGATAACGATAGTTATTGGTGATGCCAGGCAGGTTTGCCGTCGGATAAAATTTCTGAACTGCCAAGGCTACCGGGTCCAATTGCGATGCCGGAATCTGGTTGCCGAGGTACGCGGCGCCGGTTGCTGGGTTGTGAATGGTCCCGAAGACCGCCGGGTCAAAGATGCCCTGCTTCATGGCATCCGTCGGCACAGTGGTTGTCACGGTGGTCGAGTTGGGATTGATGATTTTGTCCAGATCGAAATAGAAGAAGAACTTATTCTTCAGGATTGGGCCGGCCACCGAGCCGCCGAAGTTGTCGTATCGTACTCTCGCCGCCTTTGCCCCGTCGAAAAAGCTTCTCGCGTTCAGCGCATCGTTTTCAAAGTACTCATAGGCAGAGCCATGCCATTGGTTTGCGCCGGACTTGCTAATGACATTGAAGATCGCGCCGCCGCCGCCATACTCCGCAGAAAACGTCGATGTGTTGACCTGGACCTCGGATATTGTTTCTGAAACCTGCGCGGCGTCGTCGATGTTTGCGCTATGCGGCAACCGGATGGAGGCGCCGTCCACCAGGAAGTTCGTGTAGTACGGCAGAGTGCCGTTTATCGACAAGCCAACCCCCGGATTCACAGAGCCGGCGTTGGACATAGGAGTACCCGATGACCCGGGCAGAAGTCTCAGGAAGTTCTCCCAGCTCTGACCCACATTTGGCAGGTCTTGCATAATTTTCGCTTGCAAGGTGGTTGATTGTTCCGCGGTCTCCGTTTCTAGCAAGGGCGCCTCTTCCGTCACCTGAACCGCCTGTTGCGTCCCGCCAACACTTAACTGCGCATCTACGCTGATCTCTCCGACTTCTAGCATGATGCCGCTGCGCACAACCTTTTCGAAGCCCTCTCGGTAATAGGTGATCGTGTAATGACCTGGCAGAATCGAGACTGCGTCGTAAAGACCGACCGAGTTAGTGACCAGCTGCTTGACAAAGCCAGTATCGGTGTTTAGCAGCGTAACTGCGACACCCGGAATGACAGCTCCTGAAGCATCGGTAACCGTGCCGCGGATATCACCGGAGTTGGTATTTTGCGCGAGACAGATTCCAGCCGAGCACAAAATCAGGATCGCCGCGGTCATCCCAGAAGAGAGTGGCCGCCGCCTTTCGCTGGCGCCCAAAAATCGTGATGAGCTTTCTCGACTCTTAGACCGCCACGTGCTATCAACAAACATTGTGATTTCTCCTGATCGTGAACTGCAATCAGCGTCATTGGCATCTGCAATCGTTCCGCTGGCACAAAGAGAAACGGCCTCCCACGATGCTGCCATTTTCTGACGACCCCTTCCCGTCGCTATTTTGAAGTTTCAGCGTAAAAGTGGTTTGGCGCAATATCCACTTTGGCTGAGTCTGCCATAGCCACTACGATGCGTCTAAACGGTCTCGATGTTTCCCGCCGGTTCTTTCACTCGATCTGTACGGTCCAGAATTGTACAACAGGCAGGTGAAACGACGCAAATCAGCTAAGTTCTCGGGCGATTATTGTTAGCCTACCTTCGGAACTTTGGTGACATCGTTGCCGGCACGAAGAAGCATTCTGAGGCAACGCGGCCCGGGACGGTCCGCCACGGATTTTGGGCCAACCGTTCTCGGTCTGGATCTCGCCGCGAACATTGGAAGGCTCTCGAAAGTTCAACCCTGACATGCGCTTCAAGGCGCTTAGCCGCAATCTCTACAATGAACGGCACCAAGTTTGTTGCGCTCTTGTTAACAAGCGTGGGTATGATGACTGCGCAATCGGCGTTTGACCACTCGGTGGACCATTATTTTGATGAAGATTTTTCAACTGAATCCTTCCTTCGCCACGGTGTCGGACATTCATAGGCCATACGATGCGCAGCAGGAGAATTATTCGCGGGCCCGGAGTTGACAAGCAAGTCGCGTTGGACCAGAAGTATTTACCGCTGTTCGCGAAGGCGCCGCAAAGCGATGATCGCGACTGGATGATCTCGCATCTTCACGCCGATCTGCTGCAAATCAGAGCATTCGCGAATGGGAGAAAAACCCGATTCCTTCGAAGGTGCGACCGAATACCGAAGAGACGCGCATTTCATGCGCGCGACGACCACAGCTTCGATGGACCCGCCGGGCCCTGACGAGAAAGTCGCCAAGTCCGAACGAGATCCGACGCCGCGCCCGTAATGCTACGGCCGCCTTCCTGCAACTCCATCCACAACCCGAGGGAGTGTTCAAACCACGAAGATATCTCGGCGGCAAGCAACGCTTAAGGGAAGGTGTCAATGACGAGATCGGAATCGAACCGCAAATGAGGGTGACCTTAAGGGGAAGGCTTGCCGACGGTGCGGACAAGTGGATTAGTGCTACGCCCAACGGACCAGGTTGCAGACCGCAGGTTAATGCAACCTTTACTGCGAGACAATATTGAGATGCCAACAAACGAAGCCGAGACACCAACGATCACGGCTGCGGAGCAGTACAAGGCTCATCTAGCTGCTTACGTCAAAGACAAGGATCCGCTCGCAATGCAGCGGGAGGCTCCAGGCACGCTTGCTCGCCTGATTGACGGTGTTCCTATGGAAACGCTTAAGCACTCTCCAGCGCGGGGCAAGTGGTGTATTGGTGCGATTATTGCCCATCTTGCCGAGGACGAACTTGTCAGCATTTGGCGCTACCGCCTAATGATCGAGAACAGCGGCACAACTTTGCCAGGGTTTGATCAGGAAGTATGGGCGAGATTAGGCGATTACGATTCGTGGGAACCGCAGGTAGCTCTCGAGATCTTTCGCCTATTGCGGGAGGCTAACCTCCGGATGCTTACAAATCTCATGCCTGAGAAATGGCAGCGGTTCGGGATGCACTCCGAACGCGGCAGGATGACGGTGAAAGACCTGGCGTCTCAGATGGCCTGGCCATGACATGAACCACATCGAACAGGTGCAACAGATCTTAGGCGGCACGAAGAGCACTTAGACGGATTCACGAAGAGAATTTTCGCAACAGTCGCTGGAAGGCCACTGCCCACGTAGAACTTTCCGAGTGCAGTAGGCGCATCTTCGCAAGCAAGCGCATTGCTCGCGAAAAGCGGTGCGCTCGATCCAGCCGCTCGGAATCGAACTGCCTGTGCGTTGGAGGCGAATTCCCGTCACGCACTTGGCGAGGAGTTGATCCATGCGGAGCCTTACGGCACCGTGAGCACGATTTTCCAACCTGCGTGTTCAATTTAAGGAACCTGTACGCGTCCACACTCTGTGCAAATGGAAAGATCTTTAGATCCTCGGATAAAAACTTCCATTCGCCAAGTGGTCATAGACATATTTCTTCGCCACAGTCAGCTTTTCGGGGACACGAGTGATTTCCATCAACGTGTGGCCACGGATCGATAGCCTCTTGTCAAGGACCGGTAACAGAGGAAACGGAGTCGTTTGCCCGGAAAGCCAGCATAAGCAAAAACAATACCGTCTGGTTACGCCGATTCCGCCCGTTTCTCCAGAAACGGTCCGCCAACCAACGGCAAGTATTGCAGCCAACGCTGCGAAGGAGCAAAAACAAGAGATGGAGATCTCGTGCGACTGCGGCCATCCTGGCTGCTCGCTTTCGGAGTAGAAACCGGCGCAGATGAGGGGTGTTTTTCATACCTTTACCGACGAAAAAAGAGCGCTCGGAAGCTTCCTCAGCCCGCAGCCGCCTGAGCCTCAGAGGCTCTCGCGCCACTCCCGAGCTCTTATCGTCCTGCTCCGCAACTCTGCAGCTCGCAATTCAGGAGGTCGAAGATTCGGTACCACCGACTCCGCAAATTCCGCTGCGATCCCCGGCGTGGCGGCCTATCGAGTGTAAATCCGCGATGCTTACCGGTCGGAACAGGCTTGAAGGTTCACATCTTTATCGCGAACGTGGATCAACCAGCCATTTCACTTGCTACCTTGGAGGACAGTTTTATGTCGAACATTCTAGCTTCCGGCGTTAAGGCGCCCGACTTCACATTACACGCAACGCCTGACCAACCGTTCCGCTCTCCGAGTTTAAAGGTAGGCCCGTGATCCTCGCGTTTTATCCTGCCGACTGGAGTCCCGTTTGCGGTGACCAGATGTCTCTCTACAACGAGCTTCTGTCAGAGTTCCGGAAAGATCATGCCGAACTTATTGTCATCTCCGTTGATGGAGTCTGGTTCCACGCTGCATTCGCAAAAGACAAGAATCTGCATTTCCCTCTCCTCGCAGATTTCGAACCGAAGGGTGCGGTGGCACAGATGTACGGCGCATAGCGCGCTGACGGTGTTACCGATCGAGCGCTGTTCGTGATCGACAAGGATGGCGTTGTCCGCTGGAGCTATCGCTCTCCGCCAGCAGTAATTCAGGGGCCGACGGGATTTTTAGAAGCACCCGAGAGTCTACAGCACGAGTTGACCTATGCACCTTTAAGGCAGCCGTTTCCGAGCAAGATCATCTGCAAGGACCAGAAGACGCCCTGTTACCCTCGTTGAGTACGGCGACTATCAGTGCCCGGATTGCGTTCAAGCATACCAGGTAGTGAAGCTTCTACAAAAGCGCTTCGGCGACTCACTGCGGTTCGCGTTCCGCAATTTCCCTTGGCTCAAATCCATCCGTTCGCCGAGCCGGCCGCAGAAGCGGCGGAATTCGCTGGCGCTCATCGGCACTTTTGGGAGATGCACGACGGCATCTATGAACGCCAGTCTCAACTGTCGTCTGAACTTCTTTTCACTCTTGCGAAGAAGGATGGACTGGACGTAAGCGCCATGGCCGCCGAAGCTCTAAAGCAGCGCGCCTTCCTGGATCGAGTGAAACAGGACTTCATGGATGAAGTGCCGGGCGGCGTGAATGGAACACCTACGTTTTTCGTCAATGGCGGCAGACACGACGATGGCACGGATTTCGAGAGCCTTGCCGCGGGTATCGAAGCCGTGCGAAGCCAGTTGGATGGCACATTGTTGCCTACCCAAACTTCTACATCCGCGACAATCGAAAGAGCTAAGAAATCGGCCGCTAACGCGGAACCAAACCACCATGGGAGCATTTGCTCGTTCTCCTACGACGCCTGGTCCATACCCAAGTACGACGCAGTTCGAGGACTTGGTTCTATGGGAAACTCCTGATCGCTCTGCTCATGCAGAAATTGATGCCGCATGAGTTGCGATAGTTGCGCCGCTGCGCCGAGCGCTCACTTAAGGTAAAACATCGTTTTCGGATTGCCGACGACACAGGACTTGGGCTGACAAGGCGCGCCACGCTTTCCACGGCACGGTACCGACGTGGGCGTTTAACAGGATCTCGGACCATCGATGCAAGCTCCAGAGCATAAGCGCTCGCCTCGCTATGCACTGCCCGCTGGTGGCATTCGCGTCTGCTTCCGGCCAGAAATCCACGACCATCCAGAATGTGCGTCGGACATAACGGATCGACGAAAAACGGCTGCCAGAAGAGTTGTACCCGAATAAGCAAGAGCAAGGGACTATGAACTCCGTCGACCGAAAAGGGTGGCGGCCGCAAACCGCCGCCTCAGGGAGAAAGACACGGCATCATCCGGCGTTACGCCGGCCGCGAGGAGGATTATTCCGGCGAATAGCGTGGTGTCTCCGATGTAGTTCAGCGCCTCGACTAGTTCCTTCGGCTGGGCGGCGGCGAGAATCGGGAGATAAATTAACGCCACCATTGCGGCGAGCTCCATTCCAAGCCAGGTGGTAAGGAAGCGCGCCTGCTTGTTCACGATCAGGCCGGCTCCGGTCGCGAGTAATACCAGGCCGGTGAGGTAGCCCCAGGCGGAGCGGAGCGGAAACCACGGTGGGGTCATCTTGCCGAGCGGAACGCCGGGTATGAAGTCGGGATGCAGGAAGTGCTCGACTGCGAAGAACACTAGGATCGCGCCCAGCGCGATGCGACAGGCAAGGGGAGCGCGTTTGGCGAAGAGGAATACGCCGCACGCGAAGGCGATTTCTCTAAGGGCGACTGTCCAGATGATCCGGTTGCGGGGATCGGCTGCCACATTCGGTGCATGGATCATCAGAACGAACAGGACGAACATTAGACCGAGGAGCGAGGCTGACAAGCGGGCGTACCTGTTCAGCGCGATGCTGGTGGCGGCGGCGAACAGGGCGAAGCCCACGAAGTAAGCCCAGAACAGGTGTCCCGGCATCCACTGGGGTACACCTTGAGCGAGAGACTTGGGGGCGGCGAGATGCTCGGCTCCGAATAGCGCCAAGCCGACGGGAGCGAATACACGGCCCAGCACAGGCACGGCGGATAGCGTTGGGGACAGTTCCTTGCGAACTGCGATCACGGCGAGCAGAAGGTAGGCCAAACCTGCGAACCACAGCCAAAAGACAATGCCTGAAGTCATGAGCACCCCTCGTAAGCGAAAGTGCTCTCTGATTGTCGAGGAAGGCGTTTGGATTCGTCAAGAGACGCCGCCGAATCCAAAGTATTAGATTCGTCTTTAGTCGGGGCAGCCGGTTTTTTTGGACTCCTCCTACTCGTACCGAGCGCCACAATAGGGTCGATCTTCATCGCGCGGCGCGCCGGGAGATAAATAGCCAGCGTCGTTGCCGCAATCAGAGTCAGAGGAATTCCGACGAATGTAGCCGCATCCGTTGCAGCGACCCCATAAATCAGCGACGCCAGCAGACGGGCCAATAGATATGCAATCGGCAATCCAATTGCCAAGCCGGTTCCCGCCGTTAGCAGGCCGCGTCGAAAAATCATTTGTAGTACGGTTCTCTTTTGCGCGCCCAATGCCATTCTGATTCCTATTTCCTGACTGTGTTCCGATACAACGTACGCCATCACGCCATATACTCCGAGCGCTGAGAGCAGGAGTGCAATCCCCCGAGCACTCCCATCAACGCCGCCATGTAATTGAGACCGATCGCCCGATTGTGAATGGATTTCTCCATCGTCTCGATCTCGGTGATCGGCTGTTCTGGGTCTATCGCGTGAATGGCTGATGTGAAGGCACGCGCCAGCCGCAATGGATCTCCGGTGGTTCGCACTGCGATGTCCATCCAGAGCGCAGGTGCCTGCTGGTAGGAAACGTAAAGGGTTGGGCGCGGCTCTCGCTCGTAGGGATCGTGCGGCATGTCGCCGACGACTCCCACGATGGTCATCCATGGATTCTTCGAATCCGGATCGCCGATATTGATCAGTGTGCCAAGGGGGGAAGTCTTCGTCCACCATCGCAGCGCCATCCGCTCGCTAATGAGTACCACTTGAGGCGCCTGCGGACCGTCCGCCGCGCTGAGGAGACGTCGGGCCCGGAGCGGTACGTGCGAAGTCTGGAAATATTCCGGACTGGCCACCTGATACATGCCGCTCGGATGGTTGCCCGGCTCAGGCCGCCTGCTCTCAATGGTGAAGTTCCGGCCGCTCGAATGATCGCTGTAAGGCAAAGCCGTCACGGCGGCGGCGGAGCGGACGCCTGGCAATGCCTGGATGCGTTCAATCACCTGGCGATAGAAGCCGGCCACTTGATAATCTTCCTTGTACTTCTGCTCCGTGATAGCCAACCGCAAAGTGAGCAAGGTTGACGGAACGAGTGCGTCGCCGTTGTGGGTTACCGCCTGAAAGCCGCGAACCATCAGACCTCGTAAGGTCAAGAAACTCGAACTGACTGAAAACAGGAGTGATCTTGAAATTGCCAAACAGCGAGGCTAACCTCACGCTAAAGACGGATCTGCTTCTCTCGTAACGTCGTGTACGTCCGCTTTCAAAGGTTTTAAGGTTCCCCACAGCACCCGCAGGCGCTTTGAAAGACAGCTACGCCGAGGCCTGATACAGGAAATTACATTGTTACGCAGCGATTATGCCGAAGCAGAGCAGATTATTCACCGTTACCTGGTCGTTCGCCTCTGGTTCTGGCGGGATAGTGAGCGGGTCACGTGGCCAATTCTCAGCGGCAGATTTCCAGGAGCCGGATATATCTCTGTCCTCGCTAACTCGTGCGTTCAGATGTGGGCGGATTGCGGCCCGTGATCGCGGGCTAACAGGTTCTCGCTGAATTCCGCTGATTGA
>DATAYL010000219.1:0-11929 GCA_036272575.1 Bryobacteraceae bacterium | reverse complement strand
CGCATCCCCTTCAGCTTCAGCTTTGGTGCTGCTTCGCGTTATCGAGTTGGAACAGTCGAACAATCGGAGCAAGCGCAACCTTTAAAGGGATGGCCGCCACGTCGGCCCTTGACTTTTATGACCTTCTCATAGAAGCGCGTTACACGACGAAGTGAAAGTCGATGAATGTGAGAGTTGAGGTGCCGGCTCTCCAACACTCAATCGCATTGAGACTGAGGATCGCCCGAGCTCCGATGTCCTTCCGGCAGTCGCGAAGAGTTCGATGATCGGTGCGCTTAATTGCCAGATTGATGTGTCCCTGAACTCAGGTTGCAAAGCCCTGCCCACGCTCGCTCCATGAATTTGAATTAACGAGGACTCCCTATTTGTGTGGAGGAACCCGCGACTCGCGCGTGCGTCACAGAGACAGAAGGGTCCGGCGTAAAAGCAGCTGATCCAAAAGGAGAAAACTCTATGAAACGGGTGGGGGTATTAGCACCTTTTGTCCTTTGGCTAGCCGGATTGCTGTTGCCAGGAACAGCTTCGGCCCAACAGTACAACGGGCAATACTACGGACAGCAGCCATACGGAGACGCCTACAGTTACGGATACGACTCAAGGCCTCCATATGGCGTGTACGGCTATGATCGGCGAGAAGCTCGACGCGAACATAAGTGGCGAGAACGCGAAGAACGCCGCGAACGCGAATGGCGCCGGCAAGAATGGCGCCGGCATGAGCGCTCGGAACGGAACCGTTGGCGTGATCGGGATGACTGGCGATAGTCAGTTCAGCCGAGGAACCGCCAAGCACGGGTGGATCGGTCGATCTCTTGTCATCCTCGCCGGCATTGCCGGGTAAGCGTACGGCGAAGTGTCGCGGAGGAAGTGGCGGCCTTTAGATTCGGCACTTAAGAAGTGCTGGTAATCGTCTCTGGAGAATTGGAAATATCGGTAGACATCGCCGCTACGGAATCCCAGGTACAGGACGCGTTTGTTGCCGTCATATGCGACCGAAAGAAACATCTTCGATTCCAGGTAAGCGTCCGGCGACGGCAGTCGTGTTGCAAAAGCCACCACATCCGGGCTTCTGCCAGTTTTTTTACACCCAGTTGTTTGTATGTCAGGCATTCCAATCTCCCGGCACCATTAGCCATGCCTAAACACTGCGCCATTGCTTTGAACTGTCGAGTGGACACCCAGGGTATCTTCAAACTACATGCTCAACCGGGGCCATGCCTACACCACAATCATCAGCAGCAAATACCATGGACAAACCCTGCTCTCCCACTTGGCGGGCATTTACCCCCACTCAACCTCACAAGGCTGGCAACAAAAACTGGACAACGGCGAAGTCGCCCTCAACGGCGTTACCGCCACCGGAAGCGAATCGGTCACTCTTGGCCAAACCCTTGTCTGGAACCGTCCACCCTGGAACGAACCAGACTCCCCTCAGCACTTCGAAGTCCTGTTTGAAGACCCCTATCTGTTAGCCGTCAACAAACCCAGCGGGCTGCCCACACTCCCTGGCGGCGGCTTCATGGAGAACACACTCCTGCGCTTGGTGCAAAAGCAAACCCTCAATGCAAATCCTGTCCACCGGTTGGGCCGAGCCACCACCGGCATCGTCCTCTTCGCCAAAAGACCGCAGGCGGCCTCTCATCTATTCGCAAGCTGGAACACACCCAAAATACAAAAAATCTACCGGGCGCTGGCTCACAACCGTGCACAGAACAACGCCTACGAAATCCTTACGCCCATCGGCCTCGTACCGCACCCGCTCATCGGCTCCGTGTGGGCCGCCAACCCAAATGGTAATCCGTCAAAGTCATTGGCAAAGTGATCTCACGCATCATCACCACCAGAACATTTGAGGTAAGCCTGAAGTCGGGCCGCCCTCATCAAATCAGAATCCACTTGGCATCGATCGGCCATCCCCTGGTAGGCGATCCTCTGTCGCGAAGGGTAGATCTATCCCCGAGCTAACCGACGACTGTTTCTCCACAAAACAGCAGTTTCTTGTGAGCCAGGAATATTCTATGAGCAAATCGGCTTCAGATCTGTAATCGATCATCCCGATCAGTTGCCGAGTGTGGAGGGTCCGTTGCTTCTCGAAGGAAGCCGACAACTGCACTCCTTTGTGACGTCAGTCCAAGAAACCGCTCGGAACTTTGAATTCCAGGGCGTCTCTCGATAATTCAGTGGTCCGGCCGGTATTCTGAGACTCCCATCGTCAAAGAAATGGGCAAAGTCGGCGGGGCAGTACTCCCAATCCACCATGTCTGCCGATCCGCAGGTGACTGATTATGAAGGTGCTCAGCTTGCTCCAAACCCTACAACCCTTCGGGTGATGACGCAACGACACCGAAAGCACCGGTGTTTGAATGGCGCGAAGCTGCTCATTCCACGGGACTTCATTTCTACAAGCCTTCGGTGAAGTAGGAGCGGCTAAACAAAATTCGACTGCTACCGAGCTGTAAGTACTTGATTTTATGGCTCCTCAGGCAGGACTCGAACCTGCAACCCTTCGGTTAACAGCCCCGGAAATCTGCTTTTTGCGCGCTGGGCGCTGCGTTGCTATGGCTTGTGATGGGATGCTATATGTTGCTCCCTCTCCGGTATTTAGCGCGATCTCAGCCCATGCCTCAAGCGGGTTCCGAAAGCGCGCGAGTGAGACCGATTGTGACCAGTTTTTAAGGGTTATGGGCAAAGAATTGGGCAAAGAAAAAGGTGTTGGGGCTACCGTCCACGCTTGGCGTTCAGTTTCCGCTCCCATGTTGAGTTCGGCTTGCGGTTTTGGTTCGCGCGTATCGCGAGGTCAATGAGTATTGCTGTGACCACAGGATGCTCGGAGTTGAATTGGGTCACTACGACATCCTACACGAAAGCTGTGACCCGCTAGCTCTCAGATCAGCGCGCCCGCATAAAAGCGTATTAAGATAATCACCAGCTAGAGTACTTGCGAGTCCGAACGGAGCGAATGGCTGCCCGGTTCTGAGTTGCCAATCCGCCTGAATACTCAGCGTATCGAGGTGACGGGATGCGAACGCAGTACAAGTGTGCCCTTACGGTGTGTACGTGCTTGACAAAGGTCGCAGGGGCGTATTGCTGCGACTATTGTAAACAGGCTGCTACGCATGCGACCGAACGGAACTTCTGTCAGTGCTCTCATGCGGGCTGCGTGGAAGTTGGCCGAGCGTCGGTCCCTGAGTCAAAGCGTGCACCAGCTTCAGAGATAATCCCTGAGATGGCTAAGGCCAAGCGTGCGTGACAGCGGTCACAGCGTAAGAATAATCCGGCATCTCAATACACCCGCACTGCGCGATACCGAACGAATGCCGGCCAGGTTAGAAGACTTTGCACTGGTATTCCATGAGCCCGATTGCGGCGGACTGATCACGGGCGCCGTTGGCCGGCTTAGGTGCGAGGAATGCGGCCGCAGGTTCACGATCGAAACTTTACGCGAGCAGTTCTCAGCACAGGTCAATCCAGACCTGGCGCGAGCCGTCGATCGGTTTTAGGCTGCCGGTAACGAACACGCCACGTAAACTAAGATATTGTCCATCTCGGAAATGTCAGCGCGAAATGGAATCAACAACTTGGCCAAACTGAAGTAAAATTTGTTACGCCGATACAAAAGAACGTTACGGAACAACCAAATGTGCCGCGTTTGAGTTTTTTGACCATACGGGGACGACCCGTCGATAAGCTATCTCGAAGCGTGGTTCCCAGTCCATCAAATCAACTTCTGCCCGCCAAACGGAGCGGACCAGCACGAGGCCCTTCTCGGGACCAGAGAGACATCGCCTACGACAGTACCCGAGGAGCCGCGCCTCGCGCACGACGCAACAAGCCTCTTCCGAGATCTCTCGGCGAAGAGTCTGTTCCCACCGCTCATCACCTTCGGGGCGGCCTCCTGGGCACCCCCAACGCCTGCCATCACTGCTGATCAGCACGACGTTGTTGCCTGTCGTTACGCCCAAGCTATTTGCGCCATGGGGCGTGCCCGCCCTGTACGGGAGGATGCCAGCCAGTTAAACCACTCGCCACCATTGGAGCGAACTGCAATTCTTGGGCGATCGCATGCGACACGACAGTCAAGCGTTGTCATTCCAAGCCGATCTTTGCCGCATGGGTAACTGCTTATCTCGTTTCGATAATCACTTTACAATCTGGTGCCGACTCCAGAGTCAAGCTCATCTTGAGCGTTCCGACGCCGAGCTGCCTCAGTCTGTGTGCCGCGTCAGGTCTCCCCGCGATCTCGGGCGAGTCTATGAAAGAGGACGGACGTGCCGCAAGATCATGTGGTGTGATGAAACAGAGAAGAAGCTCCTTTATTCGATGGGTTTTTATCACAACCGTATCGTGCCGCATCTAGTCAACTTGGCCATGCGGAACCGTTTGCTCAATCCGTATCGCGAACGGGTCGTGCGCCTCGCCGAAGGCAGAGTTCTGGAGATCGGAATCGGTTCCGGAATGAATCTGCCTTTCTACACCGATCGCGCCATCGAGATTCTTGGTCTGGAACCGCATCCAAAGCTCCTGGAGATAGCGTCACATAAGTCGATTCGCGACCGAGCGAGGCTGATCGAGGGTTCCGCAGAATCGATTCCACTCGATGATGCAAGCATCGATACCGTCGTGACGACCTGGACTTTGTGCAGCGTCCCTGATATTCACAGTGCGCTCTCTGAAATGCGGCGCGTCCTTAGGCCTGGCGGACAGTTGCTTTTCGTGGAACATGGCCGCGCGCCCGAAGAGAACGTGCGGAAATGGCAACATCAGCTCACACCGCTCTGGAAGAGGCTTGCAGGCGGCTGCTACCTGGACCGTCCAATTGCAGAGTTGGTCGAAAGCGCCGGACTTCGAATGAAGCATCTCCAGACGGGCTACATGCAGGGACCGAAACCAATGACCTTCATGTATGAAGGGATTGCCTCTCGTGCTTGAGTACCAGCGAAAATGCCAATTTTGATGATGGGTGAAGCTGAGGAATGAAGCGGGCCGCTCAATCGCGATCAGCGGGCTGGCGATCGTGCTGCTGGGTCGTCTATTGGTCTACTTCGCCAACGCGCGTACCCGCGCAGGCGATGGAGTGTTGCCTCAAGGGGAAATGTGGACCATCCGGCCGCAGACGACTGCTGTAAGAATACGGTTCCCGGTGCAAATCACTTCATCAAGGCCAAGCAGCTGATCATTCGGGGACGGTTATTGCCCCAGCGCCGGTTTCGGGTTCGGTGTCCCGAGCAGCGCTACAGGCGAGCGTTCCAGCGAATTGCCATCCACCGCCTCCCCATTCTGATTGCGCTGAATCTATCCCTGCTTATCTAGAGTTCTCACCCGTGGTGTGCCTTCGCACACCGGTATTGATCATTCAAAACCTTTCGGCGACGTGCAGTATCATCGCTGCGGTATCGGGCGCCACTTCGGCCCAGGCCCAAGCGTGGCAAACGTCTGCGAAGTGGCATCGGGCCTTCAAGAACGCGGAGCGCGCACTCTGATGCTCGATGCGGAGGTCGTGTAATTTTCGAAATTCAGCAGGCGCTGGAAATTACCTCGATACCCACACCGTTGATCTGTCGTAGCGCGAGTTAACTCCGCTCACAGGCGAACCGCCCATTGGCATAAGCCTGGCGAAAGGCCGTCCGCTTAACTTCAATGAGCCAATACCGCCCGAAGTCACCGGTGAGTTCACGGATCTGGCCGGCAAACCGGTACGCAACGACGTGTGATCCGGGTCAAGTGTTTTTCCATTCGCATTGACTCACCGGTTTTGCTACCGGTGACGGGTCGTTGCCTCACGAAAATGTTACCCGTTAACGACGGAGTAGCAGATGAGGAGGCGATTGAGCCTGACGACACGCAAAGAGTTGATCGAAGCAGTGAGGAAGCGCTATCAGGAAGCAGCGCTTAAGACTAAGACAGACATTCTTGACGAGTTTGTAAGAACTGACCGGCTATCACCGCAAGCATGCGGTCCGGCTTCTTGGGTCGAGTGCTGAGCAGAAACGAGAGAAGAAGTTGCGCTCGGAGAAGCGCATCTACAACGATGCCGTTCGAGAAGCGTTGATTCTGCTCTGGGAGGCCGCCGATCGGATCTGCAGCAAACGATTGAAGGCTCTCGTTCCGACCTTGCTTGAGGCCATGGAGAAGCACGGCCATTTGCAATTGGTAGCCGGAGTTCGCGATCGGCTGATACAGATGAGTGCCGCGACCATCGATCGGCTATTGACGGAGCCGCGTGAACGAGTGACCGGGACACGCCGTCGCAAAGGAGTCGGTGCGACCATCCTACGACGAAGCATTCCAATTCGAACGTTCGGGGATTGGAAGGATCCCGAGCCAGGCTATATGGAAGCCGATTTGGTAGCCCACTGCGGTGGATCGATGGCCGGTAGCGTCGTCCATACGTTGGTTCTGACTGACATCGCCACGGGCTGGACCGAATGCGTCCCATTGATCGCACGAGACCAAGCATTGATCGTTGAAGCGCTAGAGCGAATTCGGAGAACGTTACCGTTTTCGTTGCGTGGGTTCGACACAGACAATGATGGCGCCTTTATCAATCAAACCGTGCACAACTTTTGCCGGCAATCCGGGCTGGAGTTCACGCGTTCGCGCCCTTATCGAAAGAACGATCAAGCATGGGTGGAACAGAAGAATGGCGCGGTTGTTCGCAAACTAGCTGGATACGATCGGCTCTCTGGGATCGCGGATGCCGAGAAGCTCGCTCGACTTTACGAGTTCTCCCGTTTTTATGTGAACTGCTTTCAGCCTTCGTTTAAGCTCAAATCCAAGGTTCGAATGGGCGCCCGAGTTGTAAAGACTTATCACCTGCCTCTAACACCATATGAACGGGTTGTAAGGTCGCCTCACGTTCCACAATCAGGGACGCAGCAACTGCAGGCTATCTTTGCCAAACTTGATCCGATGGCACTCATTCAACATATTCGCGGCGTTCAAGAAGAGTTGACCGTTGGAAAAACCGCCGAATTGGGCCAGCTGAGATCCGAATCGGCGGAGTCTTTCCTTCGGAAGCTACGGACCGTCTGGCAACTGGGTGAGGTGCGACCCACGCATCGAAAGCAAGCCGCACATCACTGGCGCACCCGACCGGATCCATTTGAGAGTGTGCGGTCCCGAATTCAAGAACAACTCGAACTCACTCCCGATATCACTCCGAAAGAACTCTTTCGACGGCTCCAGGAAGAACATCCAGACCAATTTTCTGATGGTCAGATCCGGACTTTAAGACGTCGCGTCAAGGAGTGGCGAACGCAAATGGCGAAACGCCTCATCCTCACTGCAAACGACATCTGCGCTGAGATCGCCAGCTAGCGGAATTAAACCGACTCTTGAATGGGGCGCCGCCCCAAACCCCGGGATTTAACGCTTTCCAGCCAGAATGCTTTGGGGGCAGATAGACTGCCCCGCCATTCCGGCGACCAAGTCAGCGCTCAGGTTCCGTCCCCGGATTGCCTTATCCTCCGCTTGGCTTCAAACAGGATACAGGAACGTTGATTGTGATGCTCTGGCGTGGCCCACTTGTGATGGCCAGATTTGGCCCACCTGGGTAGTTTCTAGTTTGCCTCATTCCCCTCGGAGCTGCTGACGGTCGCTCCCGCAGCAGTGAAGCCTGGCGACGCCCGGAGGGCGGGGCCTTTTAGGCGCAACGGATGCCGGAGTGACCGTCATGAGGTGCCGCGGCAATTCAGAAGATTCCCGCGCATCGTCGCGTGTGGTCCGGCGGTAGTAACGGCCTCCTTTCATTGAAACAAGACGGGACCGGCCGACATCCAGACAGTGGCAAATCCAAACCCGCATGAGCTGGGCGTAACTGCATTCCGTGAAATATGCCAGCTCGATCTCAAACAGCCGACGAGATGTTTTCGAGAAGTTGTGGGACCGGCTGTATGCCGCCAGCCTGAAATATCTTGAGCAGTCGCGGGAGGCCCATTGAATGAGGCGAGTTCTCAAGCGCGCGATCTCTCTCCTCGCGGATTTCGCTCTGAACGCATCCGAGCCTGCGATGCCCCTCTCAGCGCTGCCCGACGAAGCCGCGCAGAGGAATGCAGATATTCTCGCAGCCCGCCGAGCATGGCAGGCCGCTACACAAATGTCTTCGCAGGTCTCGAAGATGCCCGATCTCAGGTGACGCTTCAATACGTGTCGGTCGCAAGCCCAACGGCCATTTGCGGGATACAGCAACAGCGATTTCGCATACATCGGGATTGGCCTTTCTCAAGATCTGCCATTCCCCAGAAAGCTCGGGCTGAAGGGTGAGGCTGCGGAGCGCAAGGCCACAATCCGGAAAGTCGGTTCCGATATTACGTCGATCTTCACGTTCTGGTGGATGGCGCGCTATCTGTTACGTCCGGCCACCGAATCGCACATCAAGTCAAGGATTCGATCTTAGCTGCTTATCCCCGAATCGCGGAAGTCCTCGTGCATATCGAACCAAGCTCGGAGACTCGCAATTAGGGTAGTAGCCGGATCTCTGACCGGCATGGCAGACCAGCGGTTCCATTCTTAGCTGTCGAGACGGTGAGCTCAAGCGGCGTTTTTGCAGGGGCAGCAATTTCAAACGCTGGCAGTCCTGTTCAGTGGCGCTACTTCGTCCTGTCGTTATCCAAGGTGTGCTTGTGAATGCTCACTAAACAATCTTCACCCAACTCGGCGAGAGTTTTCCTTCCGACGCTTCAGTCACGTTTCATTCCGATCACAGCTTCGAAAGTCGATCAAAGACCCGGTGCACGACTCGGTCACAGCGTGCTCCCATGAGCTGAAAGGCTTTGGAACTGGTCGCCCCTGCTCGCATATACAGTTCTTTTCGAAGCATATGGCGCGCTCGAAGCAGGCGAACCTTCACCGCTTCTTCCGTCAAGTCGAGGCAGTCGGCCGTTTCACCTGTGTTCATGTTTTCAACATCTCGGAGCACGAACACCGAGCGATACATCTCCGGCAAGGCGTCCACTGCTGCTTCTAGGAGAGACACTGCTTCGTGCCTTAGCGTCTGTTGCTCGGGATCTGCATCTGAAGATTTCAAGGCTTCCATACTCTGATGTTCTTGATCCGGATTTACCGAAACCTCCTGGAGCCGCTTCCGTTGCCGCAAACGACTGGAAGCCTCATGAACAGCAATTTTCGCCAGCCAAGTCGAGAACTGCGCTTTCCCGGCGAATTGATGAAGCGAGACATACGCGCGCACATACGCATCCTGTACGACATCCTCCGCTTCATCGTCGTCGCGCAGAATCGCACGTGCTGCGTTGGACCAGGCCGCCCTGGTCCCCGCGAACGAGCTGGTCGAATTCAAGTACATCTCTATCCAGACGCTCGGGGTCGTCAATATTCTATCCGTGCGTAACTGGTTGAGTGACAAGTGATCCGTGGAAAGAATCGCAAACATGCCAGTGCTTTTGTTATTCGTGTTTCGATTCGTCCCTTGTCCTTGAGCGGACATCAGACCGTTGCCATTGAGAACGCACCGCTACGAATGCAAAGCGCAGCGTTTCAACGAAAACGAAACTCCCGTTTGCTGACGAGCTTAGACCGCGTATTGTTGATCAGTCTTCGCAGCCTGTGATCCGACTGGCAAGCCTTGCTTTATGGCCAGGCAGACCCTGTTGTCCGTTGGCAGCCCGAACAGCACCGCAGATTCTGGTTCGGGTTGTCCAACCCGCAGCGCGGGTGTCGAGGTCTCCCCGTACCGACGCGGAAGTCCGCCGGTTGATCGAGCGAACGGCCGTCACCAATCCATTTGTGGGCACCCAGCATTTTCACGGCGAGCTGAACCTGCTAGGCATCGCCATCTCCGAGCGCACGCAATTTAGTGCCAGCAACAAATCACAAATTCTTTACAAAACTCGAACATCGAGCTTGGGATGTAGCCTTACGCTCAAAAGCGGCGTGCGGACTTAGGCCGCACATTCCGATTTGATCGCCTAACCGGAGGTGAACTGTGAGAAAGGCTCGATTGGCTGTTACTTTTGTCGCATTAGCGTCGCTGTTCCCGCTGACCGCTGTTTCCGACGATAACGACCGGACTCCGCTTCTACCCCAACTGGCAACTAGTCCACTGCAAGTGGTCTCGACTGTCCCGGCGAACGGTGACTTGAACCCTTACGGCGTGGCATTCGTGCCAAGGGAATTCGCGCCGGGTGGCGCCATTCATCCAGGCGACGTTCTTGTCTCGAATTTCAATAATTCGAGTAATCTTCAAGGGACCGGAACAACGATCGTTTCCATTGCTCGCGATGGAACGCAATCACTATTCTTCCAGGGGCCAAAGGGCTTGGGCTTGACCACCGCGCTGGGAGCTCTGCGCCGCGGAGTCGTTTTAGTTGGCAATGTCCCGACCACAGACGGCACCTCTGCGACCGTGCAACAAGGTTCGCTTATTGCAATTGACCGCTCTGGAAAAACGATTGCATCGTTCACGGACTCTACCCTGCTGGATGGTCCATGGGATCTGACTCTACTCGATTTCGACCGCGAGGTGCTCGCATTTGTTTCGAATGTACTCAATGGAACGGTGACCCGTTTGTCATTTGATATCTCCAGAGATGGCGAACACGTCACGCTCGAGAGCGCAACACAGATTGCGACCGGCTACTTGCACCGCACTGATCCAGCGGCGCTTGTGGTTGGACCAACGGGGCTTGCCTTTGATCGTGACAACGACTTGCTCTATGTTGCATCAACCGGGGATAACGCAATCTATGCGATCCGCAATCCCTTGAGGCGCGGCGAAGCGGTAAACAAGGGCGAACTTGTATATAGGGATAGCGCTCATTTGCGTGGTCCTCTCGGTCTGATCAGAGCGGCCAACGGCCACTTGATTGCGACCAACGGCGATGCCGTCAATGGCAATCCGAGTCAGCCGAGCGAAATGATAGAGTTCACTCCTAGGGGCCAATTTGTGGCGCAGGTCTCGGTGGATACCGGCGGTCAGGGCGGCGCTTTCGGGCTCGCGCTGCATGGCCGGGACGACAGGCAGCGCCTAGCGGCAGTAGATGATGTTGTGAACACGTTGGAGATTTGGAGTATTTCGAATTGAGCGAATGAGATGCGCTCAGGAACTCGGCTATCAAGCAGGAATAACTCTGTTACTGGCCATCGGACGATGGCGGTCCCCAAGTGTCGGTCATGAAGACGCTATCGCCCTGCAGAATAAACGTCCGAGGCACATACTACGCGCCGACGTGGAGTCTCCTACGAACCAGGGCTGCCAGTCGGCCGCCATTGAGGGCCTGCAGACCTCCTAGCGGGATCTGCGTACGTTCGGCACGTCCGCGCCGTTATGCTTTGCGTGCATTGTTTTGAAGCTGTTGTGCAACGGTGTCGCGATGTCTTAGACGTAAGTGCGCGTCATTGCCCGATATAGGCGCAGCTTGGTGTATCTCCGGAGGACAGCCGGCCAGAGCCCGAAAATCAGCGTTAATACCAAAGCGACTGCGAGCCCGACGGCGGTGAGCGAACCAGACGCAAATTTGCTCATTGCAAGAAGAAAGAAACCACCGAAACTGATTAAGTGGATGATCTCGCTAAACCTCGTCCCTCGCTCCAGCTCCTGAAGTGAGCGCAGGCTTGAAGTTACCAACCGGCAGTTAGGGTAATGCCGCCGGACACGTTGCATGACCAGGTCGCCACCCGTCGGAAAATAACGTTTTATCATCAGTGCGCCCAATCGTTCGTAGTGTGCCTCCAAAATATTCCGATCGGTCTGCAACCATTGAAGTTGATCGACTTTTATCTGCTCCTTTGGCTGGCGCAGCAACGCTTGGTCGCTGTGCTGAGCGCCATCACCTCAATGTGCAAGACCTCGGCCCAGCTGCGACTGGAAAACCTTGCCTTGCGGCAACAACTGATGGTCCTGCGTCGTTCGGCTCCCAAACGGCTGAAGCTAACGCCCGCCGACCGAATCTTTTGGGTTTGGCTACGGCGCGTGTGG
>DATAYL010000218.1:0-14163 GCA_036272575.1 Bryobacteraceae bacterium | reverse complement strand
TGGTTGATGGCGCGCCCGATGAGCCATAGAATTCAGTCGCTCCTGCTCTTCTCCGGTTAGAACCAATGGCTGTTTGGGTCGTCCGGTTCGCATCCAGCCCTCCTACCGCGTGGACGCATATGATCGGGACTTAGTTTACATCTTTCTGGGACACGATACTAGGTCTGCGTATTCGACTCCCGAATTGAGGTAGCCATGCGCAACCCTGAGCGCGTACCGGGAGTACCCTTTCACCAACGCCGCCTTGGCTTCTCTCGCCGCAGCCCCTACGTCGATTCGCAGGTTGGCTGAGTCCAACTGTTGGAACGCAGCCCGGACTTCAGTAACGGACGGGTGTTTCCGTGCGGTGGATAGGTACTGATGCCAGTACTCGAGGAAATCGATCGGCATTATAGAAAGATACCGGGCGATGTTGAAGGCCGCCTCGATGGGCGACTGCTTGTCTTCCGGCTCGGAGTCTGTGGTACCGAACCACTCAAACAATCGACTCAGGCGAAGTTGGGTAATCCGCTGACGAGCCATAGCTGCTTCGCGAAGGAGTTCGTCCCACGAGGGAACCGGACCTTTGAGAAGCCCCTTTCGGATCAGGTCCTCGTAGGACTCCACGCACTGAGCGAAGAGACTGGCCAACAACGCCGAGTTCATCTCGGCCGTAGAGACACGAACGCGACCGTCGCTAGCGTCAAGCACCCTAAAGCTTGACGCAATTGCTGAAAGCCAGAACTCTTGATCTTGACTGGCGATCACGGGCAAGCGCTTTATGTTCTCGATCAGAAAAGAATCAATTTCGTCCATGGGCAGACACGGCCACAATCATGTAACACAGAATGCACGGGCCAGACGGCCCAGTGGGTGTTCGGCAAAGCTGCGCGGCGAAAACGTTATTGAAGCAGGACTGTCGAGTATATCTTCTCAAAAAGCTTGATTACCTTGCATTGAGTTTCCTGATGACGTGGCATACAAGCGGACCCGGAGGATGGCCTCGAAAGGGCGGTTGGGACGAACGATCTGTAGGACGTGAAGCGATGGTCTGAGGAGTTCGCACGCCGGCGGATCTCCCCAGGGGCGGTTTGCCGCAGCGTTTGTTAAGGCAAACGGTGGAGATGGCCCGGCGCTACCGTCTGAATGACCCATTGGGCAGACATTAGATTCTTCAAAGTCATCCGCGAGCAAACCCCATCTCACTCCCGGACGAATCTCCGCCGCACAGATCCGCAGGGTCTACTCACTGCAAATCCCCCAAGAACTCCGAACTCGGCTTCACTCCCGTAACCAGCAAAAAGTCCCGCGCCCTTGTACACGCGACATAGAGCAAATGCCGTTCGGTGTTATAAACCTCTTCCAGATCCGCTTCATCCGCAACCGTTTCAATTCGCTGCTGCGATGGAATTACCTCGTCGTCGCAAGCCATCGCGACGACGGCACGAAATTCCAGACCCTTCGCGACATGCATTGTGCTCACCGCCACTCGGCCGCTAACCGCTTCAACGTTTTCATCTAGCAGCTTGCAGGGCAACCCCGCCTCCGATATAGCCGCCTGTGCCCTGTCCAGTTCTGCCTCTGACCGAACGAAGACACCGATTTCATGCGGCAACACGCCTTCCGTGCGCCGCGCAGCCAACCATTCCGCAACGGCCTTGGCCTCAGCCTTCTCCGTCGCAGCGACCTGGATATGAGGCCGCGCTCCATTGAAAACGGAGATGGTCCCTTTCCGGTCATCGCTATTCCCGTCCACATCGGATACCTGGGGCGCCAGGAGCTTATCCGCCTGGGTGCGAATCTGATGCGATGTCCGGTAGTTGATCTTCAAAGTTGCAGACCGCCCCCGCACATCGATGCCGAGGGCCTTCTAGGAAAACGGCTGTTGAAAAATTCGTTGACCAAGATCGCCCGAGAAGAACAATCCATCCGCCTTCGATCCACCCATAGCCGCCAGAAACTGCAATTGCGCAATGCTTACGTCCTGAGCCTCATCGATCACAGCGAAATCAAACGGCGCCCGCGACGTTTCCACAATTCGCACGGCCAAACGCATGAAAATCTCCGGATACGTAACCAACCCCCGCGACTTCATGTCCTCGCGAACCCGCTCAAAAATCGACCAAAGAACTGCGCGTTGCTTCTCCGGCAGCCGCGTCTTACGACCCAGCCGGGGAACGTCCCGATACGCTTCCCACGAACTCACCTGCCGAGCGTCCACCACCTGCTCCCATTCGGTGCAGAGGAAAGTCAGCGGAAACTTGTGCGAACCTACGGCCCGCGAAGCTTCGCTAATGAATTTCTGAACGACCTTTGAATCCGCAATCTGCGGCCGCCCGGCACTCAGTTCGTACAGCCGCCTTCCGATCGAGTTCATCGCGTGGACTTCCACTCGTTCGCCCAAGCGCGGCTCGTTGCTGATCAAATAGCGTAGCTTTGTCCGCAGTGCATTTGCCAGCGCATCGGAAAACGTGGCCAATAGGACTCTTGCGTCTTCGTTCTTGCGCGCCAGAAACACAGCCCGATGAAGCGCCACAATCGTCTTGCCTGTACCTGCAGATCCCATCACTCGGGCCGGCCCGTGATAACTACGCTCGACGAGTTGCCTCTGCGCAGGATGCAGGAAAACGGTCCATTTCTCCCACGGGAAATCGAGCGCGCGAGCGAGCTCCTCCGCACTGGCCATCACTCTGAAACGCCGCTGGGCATCCGGATGCTCGAACGCATTCGCTCCAGCGGGAAGTCTCACTGGCAGTTGCGGCTTGCCGCCGACCGCTATCTCGAGAACAGCCTCGGCCGCTTCTGCCGGGAGGTGAGTTGCGACGGTCAGAATGGTGTCTTCGTCTGCCGTCTTCACTTCCGATAACCACGCCTGCGGCACACCATATCCGAGAAGTTCGCGGTCGGGAATATGCGCGAACCGCAGCGGCTTTGGTACGTTCGCTTCTATGTACTTCTGAACAACGATTTCCTGAACCGTTTCCCGAATCTCCACAAGCTGAGCGGCACCCGTCTTCGGATGTGTTTCCAGCTTGCGCTTCTCCGCCCAGCGGTATGCCTCATCGTGGTGGTTCACGTAGCAGAGCAGTAAACTGTCTACCGTCCGGTGCACAATCAGTCGCACGTCGCTGTTCACGCGAACCGACCAGAACTGTTTATCTCTGGCTTTCTCCAGTTTGTGAAATTGCAGGCTTGGATGGGCCGGATTCAGTTGGAGATCGAGCGCCGTGATTTTGGCTGCTTTCTGCTCTTCCGTATTCAGCCGGGCCAGGCTGTCCGTGAAGGTGTCGGCGATTCGGAACTCCATAGCTACTCCGCCAATCGGATCGTCGGCACCTTTCGGAACTCCTCGTCGAAGGTAAGCACAAGGCCATCGGCGCGCTTCGCCGCTACCGTTGCGATCGCGCTGTCCGTAAAGCTAAATTTTGTTTTGCGCTGATTTGTGAAACTCTTGACCGTATCCGCAAAGAAGTCCGAACAGGGAACGAACTCGAGTTCTTCGGATTCCAGGAGAATGCCGGCCACGCTCGCAGCGGTGGCCAAATCGGCCCGAACCAATAACACGGTGACCACTTCCAAGTAGACGTATTCAAGCAACAATCCCTTACCCCAACGCCCGTCCAGGAATTCGCGCATCAACGAAGATGCCTTTGGATGATGCGCGTCGCGGTCGTTATAGAAGCCAATTAGAAAGCTGGAATCAAGAACGATCACCGATTGGCGCCATACATGATCGCGTCAATCTCAGAACTCAAGTTTTCGTTGCCAGGAGGAAACCGCTTCGGTTTCAAGGCGCGCAGGCTGCCTTTGCCTGGAGTGGGTCGCGCCAAATAGCCGCGGATGGCCTCATTGATGACTTCCCCTACGGTGCGCCCTTCGAGCACGGCGCGGGCACGCACTGCTTTATATGCCTGATCGTCCAGATTGCGAATTGTGGTATCCATGGTTCCGGTCGCCTAGTAACACATGTAACACATTTTAGACCACGCGGAAGTCGACTCCCGTTTCGGCATCATCTAAGCACTTTCAGATGCTTGAGGATTCCGGGCGGCGGATCAAATAGCCCGAGACGACCAGTTAAGGGTAGGAATCGGACGCGTCTTGGACGTGTCAAAACCCAGCCAATCGGACCTTCGAACCACTTACTTCTGCTTCGAGTGACGCAGTCCTCGATCTCGGGCATCCCGATAATTCCGCCCGTTTCGAAGGTCTCCGGCAGTTGAACGCCACGTTTTCGAACCCATTTATCGATCTCATCCCATTTCGCCTTTGAGTGTAGACTCGCGCTTGCCTGAATGAGCAGCGTACCTCGATGTCGAGTGGCCCAGGTGCGGTTCTCGATGTCTTTGTATCCATTCACAATCAGCCGCGCCCCTGGTGTGGGCATCAGATCACCCGAAACACCTTCATCACTTCATCGCCCAGGTGATTGATCACCTTGACTGCAATCCGGCCTGATTTTGGCTTTTCAAATCGCCGTGACGTATCGCTGTGCAGCGTTGACCATGCATCCTCGTTGATTTCGGCTTTGAGCGTAGTCTTGAGCGCCTTGTACGGATCGTTTGCGCCTAGAAAATACGCGTGTCGAACGAAGAAGCTTTCCTCGTTGTAATCGGTGTCGACAAACCAGCACGCGATCCGGTCCGGGTCGTCGCTCCGGATCTCGCCCGTAGTCGGGTCGAACACGTCGACTCCGTGAATCTTCAACTGAATCTGATCATCGGCCGCCGGCAGTATCTGGATGTCAGGTTCCCCGAAGATCACAAACAGGTTTTCCTTACCCGTATTCTTCAAATCGCTCGCCATGTGAAGGTCCGCGTTCATGCGCGCCTTCAGAATGGGCAGCCGCCCGAGCTTGCTCAATTCCGACGAATGCGCATCGAAGTTGAACGCGCATGCGATCAGTGCATCGAAGCCAGCATCGGCCGCCTCGCGAGCCGCCTGCACCAGGTCCGGGCGTGAAACGGTGCCAAACTCGGGGCCGATCAGAATAGCAGCTCGCTTCTGTTTCCCGCCCTCATCGTATGCGCCTTCGGCGCAGATAAGTTCGCCCGGCCACGGCACGAGCGAAGTGAATGTAATCTTGTCTTCTTTGTGCGCTTGCTGCACACCGGCATTTCGCAGGTTCTCCAGAATGACCTGCACAAAATCTGGTCCGGCGTTCTTGTCCTGCACAACGCCGCCGTTCTCATCTACTGCCAGCGCGCGATGTGGTGAAAGGCTTTCGACGGTGAACGGACCAGCCACCCGGACCTTGCTTCTGTCTTCGTACGGCTTGTCGTAAAGAAACTCGAACTCGGCTTTGGCGGCGATGGAGGCGTCGATCTCTTTCTGCCTCGCGATCCGTTGCTTCCACCATTCCGCATGGAGTTGTTTGCCGCGTGCCGACCATTTCTCGTTCGCTTCGCGCGGAATCTGCCATTCTTCCCACGTGTTTTTCAGTTCGCGGTTCAGCTCCTGCCGCAGCGGCTCTAGCGTTTGTTGATACTTCTCCCAAATGACGTCGATCTCGGCGTTGTTCGCGATGGATTTGAGCGTCATGTGCGGAACGCGCTCGTACACAAAACCCTGCCGGATGTCTCCGTGAGTGGGAGTAGTCACTAGTTCTTTGCGCGCAACCTCGGCTTCCTTACGCTGACCGGCAGCAGAGTCGGCGAGCAGGTAGTACGGATAGCGCGCGCCCATGATTCGGGCCCGAGCCAGCGCCAGCGCCACACGAGAAGTGTCAATCGTGATCCAGCGTCGTCCCCACTGTTCGGCGACGTAGGCCGTCGTACCGGAACCGCAGGTCGGGTCGAGAACAAGATCGCCGGGATCAGTTGCCATGAGGAAGCAGCGCTGGACGACCGCGGGAGTCGTCTCTACGACATAGCTCTTGTCTGCCGCTCCACCGACATCCGACCAGATGTTTGTCTGTGCAAATGCCCTGAAATCGTCCAACTTTCTCATATACCGAAGCGCGGACTGTTGGGGTAACAGGCGCGAGGCAAAGCCTAGCCGCTGCATCCCCGCCTCGTTTGTTTTCCACCTGGTCTGCATCGTTGGAGTGAATGCTCGGCCCTCGCAGATGACCTGAAACCAGGACGCTGCACCTTCGCCTTTCTCCCTCCCCATGCTCGCCGACTGCAGTTGATCTGCAGTAAAAAACGCTGCGTTTGGGGCAAAGACTCCCTTCCGCTCTTCTCATCTAGGGTTGCTGGTCTTCGCGAGCCATCCGGCAGGACGACACCGTTGTAATGCGCAGATCCATCCCCGCCAACCTCTTTCACCTTGAGCGGTGCCCGGTATTTGGTTGACTCTTTGTGCTTCCCGTACCACACAATGTAATCGGAAATGCCCGAAAGAAGTTCATTTGTCGAAGACGTCGTTTTCGCCACTGATATCAAGGAGACGAAGTTATCCACGCCAAACACGTCATCCATCAGCGCACGCAAGCGATGAACGTTCTCATCACCAATCTGCACAAAGATCGACCCCGACTCCGTCAACAAATCCCGAGCAACCGTCAGCCGATCCCGCAGATAAGTCAAGTAAGAATGAATCCCGTCCCGCCAGGTATCCCGGAACGCCTTGACCTGTTCCGGCTCACGCGTGATGTGACCCGCATTCCCATCCTTCACGTCACGGCTCGTCGTCGACCACTGGAAGTTCGAGTTGAACTTGATCCCGTACGGCGGATCAATGTAAATGCACTGCACCTTCCCGCGCAATCCTTCGCGCTCCGCTAAAGACGCCATCACTTGCAAACTGTCGCCGAGAATCATCCGGTTCGTCCAGTTCGCATCGTGCTGATAAAACTGGGTCCGAGCTGCTTCGCTAGGGAGCCCATTGAAATCAGCAAACAACCCGTACTGGTCATTCGCAGCCTGTTGATCGCTCGCCGTGCGGCGGAGCAGATCATCAATTAGCACCTTGGGATGAATCTTTTCCTGAATATAAAGTGGCGGCGCTTGCACCACCAGGTCGGACCAGTCCTGCTGATCCTTTCCGCGCCACACAAGCTGCGGGTCCAGATCGCGATTCCGCTGCTCCTTTTCGTGCTCCAAACCTTTCGCGTTGCGCTCGTAAGTCACCGCGACCGGATTCAACTCCTCCGGCTGCATGACCGACTGAAACTCAGCCGTGGGAATATTCCTCCGCGAAGCTTCTTCGTGCTTGAGGGTGACGACCTCCTTTTTAGGCAAGAACCACCACCGGCGCTGCCTGTTCTAGCCCCTTCTGGAATTCAGCTTCCACTTTGGCGCTGAATTCTGAGTCGATCTTGTACACTTCCGTCAATTCCAAAAAACCCCAACGGCCATATGCGCCGAGGTGGTTCACATCAGGGATCCAGTAGGTGTCCATCGTCCTCTTTTTATCTTTAGCGTCTTCCCGCCTGTAGCCTTTGATCTCCAGCGACCAGGTGCAGCAGATCGTCTTCGCCGTGTCCATCTTCCACCATCACAATGAAATCCGGCAAATACCGCTTCGCCTCACGGCCACTCCGGTAAGGAACTTCGAAATTCAAACCATGATTCTTCACATAAGCCCGGACACGCGGATGCGCCTCCACCACCCGGCAGAATTCGGCTTCCCAGTCGCTATCGAAAATCACCCAATTCACATGGCAGCGCCGGGAATCGGTCTTCCATCGTTCCTCGCGTGAAGTGTTGAACCGCACAAAACGGCTCGAGCCGGTTGGATTGTATGGATCGAGCACCGCCCGAACCTGACGCTTCCCCTGTTCTACTTCAGCCCGGTTCACCGCGTCGACAATCCTCTGACAAGCCCGATCCGTGATGGATGCGTATAGCAGCTGTGCTTCGTTCGTGCCACCTTTGCATTCCAAATGATGGTCCATCCATTCTCTGGCGATCCGCCGCAATTGCCCGAAGAGGTAGATCTTAGGTTCCTCGTCCCGGTCGCGGAAATGCTTGAAGATGAGTTGCTGCGTCAGGTGATACAGGATGCTCGACCGGCGCATGTCCTTCAAATGATCCAGCGTCAGTTTGACGCCTTCGCCGACAATCCCCTCAACCACAGTCTCGGTCGGTCCAATCAGATCCGGTGTCAACTCCAAAGTGGAATCCGCTGTAAACTCCGCCTCGATACGCTCCTCCGGCAATTCGAACAGATATCCGCCAACTCGCAGGAAGCGAATTTCAAGAGCATCCCGCTCAGGCGACACCGCCTCAACGCGAATCGTGTTGGGTGGTGGCTGCGGACTGACAACCACTGGCTTCGCCGTGAAGTTGAAGGGAATGCCCAGAATATCCGCATATTCCACATTAAAGAGGCCCTCATCGTTCGGTTCATACGATTGCCGGCGCAGCGCGCGACCGATCACCTGCTCACACAGCAATTGCGTGCCGAACGCGCGCACGCCCAGCACATGCGTCACTGTGTTCGCGTCCCATCCTTCCGTGAGCATCGATACCGACACCACGCAGCGCACCGATTCGCCCAGACGGCCTGCTTTGCCGACTGTGTTCATCACCCCGCGCAGGATCTCGCTATCAGAGAGATCTTCGGTCGTAGTTGTCCGCCCGAGCGCGCCACTTGCTCTCGGCGAAAATGCTCGATTTCATCTGAAGCCGCGTTGCGGAAAGCATCGTCCAGTCCTTCACCAGATTCGAGTTGTTCGCTGTCAATAAGCAGCGTCCGAGGCCGCGGGATGGGTTCGCCATTCTCGTCAAAATTCCGGAACAAAGGGAGACGACCGTTCTGAAATCCAACCGAGCCGTCTTCATACTTTGGATGAGAGCCGGAAATGTAGTCGTACACCAGTTTCGAAGCGGACGTGTTGTTGCACACAATGATGAAGCAGGGCGGAACAGGAATCTGCCTCTCTTCCCATAGCCGAAATGTCTTCTCGTAATGGCCGTAGAGAGCGTCCAGCGCCGTCTCCAGCAGGGTTGGAATCGTAATCGCTTGCAGATTCTCCACTTTGCCGCGGCCCTTTCGCGGCATTTCCGCCCGAATGTTATCCCACAAATTGCGGAACTTGGGGGCCTCGCCTCCGGCGATATTGTCCGCTACTGGCACACGCGCAGTTTAACGATCCCGCACTCGATCGCATCCATCAGCGAAAAGTCGCTAGCGCTCCAGTGAAACAACGTGCCTTCGCCATAGCCGGAGCCGCGCAGAAAGAACGGCGTCGCCGAAAGATCCATGACGCGTGCTACGCCCATCACGCGGTTCACGGCTTCGAGTCCCGAAATCCAGAGCCGCGCCGCATCGTTGTTGCGCTTCGCTTCTTCTTTGTCCTCGCCCCGCAGTTCCTCTTCTTCGCTGTTGCCCGGCTTGTGCCGGTAGCAGTGATGCGCCTCATCGTTGATGACCATGATCCGCTTCAGGTTCATTAATCCGGGCATAACGCGTTGGATCATCTGCCCCTCTGTTTCGAGCGTCGCGAGCGGCTCGCCGCGGCCCTGCAGCAGCGCCCGCGTCCCCTTCGCGATATCCATGCGCTCCCGAAGCTTAAAGGCGTGATAGTTCGTGATTACGATGCTAGCTTTACCCAGATCGGTCGGCACCAGCTCTCGGTGCACGTAATAGTTGCTCAGGTCGTTCGGCAGCAGCACATTCAACCGGTCCTTAATCGTTAATCCCGGCGTGACGATCAGAAAGCCGCGCGTAAATGTCTTGCTGCCCGGACTCCGAACGGCATTAACAGTCTGCCAGGCAATCAACATCGCCATCACGGTCGTTTTCCCGGCACCCGTCGCCAATTTCAACGCGATACGGAACAGGTCGGGGTTGCTGTTGCGGCTGGCGCGTTCGATGTCTCCTACCAGCTTCTTCGTGGCTGCCGTCGCGTGCGGAGCCACCTCGGTCAACCAGATAGCTGTCTCAACCGCTTCTATCTGACAGAAGAAAGGGCGTACATCGCTGAACGAGTGATGCCGCCAGTACTTCAATAGCCTCGCGGTCTCGGGCAGCTTGCGCCACTGGTCCACAAAAGCGCGGACCTCGCTGATTCGTGACGCCGTTTCCTCGTATTGTTGATCGTCACTCAAAAGCCCGTGTCCTTCGTCGAAGCCTAACCCACGCTGGGCTTTCTTTTGTTTTTTGGTTTCGGAATGGGCGTGACGTATCTAGCTTTTCGGCGCTCGTCAATTATCTACTGCGTGGGCTGTCCTTGCTCGTCGAGTTCCCAATGCCTGCCAGGATAGCCGTATGGAGAATTAAGGATGGGCTTTTCAAAAAACGGATTATTCAACTTGAGTCGCCTCTGGGGCAAACCGGATTACCCACGGAGAATCTATTTGTTAGCTTCTCGACAGAGTATCAAGCTGTCGCCGGCCGAGCTCCGGCCCGCCTACCGATTGCAAAGAGTAAGTAGTGAGTCGACCAACCCGGCCCGTTCCGGCGACCAAAAATCGCATTTGCGTTCAGCGGCATCAAAAGCTGCACAGAGCAGCATAATGTCAGGTAATGCGCCGTGCTCGTAAAACGCGTCCATATGACCTTTCAGCCGCTCAATGTTCATCCGGCGAAGCATCTCGGCTGCTGGCCCCGTCCGCGCAATGCGTGCCATTGTGTTCTGTGCCGGAGATTCATCTTCCTCCGCTCCAGTACGTATCAGTTTGACGGCTTTCGTTGTCGGTGCCATGGCTGTTTTCGGCAGTGCTAATCCTAGTGAGCCAAAATGCGATCGAAATTGCACGCGCGAGAAATATCACGTTTCCGTCATTTACGTCTATTGAGAGCATTTGTGCACATTGAGAGCATTTTGCGCGTTTTAGCGAACATAGAGAATTCGAAGAAATCTGTGGAAAACTGATTGCTGACCTGCGCCGTGGTCAACATTCAGTACTCAGGATCGCGAGTTCACCATTTTGCAGCACGCCGTAATGGTGAAGGTGGGTATCCAAACAAACGTCGCCTCGCTTGTACCGAACCTGTTCTGCCGGCGTGTGTCCGACAATCTGTCGCATTTCCTTAATCGGTTCGAAGGTGTTCCAGTCGCACCACAGAATGCCGCCCGCGCGAGCCGGTCCGCCTCGATCCGTACCCGCAAGAAACGCGGGGTGCGATACGCCGACCGAGAGTGCGCGTTCTGCATGGCAACCCATTGAATAATTTCCTCGAAGCTGTTGCGCTTTGAAAAAGCCCGATACAGCTTACGAGTGATACCAGCGTGGCTGATGACCCAGTCTTGACAATGTGTCAGCCAGGCACAGGACTTCAGAAGGGTGTCAGCCGGGAAATGTCGATGAAGACCTGCTGCTTCGCTACGGTCCAACCGGAACAGTAGCCCCAACGAACGCCCAATTCATATGAGAGATAGGCGAAACAGTGGTTCCCAAGCAGAAATGTGTCTTGTTCGCGTTGTATCGCTTTCGCGTTGTATCGCTTGTTTGAGCCAGCGGCAGGTCACTTCCATATGCGCCGTGGTGTCGTAGAAGTCGTCGAAATAGTCGCCGAGGAAAATGGCCGCAACGCCGGAATGTTTGTCGCGGATGCGATCCACCAGGCCAACCTTGTGGTGAATGTCGGGAACGATCAGACGGGCTTCGTGTCGGCTAGTCATGCAACGGAAAAGAGGATTGGCAACTTTTCACTAGTGTTGCGCGCCGCCGAAAGTGCCGGACGCTCTAGGGACGTTGTCCCATAAGCGCTAACTTAAGCCCGTTGCCATGTTGATGTTCGGTCTTCTTAGGCCGCAAGCTGGGTTTCCCGGATGGAGTCGAGCCTTTTTCCAGCGAGTCAGCTCCACGACATGCCGACAACACAGCTGAGTGAAATCGTTGCGGCAATCAATTGCCATTGATGGTCGGAACCGGCGGGGAACGGATCTTGGTCCCGTACCATCAGAGATGTCCATGACCGAGCTTCGAGAGCAATTTGGCGAAATCGACATCTATCTCTTCGATCAACTTCTTCGTGGTCGCGTCGCACCTGGCCTGCGGATACTAGATGATGCGGGATGTGGTTCCGGCCGGAACCTGTTTTATCTCTTACGCCGGGGGTACGAGGTGTTCGGCGTGGATCAAGATCCAAGGAGCGTGGACCATGTACGCCGCCTGGCGGCAACGCTGGCACCGAACCTGGCGCCGGATAACTTTCGCGCCGAGGCCATCGAGTCCATGTCCTTCCCCGATGCCTTTGCCGACTTAGTCATTAGTAGCGCCGTTCTCCACTTCGCGCGGGATGACAGTAAATTTCAAGACATGCTGCAGGGCACTTGGCGGGTGCTGAGACCGGGCGGGTTACAATTCTGCCGCCTTGCTTCTTCCATTGGAATGGACCACCAAATACTGCGCGTCGCAGGCCGCCGATTTCTCTTGCCCGACGGCTCGGAACGATATCTGGTAGACGAAGCGCTGCTGACTCGAGCCACAAACGATCTGGGCGGACGAATGATTGATCCTCTGAAGACTACTGTGGTTCAGAATGAACGGTGCATGACGACGTGGGTAGTGTGGAAAGACGGGTGACGCGTTGTTGCGGGTGGAAACCCCGATTCGGATTATCCGCGGCGGATCAACAGCGGCGCTTCTCCGGAACGCCGACTTATCCGGCCAATCTCTGCCCGTTCTGCCGTAAGGTCGCGGCGAGAAATATGATCGCGCACGGCATCATTTTGCACGCTGTTGGAGCCGTTGGCAAGGAGTTTCTGACAGGAGTTGGTATGTGAGTTGACCGGTTTGATTCACACATGATCTGTCCGCTTTCAAAAAAGCGGAGCCGTAGCGTCAGGCTAGGATTTGGAATCCAGCCGAACGTACACGAGCTCCGAGATGGAGCGGATGATGAAGGTGCAAGAAGTGCTGCTGCGCGCCATGGCCAAGAAGATCACCTGGTGGCAGGCAGCGGAGATTATCGGAGTCAGCGCGCGGACGATGCGGCGCTGGCGGGAGCGGTCGGAGCGGGATGGTTATGACGGGCTGGCGGACCGGCGCAAGGGCATGGTGAGCCCGAAGCGGGTACCGCTGGACCTGTGCGAAAAGTTGCTGGGGTTGTACCGGGAACGCTACAAAGTGGATGAAACGGAGCGGAATCGTCTTTCGGTAACCACGTGTTCGGTCCGGATTGCCCGTCAACCGGAAACGACTGGATCACTTCCGATAGGGCGGCTTTAGAGAGAAGCGGGCCCGAAAGAGTGCTCGGGCAGGTGTCAGGACAGCATAGCCCGTCACTCGGGAACGACCGGATTATTTTACACATGCGACTAATCAGTACTAAACGGGGTAGTCCTTCGTTCCTAACGAAGGTCGGGAAAGGTGGTGACAGACTAACCGCGGACGGAAGTCACCGGATCCCTCCACACTAGGACCAGTTGTCAGTGACGAGTTGGCCGGTAGCTGTTGAATAGTCTCGGAACCGTGGATAGGATCATCGCTCCCGGAAAGTCCAACGGTTTGTCGCGCTCCGACAAAGGCTTGTGATAGGAAGAACTGAAGTTTCCCTTGTAGTCAAATGGAGCAGCGCCAATCGTTCACTGACAACCCAAGAACAAACTCGCTGCACAAACTGGCGCGAGCTACCTCAGCACCGCCTTCATTTGCTATTGGATCTCTGGTTGAAAGTGCCGCTGGTGGGAGTGACTCAGGCTTCGAGGTAGATTCACCACCCGCAAACGGTAATGTTCTAACGCGCCGCAGTAAGGTCAGACCTTCTGGCGACCAAGAAACGGAGAAGCCATGCCCCGGCACCATTATAAAATCGGGTTTCGCAAACGTCACAACATTCGGATCGTCGCTTCTGACATTCGATTTATTACCACCAAGTCCGAACAAATCAAGGATTGGGTAAACGTCGTGCTTACAGGAAAAGGTTAAAGTCAATCCCTTAGTAAGGGAGATCATCTGCATAGTGAACAGTGAGCGAGATGCATCCAGCTGCCACGTGTGAACTTCGACGTCAACTCGCGGTTTGCCTTGCGGGACCTCGTATTCTCCCGAGAATTGGTGCAAGAGACCTGTGCTGCGCAAGAACTCCATAGAGTAGTGAATTGGCGTAGTCGCTGCCATTTGTGAGTAAGTCAGGCGACATCAGCCCATCGATACTCGTGATGTAAACCGCCGAGTATTGACTTCGCGATGACCCGTCTGTTCGGGGATACTGGTTTATGGTCGTCGTCTGCCGGCAACGTCCGCTCAACTTGGTCTGGAATACCGGGCCCCAGGGACTGATGTGGACGGCCGCTATTGTAATGGCGCACCCATTCTCGAAGCGTGCGCTTCAAATGAGATTCAT